>CP064979.1:639887-959831 GCA_016699575.1 Flavobacteriales bacterium | reverse complement strand
AAATAGCCTTGGAGCCCTGCGTTCAAGAGATCCCAAGCAGGTTCTTACAGTGTTGCCCGATCGCAGTGCTGGCGCATCTTTGTCCGAATGGCACACGCATCTTTCGCCGAACGTTCGGTGTACTGGTTAGCCCGCGTCACCGGCACTTTGTTGCTCGGCTTCCTGTTGTTCATGCTCTTCGGTCACCTCTCTGGCGACGCGAACGGCCCGAACGCATGGGAGTTCAACAACAAGGCGGACATGCTCTCATTTCTGCTTTTCCCCGTGTGCACGAGCATCGGTCTGGCGCTGGCGTACAAGTGGGAACTACTTGGTGGTGCGCTCGTCGTGCTCAGCCTCGCGGGCCTGTTGGTGCTGCGCCCCGACTTGTTGCGGCCACAGTTCTTGTGGCTCGCGGTGCCAGGGCTGCTCTATGTGGTGCACGCAATGGTGGCTCGGCGGGCAAGGACTTGAGTTGCCCGGCACAACGCCATTGTTGGGTCATCCCGGCGAAGGAGGGATCCCGCGTGATGTTCGGACACAACGGGATCCGGCTACGCCAGCTATGTGCCATTGGTCCTGGCGGGGTTCCTTCTCTCCTTCGTCAGGACAGGTTCCTCGTCGGGATGACGGGAGAGCTGGGCCACGCCAGCGTTACACCACGGGTTCAGGCGGGATCCCTCGTCGGGGACTCCTCTGGATGACGAGAGTGTTGCTTCTGCCTTGCGCCTTGGCACTTGACACTTGTGCTTTGTCACTTGGGCTGAACGCCCTTGCTCACCTCGGCGTCAAGTACGCCACCGGCACCATCATCTCCTCCATGCTGATGCCACCGTGCTGGAAGGTGTTGCGGTAGAAGTTGACGAACTGGTTGTAGTTGTTCGGATAGACGAAGTACTGGTTCTTGCGCGTGAACACGTACACCGTGCTCACGTTGGTGCGCGGCAGGAACGCCTTCGCGGGATCCTTGATGGCGAAGACCTCGCGCGCTTCGTACGTGAGGTTCTTGCCGTGCTTGTAGCGCAGGTTGCTGGTGGTGTTGCGGTCGCCCACCACCTTGGTGGGTTCGGTCACGCGCACGGTGCCGTGGTCGGTGCAGATGACCATGCGGCCACCGCGCTGCGCAATGCCTTTGATGATGTCCAGCAGCGGGCTGTGCTCGAACCAGCTCTTGGTGAGGCTGCGGTAGGCGGGTTCGTCTTCGGCCAGCTCGCGGATCACTTCCATCTCGGTACGCGCGTGGCTCAGCATGTCCACGAAGTTGTACACGATGGCGTTGAAGCCGTTGCCCATCAGATTGTCCAGCGTGTCAGCCAACTTGCGGCCCTGCGCCAGGTTGGTGATCTTGTGGTAGCTGTACTTCACGTTCTTGCCCAGGCGCTTCAACTGGTCGCCGAGGAACTCTTCCTCGTGCGCGTTCTTGCTGCCCTCTTCTTCCTCCCCGATCCACTTGCCGGGGAAGCGCTTCTCGATCTCGCTCGGCATCACCCCGGCGAAGAGCGCGTTGCGGGCGTATTGCGTGGCGGTAGGCAGGATGCTGAAGAACACGTCCTGCTCTTCCACGCGGAAGTACTCGCCGATGATGGGTTCCAGGATGCGCCATTGGTCCAGCCGCAGGTTGTCGATGAGCACCATGAAGAGCGGCTGCCCGTCCTTCAGGTGCGGCGCGACTTTCGTGCGGAACAACTGGTGGCTCTGCAGCGGGATGTCCTGGCCTTTGCCGTTCACCCAGTCGATGTATCGGTCGCCCACGTAACGGCAGAAGACTTCGTTGGCATCGTTCCATTGGCTGCGCAGGATCTCCACCATGCCGCTGTCCTGGCCGCCTTGCAATTCCAGCTCCCAGCGCACCAGGTCGCTGTAGAGCTCCTTCCATTCCTGTATGCTCAGGCGGTCGCTGATCCGAAGGCTCAACTGCCCGAACTGGCGCTGGTAGTTGGTGTTGGTCTTCTCGCTCACCAGGCGGCGCCCGTCGATGTGCTTCTTCAGCGCCAACAGGATCTGGTTGGGGTTCACCGGCTTGATCAGGTAGTCGCTGATCTTGCTGCCGATCGCATCGTCCATGATGTGTTCCTCCTCGCTCTTGGTGATCATCACCACGGGCGTTTGGGGCGCGAAGGCTTTGATCTTCTGCAAGGTCTCCAGGCCACTGAGGCCGGGCATGTTCTCATCAAGCAGGATGGCGCTGTACTCCTTGGCCTTCACCTTGTCAACGGCGTCGATGCCGTTGTTCACGGTGTCCACGGCGTAGCCCTTCTCTTGCAGGAAGAGCACGTGGGGGCGCAGGAGGTCGATCTCGTCGTCGGCCCAGAGGATGGGAACGTTCATATCAGGGAGCGGATAGGGTTGGTGAGAAGGCACAACGCGCGAATGCGCATTCTGGTGTGCGGGGGTGAAGGTAGTTGGGTGCGAAGCGGCCATGCGGGGACCAACGCTTGTTGTTCCACGCAATGGCAATGAAGGTCGTTAACGTTCGTTGATCGACCGATGAACAGCCCGGCCGGAGTGCCGGGCTATCTCCGGTCAACACGCGGTCGCGACCACCGCTTGTAGCCCCGAATTCCATACACCACGAGAAGTAGTACAGAACATAGAAACCCCAGGAGCATCGCGGCGACCATAGCGCAGTACAGGGTGGCCACCATCGGCTCATTGGCTAGGCTGACGAAGCCGTCGACGCGGAAGAGCACGGCGGCCAGCACCACAACGAAGGCACAAGCCGCTAGGGTCAACCACGCCCGGCGGATCCATCTGGAAAAGAGGCTCCTGCGGACGGGGTCGCTGCTGGTGCACATCGCTCACTCTCCTTTCTTCACCCACGCCTGCACCATCCTGAGCTGCCCGTAGCTGAACTTTCCTTCGAAGTTCTTCTGTGCGCCGTTGAGGCCTTCGGTCGGGTGCTCACGCATCCAGTCCGCAATGGCGTCGCGTTCTCCTGCGGGCATCAGACTTTCGATGTCCAACAGACCTTCTCCGATGCCCCGAGCGAAGTGCCCTTCGATGGTGCTCTTGGCCATGCTGCGTTCAGCGGCGATCTGGTCCAACGTCCATCCCGCTTTGTGCAGTGCGTAGGTCTTCTCGTAGGTGGCGCCTTTTGCGGGCCGACCCGGTGGGTCTACGCTACCGGCGCCATCCGGCACGTCGTCAGTGCCTGAACGCTGCTTGCGCTTCCGACCGGTCTTGCCGCTGCTCTTCGGCCGGTGTTCTTCGGCCCATGCGCGCGCTTCGCCCACCATGGCCGCGCGCTTGGCCGATAGTCCACGCTCCAGTTCCTCTTGCTTCTTCACCTCCTCGCCGTTGAGGATGCAGGTGGTGACGTAACCCACCTTGGCGATGGTGGCAATGCGCTTCATCAGCATGCCGTCGATCTCGCGCAAGGCGGTCACGTACTCCTTGGTGCGGCTGAGCGTTTCGGCCTGCGCCATGTGTTGGAACAGCGCCTTCATCCGAACCCAAAGGATGTCGCTGTAGTAGGCACCGCCCTTTTCGATCCGCATGAGCAGTTCCTCGCGCTTGTCCTCGGCCAAGAGCCGCATCAACTGGTTGCGGAACTTCTGGGTGTTCTCTTCTTCTGTGCGCAGCACATCGCGCAGTACCTGCAGCGCGGTCTTCATGCTTTCATCCTCGAACTGTGCCGTCTCCGGATGGTCCTTCTGCGTGTATTCCACTTTGCGCAGCAGATCGCCCAGGTCGAAGGTGCCGGTGAGCAGTTGTTGTAGGTACTCGCGCTGCCGGGCCTTCAGTTGTTGGCTCAACGGCTCTTGCTCAAAGCCGCGCTGCGTGAAGGCCACCACATCCTTGTCGTTGCTCACTACGCTCGGGTCGATGCGCGTGCGCAGGATGAGACCGTCGAGCGAGCGCAATCTCGAAAGCGCGACATAGACCTGTCCCGGTGCGAAGGCTTGACCAACGTCGATGATGGCCTTGCTGAAGGTGAGGCCCTGGCTCTTGTGCACCGTGATGGCCCAGGCCAGCTTGATCGGGTATTGCTCGAAGGTGCCCAGCACCTCTTCCTTCTGGTCCTTGGTGGATGGATCGATCACATACCGTTTGTTCTCCCAGATCTCGCGCTTCAACTTGTAGGTGCCTTGGGCGGGCTTGTCACCGGCACCATCGTACATGCGCACTGTTATCCCGTCATCGTCCAGTTTCTCCACCCGTGCCAGCTTGCCGTTGAAGTAGGCTTTTTCCATGTCGTTCTTCACGAACATGATCTGGGCACCCACCTTCAATTCGATCCTCGCCAGTACTGGGTACATGCTCTCCGGGAAGTCGGGGTCGATGTCCGCCTCGAACGCGTGGGCTTTTCCGGGCAGCTGCGCCAACGCGCGCTGGTTCAGTTCGTCGGCCTTGTAGTTGTGCGTGGTAAGGGTGATGACACCTTCGCTTTCCGCGGCACTGATGGTAGGCCGGTAGTGCGCGTTCAGGGTGTCCACGTCGTGCTGCGAAACGGTGTTGTTGCGCAGGTTGTTGAGGACGCTGATGAAGTTGTCGTCATGCTGCCGGAAGATCTTGTCGAGTTCGATGTGCGCGTAGCCGTGTTGCTTCATCACCTGGCTCTCGAAGAAGTGCATGCTCGCGTAGTAGCGTTGCATCACGCGCCACTCATCGTCCTTCACCACGGGCGGCAATTGGTACAGGTCGCCGATGAGCAGCACTTGCGCACCACCGAAGCTTTGGTAACGGTTCTGCCGCACGGCGCGCATGCGGAAGTCGATCGCGTCGAGCACATCGGCCCGCAGCATGCTCACTTCATCGATGATGAGCAGGTCCAGTTCGCGCAGCACGTTGCGGCGGATCGTATTGAGCGGATGACGCCGTGTCAGAGAATCCTGGTCGTGGAAGGCGCCGTCCGGTAGGTCCAGCGGCCGCTGCTTCTCCGGCAGGAAGGCGCCGAAGGGCAGCAGGAACTGGCTGTGGATGGTGACACCCTTCGCGTTGAGCGCGGCAATGCCCGTGGGCGCCAGGATGACATAGCGCTTGTGCGTGCTGCCGGCCAACTTGTGCAGGAAGGTGGTCTTGCCGGTGCCCGCCTTGCCGGTGAGGAAGACGTGGCGGTTGGTGCTGTTGACGAAGCGGGCGGCCAGTGCGGCCATCTCCGTTTCGATCCCGCCGTTGCGGGACAGGTCGTGCGCATCGGCTTGCGCGGCGGTTCGTTCGTTCACTTCGCGAAAGTCGGAAGTGATCTCTTCAAGCGGAAAGGACATGCTTCATGGTTCAACGGATCCGGCACCGGCGTTCGCTGACGTGGAAAACGTCAACCGGCGGACGACAATGTAGCAGCGTGATGAACTTCAACGCTGCGCCAACCAGGCTTTGAACGAACCCAGCACTGTTGACCAGTCGCACGGGTTCTTCTTGTCCGCGCCAATGAAGTAGTCCACGCGATCCTGCCAGCGGCCCAGCTCATCGAGCTTGGTGCTTTTCTCCCGGAAGAACGCGAAGGCATCGCTGCGGCCGGGCAGTTCCACATGCAACCTGCCACGACGCTTCACGAACAGCACCGCTGCTGTATCAATACCGTGTTCCCGCAGTGCAGCGGTCACATCGGCGTGTTCGTGGGGCAGGAAGCGCATGGGCCGAAGGAACGTATTCCGCCGCCCATCTTCGCCGCATGTGTTACGGTGTGAAGGCCCGCACGGAAATGTCGTTGCGCATTGCCAAGAGCCGCGGCGACCAAAAGGCCGTGGAGCAGCTCACCCGCCTGCTCAGCCCTTTCCCTGAACTGCTTGCTCCAGGTGGGCATCATTTCGCGAACGCCTTTGCTCATCCACGGATGGTGGTGTACACCGACGATGCACCGTGCGATCCGCAGCTCTCGCTTTGGGGACTGGTGCCAGCATGGGTGAAGGACGACGCACAACGCAAGCAGCTCTGGAACCAAACACTGAACGCAAGGGGCGAGAGCATTTTCGAGAAGCCTGCGTTCCGTTCTTCGGCGACCAGCAAGCGATGCCTTGTGCATGTTGAAGGGTTCTACGAGCATCATCACTTCGGGAAGAAGACGTATCCGTATTTCATACGCTTGAAGGACCGCGATCACTTCGCTTTGGCCGGGTTGTGGGAGGTGTGGAAGGACCCGGAGAGCGGTGAACGCGTGCACACGTTCAGCATCGTCACCACAGGAGCGAACGAACTGCTCCGCCGCATACACAACAATCCCGGGTCAGGCAAGAGCGGACCGTCCGACCCGCGCATGCCGGTCATCCTCAGCCCGGACGACGAGGCGTTATGGTTGGCCACCATCACAAGCACATCGGATGAAGAAGCGATCAAGGGCCTCATCAAACCGTTCCCTGCAGATGGCATGGTGGCACATCCCGTGAGACCATTACTGGGCAAGGACGGTGCGGGCAACTCGGCCGCGGCCAGCGAACCGTTCGAGTACCCGGAACTGCTGTTGGCCGATCCGCTGGCCTGATCGGTGTTCACTCCGGCAGCGGTGCGCGATCGGGTTCCCTCAATTCATCGATCACGGTGGCGGTCATGTGTTCGGGTGGTTCCTTCACCGCCAACGAACCGTCTTTCCTGATGCGCAAGGTGAATGCTTGTGGGTCGAGCCGGTACGTGTCGAGGGAGATCATTGCGGCTTGGCCCGAAGATGCTTTCAAGGTGAGGGTGATCGGTTCCAATCGCCGCTCCGGACTGAACTCGAAGAATGTGCCGGGCTTGAGCTGTACGAGCAGGCTGTCGCCTGACCGGATGGTGACGGAAGAGCCATCGGGGCTGTCCTCATCCAGGATGAAGTAGTGCCGACTGGTCATCACTTTCGGCACGGCGAAACCGCTGATGTTCAATCGGCCGGTGAGCAGGTCCAGTTTGTAGGCCCAATAGGCCGGACCGGTCGCGGGCGGCGGGGTCAGTATGAACGTGGCAACAGAGTTGAAAAGCGCACCGTAGAGCCCGGGGATGGGCAGGGCCATGGCGGCATAGGTGTTCTCCTTGGGCTCAGGGGTGGGCAGCACGGTGGTGAAGTCCTTGCCCACGCGCAACAGTTCCACGAAAAAACGGCCTGCGTTCACATAGAGCCGCTTGCCATCGCAGAAGCCCCACAGCACGCGCGGGTCGCCCGAGGAAAGTTCGAGGCGCGCGCGCTTCGGGTTGCCATTCGCCGTGCGCAGCGGGTTGATGACGAAGGGCGTCAGCGTATCGGGCAGGTTGGCTTTGAAGTGCTCGAAATCGTGGAAGAGCCCTTTGCGGAACGAGGTGGCCCGCACGATGGCCGGTTCCAACGCAGGCTCGTCGGCACGCTTGGCGCCGAGCTGCGCAGGCAGCCGCACCGTTGCCCCGGTGACGTGGTTCCGCAGAAAACCATCGACACACTCTTTGATGGAGGCGCCCAACAAGGGAAGCAAGCCCTCGGTGGAAGTCAGGTCGAGATCGCTCAGCGTGGATCCCTGCTCATCCACGATGAACCAGTCACCGCCTTCCTCCATATAGAAAGTGAAGTGCACTGAACTTGTGCCAACGCCTTCAGCATCGCTGCGGTGTTCCTCCAGTCGGAGCACGTTCAACCGCAACGCGACGTGCGGCCCAGCGTGGGCAGCGGCTTCATTGGCGCGGAAGAGCCCGAACAATGCCTCTGGAACCGGCTTCTGGAAGCGCAACGGATCCACGCCGCCGAAAACACCCACCTGCGTGGTGCCGGCGTCGGCACTGGGGTTGCCGTCCGTGAAGAGCGTGTCGACGTGCAGATGGATGCCGTCGGCCGCCAAGCGCAATAAACTGGTGTTGAGAATGTACTGGCCGACCAATGGTGGCACCGTCAACAATGCAAGCAGGAGCAGGACACCGCGCATGCCGGAAAGCTAGCGATGCATGCGATCGGCGCCCCCTGCGCACTGGCGGATGGAACGCGACATCAGCCCTCTACTTTCGCGCCCCTTCAGCACATGGCCACATGACCTCATGGTCAAATGGTCACATGGCCACATGGAGATCCTCCCGCGCTACTTCCTCGAGATCGCCTTCGATGGCACGCGCTTCAGCGGCTGGCAGAACCAGCCCAGCGACCCCAGCGTGCAGCAAGCAATGGAGAGCGCACTTCGCACTGTGCTGCGCGAGCCGCACATCAATGTGGTCGGCTGCGGAAGAACGGACAGTGGCGTGCACGCCGAGCAGTTCTTCCTGCATTTCGATGCGCGCACACCAATGGACGAGCGGCTGCTGAACAGCCTCAACAGTCTTCTGCCGGAGAGTATCGGCGTCAAGCGCTTCTGGCCCGTGGCGGACAATGCGCATGCACGTTTCGACGCAACGGAACGCGGCTATGTGTACCGCGTGCATCACCGCAAGGATCCCTTCCTGTCCGACCGTTCATACCACTTCCGTCCGGCGTTGGATGTTGATGCCATGAACGCCGGTTGCGCGCATTTGATCGGCAAGCAGGACTTCACCAGTTTCTGCAAAGCCGGCAGCGACAACAAGACCATGCTGTGCGATGTGCGCAAAGCGGAATGGCGGTGCACACCTGTGGGAGAGGAGTTCTTCATCGTTGCGGACCGCTTCCTGCGCAACATGGTTCGCGCCATTGTGGGTACCGGCCTTCGCATCGGCACGGGTGCCGAGCCACCTGAGCACATGCAGCACGTGATCAGCGCCATGGACCGATCCGCCGCAGGAAAGGCGGCCCCGGCCTGCGGGCTTTACTTGCACTGCGTTAGCTATCCGTACATCCCCCAATGAGCGACAGCGCGAGCGGCAAAGCCTTCGACCTTGGCCTCTTCCGGCGCGTGATGTCGTTCGTGCGGCCCTACCGCGGTGCGTTCTGGTGGGCGTTCGCGCTCACCATCCTGCTTAGCATCGTGGGCGTGGTGCGGCCCATCGTGCTGGGTTGGGTGGTCGACATCGCGGCAACCGACTATGCGAAGATCATAACCGTCACCGAGGATGATGGCTGGGGCAAACGGGCCATGGCGTGGACGGCGCGCACCATTGCGGATACCGTTGGAGAAGGAACAGCCGAGTTGTTATGGTGGGTGACCATCATCGTGGTCGTACTGCTCATCCTCGAAACGGTGATGCAGTTGTACCAAGCCTTCCTCACCAACTGGCTCGGCCAATCGGTAATGCTGGATCTGCGCGACAAGCTATACCGCCATGTGGTGCAGTTCCGTCTGCGCTATTTCGATCGCACACCCATCGGTACGCTGGTGACGCGCGTGGTGAGCGACATGGAAACCATCGAAGACATCTTCAGCCAGGGCCTGCTTATGATCCTCGGCGATCTGCTGAAGCTGGTCGTGGTCATCCTCGTCATGTTCGTTTACGACTGGCAACTGGCGCTGCTCAGCCTGTTGCCCGTTCCGCTCTTGCTCTGGGCCACCAACATCTTCAAGAACAGCATCCGCAAGAGCTTCCAGGACGTGCGCACACAAGTGGCTCGGCTGAACGCATTCGTGCAGGAGCACATCCAAGGCATGAGCATCGTGCAGCTCTTCGGCAAGGAGAAGGAAGAGATGAAGAAGTTCGAAGCGATCAACGAAGAGCACAACGATGCCAACATCCGAAGTGTGTGGGCCTACAGCGTGTTCTTTCCGGTGGTGGAGATCCTTGCGGCGCTGAGCATCGCTTTGCTTGTTTGGTGGGGAGTGAAGGGCATGCTCACCGACGATGTCACCTATGGCGATGTAGTAGCCTACATCATGTTCATCCAACTGCTCTACCGGCCTATCCGCCAACTGGCCGACCGCTTCAACGTCCTGCAAATGGGCATGGTGGGCAGTGAGCGCGTGTTCAAGGTCCTGGACACGCAGGCCGTCATTCCCGACGAAGGGACGTTCTCAACAGATGGTTTGAGGGGCGATGTGGAGGTAAGGGGCTTGTGGTTCGCCTATGAGGACCATCCCGGAAGCAATGGTCAACAGGAGCCGAGCTGGGTGTTGAAGGACATCACCTTCAGCGCGAAGGCGGGCGAGATGGTGGCCCTGGTCGGCGCTACGGGCAGCGGAAAGAGCAGCATCGTGAACGTGCTCAGCCGGGCTTACGAGTTCCAGCGCGGCGCGGTGTTGGTGGACGGCCGGGACATACTCACCTACAAGCTCGACGGCCTTCGTCGTTGCATGAGCGTGGTGCCACAGGACGTTTTCCTCTTCAGCGATACGGTGCACAACAACATCACGCTCCATGATGACAGCATATCGCGCGAGGAGGTCATGGAAGCCGCGAAGGCGGTCGGTGCGCACGATTTCATCATGCAGCTGCCCGAAGGCTACGATACGAGCGTGAGGGAGCGCGGCAGCGTGCTCAGCACGGGCCAACGGCAATTGATCGCCTTCATCCGCGCCTATGTGCACAAACCCGTGGTGCTCATCTTGGACGAAGCCACCAGCAGTGTGGACAGCCTGAGCGAACAGCTCATCACCCAGGCAACCGAGCGCATCACCAAAGGGCGCACCAGCATCGTCATCGCCCACCGCCTGAGCACCGTTCAGTTCGCGGATCGCATCATCGTGCTGGACAAAGGCCGGATCATCGAACAAGGCAGCCACCAGGAGCTCTTGGCCTATGGCGGAGCCTATAAGCGTCTTTACGACCTGCAATTCCGCTGACCGGTCGGGGCTTGCGTTCGCCCGCGCTCAATGGCCAAGCAACCTCAGGCAGCGTTGGCCGGTCAAGGCTCCGTCATGGTCCGGTCAAGACGGCCGTCCCATGCCGATGAAGTAAGTTGCGGCCTTCCAGAACGAACGTTCAACAATGATCTACAGAGCACTTCTAGCGGTCCTTGCATTTCAAATGGGCAGCCGGGCCATGGCCCAGATCGTCTGTGTGGAGTGTTATGCGCAGAACAACGCCGTGAACACGGGCCAAGCCAACCTGGTCGTGAACGGCGGAATGGAGCTTAACACCTGCGGCGGTGGGTTCGGTAATTATATCTGCCCCAACTCCTTCAACTACTCGTGCGACATCACCAACTGGCTCTGCACAGGTGGCGACGTGAACACCTATTCACAGACCGTGGACAACAGCTTCTCGACCATTGTGGAGGGGGTCACTGCTGCCTATTTGGGCAATTCCTTCTGCGAGGTGTGCACGCCCATTGTCAACGACACGAGCTGTGTTGCGGACAGCGGATGTGTGGTCATCGGTATTCCCGCGGGCTACCCGAACAACAATTCGGGCGGCTATGGCGGCACCACGGGGGTCAGCCTTGAGCAGACCGTGAACGGCCTTACCGTTGGCTCAACCTATGTGCTCGAGTTCTGGGCAGGGGGCGAGGATTTTGGAGCATTTTTCCTGGACGGGATCTTCGGATTGGACATCGGGTTCGGCAATATGTTCCTGCGTTGCAACGGCACATCGCCCGGTGAGATAGGTCGGCGTTACGTTATCACGTTCGTGGCGGCCAATACCTCCCACACCATCAAGTTCACGAATTGGGGCCACATGTGCTCCTCCTGTTCGGAGCTCATCGTTGATGATGTGCAGCTCTTCCTTGCCACGGCCCCACAAGCCGCCTTCACGATGAACGTGCCACCTTGCGGGCTGTCGGTCTCATCCAACAATACTACCCTGGGTGGAGGCCCTTTTTCCTGGGACATGGGCGATGGAACCGTGCTGACAGGCACTGATGTTACCTACACGTACCCTGCACCCGGCACCTACACGGTGACGCTTACGGCCGGCGCGCAGGGTTGCGGTACAAGCGATACGGCCCAGGTGGTGGTGACCTTGGTAGGTGGGCAATCGGTACTGGCGGGTGCCACTGCTGCGCCGACCTCGGGATGCGCCCCCTTGAACGTGCAGTTCACCAACACGGGGACGGGCACGGCGTGGGAATGGGATTTCGGGGATGGAAGCCCATTGGACCTTACGAACTCCCCCGCGCATTTGTACACGGCTCCGGGCAACTACACCGTAACGCTCATAGCCTACGATCCGGGCAGCTGCAACGGTTCCGACACCACCCAGTTGACCGTGGTAGTCGGGGGCGGAACAACCATCGATGCCAATTTCCTGTGGCAGACCGGGCCGGATTGCACGTTGCCACAGGTGGCAACCATCAACCTTAGCACCGGCAACCCCATCTCCTTTGTATGGAGCATGGGTGATGGCACCCAGTACACGGATACCAATGTGGTGCATACCTACGCTGCTCCGGGGGTGTATTTCGTGGAACTGCTCGCTTACGACCCCAGTGGTTGCAGTGCTCCGGACTCCGTTACCATACTCGTGAACATCCCGGCACCATCGGTGGTGGTCGCGGATTTCACGATGCAGGTGACCCCTTCGTGCGTGGGCACCATCGTAAGCACCACGAACCTGAGCACTGGTCAGTTCGTGACCTCTGAATGGGACATGGGCGACGGGGTCGTTTATCAGATGCCCTTCGTTCCGTTCCATGCTTACACCACACCCGGCACATACATCGTTACGCTTATTGCAAGCGACCCGCTGGCCTGCAACCTGGTGGATACGATGAGCATGACCGTTGTGGTCGATTCGCTGCTCCCTCCGCAGGCCGACTTCACGCTCATCAGCGTGCCCGACTGCATCAACCCGGCCGTGCAGACCACCAACCTGAGCCAGGGCACCAACCTGATCTTCGAGTGGGACATGGGCGATGGGACGCTCTACAACGACACCAGTGTGGTGCACACTTATGCGGCACCGGGTACCTATACCGTGCTCCTCACCGTTACGGATTCGCTCGGTTGTTATCCGCCGGACACCATGTCCATTACGCAGGTCTTCCTGTTACCGCAGCCGATCGTTGCGGATTTCACGCTGGCGTCCTTTTCCGATTGCTCATCGAACAGCGTGCAAACGACCAACAACAGCACCGGTTCCAACATGGTGTTCGACTGGGAGATGGGCGATGGGAACGCATACCTGAACGTACCGGACGTGGTCCATGCATACGCCAGCACGGGGACCTACGATGTGCAGTTGATCGTGAGCGATTCGCTCGGTTGCGTGCCGAACGACACTATGGTCGTGCAGGTGACATTCTCTCCATCACCGCCTCTGTCCGCGGCTTTCACAGCACTTCAAGTGCCGGATTGCAACCAGTCCACGGTCGATTGCGTGAACCAGAGCGTAGGTCCCGCGCCTTCGTACCAGTGGGACATGGGCGATGGTGCCGTTTACGCGACGACCGACGTCACCAGCCACGTCTATGCGGCACCCGGCCAATACACCATCACGCTCATCGCTACCGATACGCTCGCATGTCCCACCGCCGATACGACCACGTTCGTGGTGGACATCCTGCCAGTGCTGCCGCCGGACGCACAATTCGTTGCACAGCAGATCATCGATTGCGGGCAGGCCATCGTCAGCGCCACGAACACCAGTACCGGCACCTTCCTTTCGTTCCTGTGGGACATGGGCGATGGGACCACCTACACCGACACCAGCATCACCCACACCTACAGCACGCCTGGTACCTACGAAGTGACCTTGGTCGCGATCTCGGATCCGGGCTGTTTCCCCAATGATACCGCGACTTTCAGCTTAACGCTCGATCCGCTGACGCCGGTCGTTGCTGCGTTCACCGCGGACCAGGTCGGTAACTGCGATCTGCTTGCGGTGCAGACCCTGAACCTGAGCACCGGTGATAGCATCAGTTTCACATGGGACATGGGCGATGGGACCATCCTCACGGATACGAACGTGGTGCACACCTACGCCGCGGCCGGCTTGTACACCATCGAACTAACGGTAATAGACCTCGCTTGCGGCAACGATGATGTCGTGAGCATTCCCATCGTGCTGGTCGATACCGTGCTGGTGACGGCCGTTACCTCCGGCGCCATTTGCCCGGATTCGTCGACCACTGTCGACGCGACGTTGGCGGCGGGCGCCACTTACCTCTGGAGCAACGGAAGTACTGATCCGATCATCACTGTCGATCAGCCCGGCGACTACTGGGTAACGGTGACCTACAACAATTGTGTGGGCAGTGACACCGTCGAGGTTATCGCAGCGCCGCCGCAGGACCTCGGGTACAGTATGGTGGCCTGCCCGAACTCCGCCATTGTGCTCACCATTCCCTTCGACGGAACGGCCTATCTATGGTCCACCGGTGGGGACGGGCAGAGTGAATACCTGATCCATCCCGGTGGGTACGAGGACACCACCTACTATGGGTTCCAGGTTTGGGACCAGTACGGCTGCGTGCACGAGGACAGCGTGGAAGTCGCGTCCTTGGACAGCGACGCCCGGTTGTTCATCCCCAATGCCTTCACCCCCGATGGTGATGGCATCAACGATGTATTGGCAGTGACCGGTTATGGCGAGAAGGACATGGAACTGCTCATTTTCGACCGTTGGGGTGAACAGATCTTCAGCACCACTACTATGGCCAACACGTGGAACGGTCAGTTCAACGGACTGGTAAAGCAGGACGTGTATGTGTACAAGCTGACCTATAGCGGCGTTTGCACCAATGAGGAGACCAGCGTCATCGGGCATGTGACCCTGCTGCGCTGAACCTTGATCCGGTCAACCTCGAAGGGCCGGAAATACCGGCCCTTCATGGTACTTGCCCGACTTGTCTGCCATGTGTCAAGGCAATTGGTCTTCCGGCCGGCCAGGCGGGCAACGGTACCGGGATCGGGTCCGTCAAATGACCACCTGAATTCCGGTACCGCCATGTTCAAACTCTCCATCTCACTTTTTGCTGCTTGCTTGGTTTACCCGGCCTTCGGAACATACGGGACCGCCGAGGTAGGCCATGAAGGTCATGACCATGCACCTGCGCAGGTTCATTTCGTGACGAACCAAGGACAGTGGGACCAGCCGTTCCTTTTCCGTGCCGATGCCGTGGGAGCCACGGCTTTCCTTGAGCACGACGGGGTGACTTGGGTGAAGTTGCAAGAGGACGCTTACCAGGTAATGCACGATGCTGGCGAACTAACCCTGGAGCAACAACAGGCCATCCGTTTCAATGGACATTCCTGGAAGGTGCGCTTCGTTGGCGGTTCGTCGTCGGCGCGTGTTGGTCCCACCAACGTGAAGAGCTTCTATCACAATTACTTCCTTGGGAATGACCGTGCGAAATGGCGCGGAAATGTCCCGGTGGCAGGTGGGGTGCGTTACGAGCAGGTGTGGGAAGGGGTCGACGTGCAGTTCCACGGTGACGGGGGCAACCTGAAATACGATGTGCTGCTCGCACCGCTGGCCGATGTTGGCAACGTGCGCTTCACGTTCGACGGTTTGAACGGTCTGCTAGTGGACGAGCAAGGCCGTCTGGTGATGCGCACGTCGGTCGGTGAGGTGGTCGAAATGGCGCCGGTGGCGTTCTATTCCGATGGGTTGAAAGAGGCCATCGGCTGTGCCTTTGAACTGGTCGACGGCCGCCTTGGTTTCCGCCTGGACGCGTATGACCAAGAGCGGTCCGTGACCATCGATCCGGTGCTCATCGCAAGCACGTTGAGCGGCTGCAGCGGGGCCAGCAACTATGGGCACTGCGCCACCTACGATGATGCAGGGAACATTTACACTGGCGCCCGCAACTTCGGACCGAGCTATCCGGCTACGCTTGGCGCCTTCCAGACCGCGTTCGGCGGTGGCGGGACCGACATGAGCTTCAGCAAGTACAACCCCGATGGCAGCAACCTTGTTTGGGCGAGCTACCTCGGAGGTAGTGCCGGTGAAAATCCGCACAGCATGATCGTCAACAGCTTCGGTGAACTCTGCGTCATGGGCTCCACCGCCAGCACCAACTTCCCTACGACCGCCGGTGCGTACGACACCACGCACAACGGTGGTGGTAACGACATGACGGTCACCGTATTCTCCGCCAATGCCGCCACGCTCACGGGCAGTACGTTCCTCGGCGGTTCGGGCAGCGATGGCACGAACGCCATGTGGGGCAACTATGGCGAGGCCTACCGGGGCGAGATATATCTGGATGCATCGGACAACGTGCTCGTGGCGGGGTTCACGGAGAGCGCGAACTTCCCCACCACGGCCGGAGCCGTTCAACCAACGTTGGGCGGTGGGCAGGACGGCGTAGTGCTTTCCGTGAACCGTCCATGCAACGCCCTGCTCTGGAGCACCTTCTTGGGAGGTAGCGGCGATGATGGTGCCTTCGGCTTGCGATTGAGCAACGGTAGCTTGTTCGTCTGCGGCAGTACTGAAAGTGCCAATTTCACTACAACCCCTGGTGCGTACCAGACAGCCCAGATCGGTGGGCGCGATGGCTGGGTGGCGAAGATGAACCCCACGGGTACCGTGCTGCAGGCGAGCACCTTCTACGGAACGACTGATGACGATCGCCCTTATTTCCTGGACACTGACAATGCCGGGAACGTGTGGATCTACGGCCAGTCGGACGGCACCATCCCCATCCAACCGGTCGGCACCTATGGCACACCCGGCCCCGTTTTCGTCGCAAAATTCGCGAGCGACCTGGCCACAGTGCCGGTGAGTTCGACCATCGGCGGGGGTGGGTTCGGCGGGGGCACAGTACCCGTGGCGTTCCTGGTCGATCATTGTGATCATATCTACATCAGCGGGTTCAACAGCTCCTCTGGCCTGCCGCTTACTCCCAATAGCCTGTACAGCACGGGTTCGTTCTACCTCGCGGCCTTCGATGTCGATTTCATCGGGCTTCTCTTCGGGACGTACTACGGCGGAAGTCACGTGGACGGTGGAACGAGCCGTTTCGACAAGGATGGCATCATTTACCAAGGGGTTTGCAGTGGCACGGGCAGCTTGCAAACGACGGCCTGGGCCTGGGCCACCAACCAGACCGTCGGTTGGGATATCGGGGTGTTCAAGATCGACTTCCAGGTAGCCGGTGTGAACGCAGCCGGTGCCAGCAGCCTCAACCAAGGCTGCGCCCCGATCGTTATCGACTTCAGCAACACAAGCACAGGCACGAACTGGGTCTGGGATTTCGGGGACGGAAGTGCGCTGGATACAACGAATGCCCCAAGCCATCTGTACACCACCGCCGGCGTTTACACCGTAACGCTCATCGCCTTCGACAGCCTGAGCTGCAACCTGGCCGATACCGTTTCGTTCCCGATCACCATCGGGCTCGCGCAACCTCTCGACGCTTCCTTCACTGCCGTGAACAGTTCGGATTGCACGGTGTTCGAAGTGTCCACCTCCAACACCAGCACCGGGGCCCCGCTGGCGTTCATCTGGAACATGGGCGACGGCACCCAATACATGGACACCAACGTAGTGCACGTGTATGCCACCACAGGTGCGTACGATATCCAACTGCTCGTGTACGATCCCACCGGTTGCAGTACCCCGGACAGTGTGCTTCAAACCGTAACGGTCCTTCCTCCCGACACCGTTTCAGCGGCTTTCACGGCCACGCAGGTGCCGAACTGTAGCCAGGCCTTGGTTGATTGCGTGAACCTGAGCGCGGGCATCAACCCGAGCTATCTGTGGGACATGGGGGACGGTACCACCTACACGACCGCCAACGTGGACGACCATCTTTATGCCGGGCCGGGGCAATACACGATCACGCTCGTTGCTTCCGACGCGCTGACCTGCAACGGCAGTGACACGGTGGCTTTCGTCATCGACGTGCTGCCCTTGCTCCCCATTGATGCGTTGTTCTCGATCGAGCAGGTGTTCGATTGCCAACAACTCGTGATCACGAGCGATAACCAGAGCACCGGCACGTTCCTCGGTTTCCTGTGGGATATGGGTGATGGTACTACTTACACGGACACCAATGTGGTGCACACGTATTCTGCTCCGGGGACCTTCAATGTGACCTTGGTCGTGAACTGCCTGGCAGGGTGTTTCCCCAACGACACGATGGTGGTGCCCGTGACGATCGATCCGATCGAGCCCATCGTGGCCGCCTTCACCACGGACCAGATCGGCAACTGCACCTCGCTCACCCTCGAAGGTCTCAACCTGAGCTCGGGCGATAGTGTGGCCTATACATGGGACATGGGCGATGGCACCACATACAGCACCACCGACGTGACGCATGTGTACACCGTTCCGGGAACCTACACCGTTGAGCTGCTGGTGGAAGACCTCGGGTGCGGCGACGACGATTCGCTCAGCGTCAACGTCACCGTGATCGATGAGCTCCCGATCGTTGCGGCCACGGACGGCATCATCTGTCCGGGCCTGTCCACCGTCATCGCGGCTACCGGAACCGCGGGTGGTTCTTTCCTATGGAGCAATGGGTCCACGAACGATAGTCTGGTGGTGCAATCGGCAGGCAGCTATTGGGTGCAGGTGAACTACGATGGTTGCACCGGGGCGGACACCGTGGAAGTCATTGAAGCGCCGACCCTTGAACTTGAAAGCTCGCGCACGGCCTGTCCCGGCACCTATATCGATGTAACCGTTCCTTACAGCGGCGCAGCATATCTATGGGCCGACGGCGCGACAGGGCAAACGGACAATGTGTGGCACCAGGGAGGTTGGGAGGACACGACCTATTACGCCTACCAGGTGTGGGACGCATACGGATGCGTCCATGAGGACAGTGTGCAGGTCCTCTCCTTGGACGCCGATGCTCGGTTGTTCGCGCCCAATGCCTTCACTCCTGATGGTGATGGTGTCAACGATGAGTTCACCATTACCGGCTATGGCGAGAAGGACATGGAGCTCCAGATCTTCAACCGCTGGGGCGAGCAGATCTTCTCAACCACGACTTTGTCCAATGCTTGGAACGGACAGTACAATGGCCAGATCAAGCAGGACGTGTACGTGTACAAGCTCAAGTACAACGGCGAGTGTTCCAATGATGGGACCAGCATCATCGGGCATGTAACCGTTGTGAAGTGAGGCGCGCTCCTGCGAGCAACGTGGTACAATGACGAGGCGTCTTCTTTTCATCTGCAACAACATGGAACGCACAGCACTAATGGCGATCGCTTTCGGCCTATGGGCCCAAATGAACGCCCAAGGCCCGGATGCTCACGCGCATGCCTCTCCGGCGCGGCCCGCCCAACGCTTCGTGGAGAACAAAGGCCAGTGGCCCCAGCACGTGAAATTCCGCGCGGAGTTCGGTACTGCTAGCATGTTCGCCGAGCCGGACGGGATCACGTGGAGCATGTTGCAAGCGGACGCGGGCGAACGGGTGCACGACCTCCTGCATGCGGATTCGAAGGCACAGGCGGACTTCAAGTTGCATGGTCACGCGTGGCGTATGTTGTTCGTGGATGCCAACGGGGACCCGGCCGTTACGTCCTTCGACCGGAGCACCACCTACCTCAACTACTTCCTGGGCAACGATCCCCGCAAGTGGGCGGGACACGTCGGGGTTTTCGGTGAAGTGCTTTATGAAGACGTCTGGCCGGGGATCGACCTTAAGCTGCACAGTGAAAAAGGCGCCTTCAAGTACGATGTAATGCTCGAAGCGAACGCCGATGCGGCCAACGTGAGGTTCAGATACGAGGGCCTTGATGCGCTTGCGAAAGACGAAGCGGGCAGATTGGTGCTGCGCACCAGTGTGAGCGACCTGCTGGAGATGGCACCGGTGGCTTGGTATGCGGACGGTGATCATGAGAAGATCGATTGCCGCTTCACGTTGCAGAACGGTACGGTCGGTTTCGCGTTCGGCCCGGGCACGAACATGCAGCGGCCCATCGTCATCGATCCGGTGCTTATTGCGAGCACACTGAGCGGCACAGGGGACATTGGTACTACCCAGAACTATGGACACAGTGCGACGTACGACAACCTCGGTAACATTTACACCGGGGCTCGCTGCTTCGGGCAAGGATACCCGGCAACGCCGGGAGCGTTCGATGTCACTTACGCCAATGGCGGTTTCGGTGTGGACATCGCCGTAAGCAAACTTTCGCCGGACGGAAGCACCTTGCTCTACGCGACTTATTTGGGAGGAACCGCGAGCGAGTACCCGCACAGCATGGTGGTAACACCGGCCGGTGAGCTCACCGTGTTCGGGAGCACGGAATCCTCTGATTATCCTGTAACGGCCAATGCGGTCCAATCCTCTTTCGGGGGACAGGATGATGTGGTGGTCACCAAATTGACCGTGGATGGATCCGCTTTGGTGGGATCGACCTATTTGGGCGGCCCTGCGGGCGATGGGCGCAATGTCATCACGAACAACTACGACGATCGTTTCCGCGGCGAAGTGATCAGCGATGCCGCTGGCAATATCCTGTTGGCCACGTGCACGCAGGGCGCAGGCTTCCCGACCACGCCCGGTGCATACCAGACCGTGTACCAAGGCGGGCAACAGGACGGTGTGCTCTTGAGCTTGAACAACAACTTGAGCAGCCTCAATTGGTCAACCATCATCGGGTCCAATGCAGACGATATGTGCTTCGGTGTGAAGGTGGCCAGCAATGGCCATGTTTACGTGAGCGCAGGCACGAGCGGCAATGGACTGACGGCCACTGCCGGAGCCCTGCAAGCGGCCAACGCAGGAGGCCATGATGCGTTCCTGGTGCACATGCTCAACGACGGTGCCACTGTGGTGAATGCCACCTATTGGGGCGGGGCGCAGAACGACGATCCGTTCTTCCTTCAGTTGGACGATGAAGATGACGTTTACATCTACGGACAGACCGATGGTGGTATCACGGTCCAGCCCGTGGGTACCTATTCGGAAACCAGCGGACCCGCATTCGTGGCGCAATTCGAGCCGGACTTGTCCGCAGTGGTTTGCCAAACGGTCGTCGCCGGAAGTGGTGGCGGATTCGGCGGCATCGTCCCTGTGGCTTTTCTCGTGGACCACTGCAACCACATATACATCAGTGGGTACTCAGTAAGCACGGGAATGGTGGTTTCGCCGAACGCGTTGTACAACAGCGGGGGCTTCTATTTGGCCGTTTACGACCTCGACATGACCGGCCTGCTCTACGCCACCTATTATGAAGGTGCAAGCCATGTTGACGGCGGAACGAGCCGTTTCGACCCGGATGGAGTGGTTTACCAAGCTGTTTGTACCAGCGGTGGCTTCCCGACCACTGGCACTGCCTTCAGCAGCACACAGCCCGGTGGCTGGGACGTTGGCGTGTTCAAGATCGATTTCGAGCAGAGCGGTGTGAACGCGAACATCAGTGCAAGCAGCAACACCGGGTGTGCTCCGGCCACCATCGATTTCGATGCCGTTGGGCAATACGCCACCATCGAATGGGACTTCGGTGATGGCTCACCCACGAGCACAGTGGATGACCCGAGCCATGTGTACCAGGACCCTGGTACGTACATCGTCACGCTCATCGCCATCGACCCCGCCTCGTGCAATCTTGCCGACACTGCCACCTTGTTGGTCGTGATCGGTACGGCCCAACCTGTGGAGCCCGAGTTCACCGTTTCACAAGCTGGCGGCTGCGAACCCTATATGGTCGTTACGGTGAACAACTCCACCGGTCCGAACAATACCTATCTGTGGAACATGGGCGATGGGGCCACCTACACCACCACGAACGTTACCCACACGTACGCGGGGCCGGGCACGTACGACATCACGCTCACCGTTACGGACAATACCTGCGGCGGTACGGACAGCACCACCATTCCCGTCACGGTTACGGAGCCAGCTGGCATCGAGGCCCTGTTCTCGGTCGTTCAAGTGGACCAATGTTCCGGCTTCATCGTGAGCACGCAGAACATGAGCACCGGACCCGCCGGACTTGTGTACACATGGGACATGGGTGATGGTACGGTGCTGTCGGGCACGGAAGTCACGCACACCTATGGTCAGCAGGGCACTTATACGATCACGCTCACGGCCTACGATCCGCTGTGCGATGAGGACGACACGTTCACGCTGAACTTACCGGTACTGGCCAGCCCGCTGGTGGGCAACGGCATCCTGGTGCCCAACATCTTCAGTCCGAACCAGGACGGCTACAACGACACTTTTTTCCCGATCGATGGTGCGGGCAGCAACGTGACCTTGAAGGTGTGGAACCGTTGGGGCATGAAGATGTTCGAGACGGCTGGCGCCTACAGACCTTGGAACGGCCGCACACCCGGGAACAAGCCGGTTCCGGACGGCGTGTACTTCTACATCCTGGAATACAGCATTCCGTGCACGGGCGAGCGGATCGAAGGCAAGGAGGAGGGATATGTTCACGTGGTGGGCAGCACCATGTGATGCGCCGACGTTTTTTCGCAAGTGTTCAGCGCACGCCGCAAGCAACAGTTTTGGTGTTTGCGGCGTCTCCCGTTCGCAACCGGCCGATCTTCGTATCATGACGCAAGCGCGGACCGATCACACCACCAACCACTTCCACATGGCAACTTCCGCCGCTATCAGGACCATGCTCATTCCTGGGCTGATGCTCGCAGCTTTTACTTCCTGTGCGCAGGTGATCTGCATCAGCTGCTTCGATCAGAACGAACCGCTCAATACCGGATTCCCCAATCTGATCACCAACGGCAACATGGAGTTGTCGTCCTGTGGGGGTGGCGGTGGCTTGATATGCCCGACCTCCTTGTGGTACACCTGTGACGTGACGGATTGGATGGTGAGCGGTGGTGGTGCCAACACCTATGCCCAGATCGTGTCCACGGGCACCTGGTTGGTTCCGGAAGGAACGTCTGCGGTCTATTTGGGCAATGCTTTCTGCAATACATGCAGCAACAACATGGAGGACATCAGTTGCCTGACCGACAGCGGTTGCTACACGGTTGGAGTTCCAGCAGGTTACCCGTACAACGGGTCGGACTACGGTGGAGCCACCGGAGTGAGCATCGAACAGACCGTGGGCGGTCTGACGGTCGGCTCGGTTTACACGTTGGAGTTCTGGTGCGGTGGGGAGGACTTCGGGGCTTTCTTCAACGATGGTCTGTTCGGTCTGGACATCGGCTTCGGCACCATGATGCTGCAGTCCCATGGAGCGGACGTGGGCGAGGTCGGAACGCGCTACGCCATCACCTTCCTGGCCAACAGTGCATCGCACACCTTCAAGTTCACGAACTGGGGCCACATTTGTTCCACCTGCACCGAACTGGTTTTGGACGATGTGCAGCTCTTCAATGCAGCGGTGGACCTGGCGGCTTTCGATGTGGATATCGTGGGACCCGTGGGCTGCTCCTTGTCCATCGAGGTCGATAACCAGAGCGCAACGGGGCTTGTCACCTACCAGTGGGACATGGGGGATGGCACAACCTACACCACCTCCGACCCGACCCACACTTACGACGAGCCCGGCACCTACGATATCCAGCTCATTGTCGATGGACCGTGCGGGACCGATACGGCCACCCAAGAAGTCACTTTGCAACTGGCCGATCCCTTGAACGCCTTGTTCCAGGTCATCGCCCCGGATCCATGCGCCCAGGCCGAGGTGCAGATCATCGATGGGAGCGATGCGCCTGCTGGTGCCACCTACACATGGGACATGGGGGATGGGACCAGCCTGCAAGGTCCACAGACGAGTTATGCATACAGTGGGCCGGGCAACTACACGATCCAGCTTTCGATCTACGACCCCAATTGCTCGCTCTCGGACACCTATCAGCAACAAGTTGTCATACAAACCGCCCCGGATGTTTCGGCGTTGGTTTCAGCACCCAACATCTTCAGTCCGAACGGCGACGGTGTCAACGATACGTTCTTCCCGATCGCCAATGCCCGGGACCACGTGACGCTGAAGGTGTGGGACCGCTGGGGCATGAAGATGTACGAGACCTCCGGCAGCTACCGGCCATGGAACGGCCGCAACGACGCGAACAAGCCAGTGACCGATGGGGTGTACTTCTATCTCCTGGAGTACAGCATCCCTTGCAATGGCGGGGTTGTTGAAGGCAAGGATGAGGGATACGTGCACGTGGTGGGCAGCACCTTGTGAAGGGTCCACCACACCAGGGTCGATGCAGAGGGCGGTGGCCTGATCAGTTCAGCCTGACGGCCTTCCCCGTGTAGGACCCTTTGTGCTTCACCAGTTCTTCCGGCGTGCCGGTGAACACGACGTTGCCGCCAGCTTCGCCGCCTTCGGGCCCAAGGTCGATGATATGATCGGCGCATTTGATCACCTCGGCGTTGTGCTCGATGGTGATGACGCTGTGACCGTTGGCGATGAGCGCGTTCAGTGCCGCGAGAAGCTTCGCCACGTCGTGGAAGTGCAGGCCGGTGGTCGGCTCGTCGAAGATGAACACGGTGGGCCGCTCGTCCTGGCCCTTGGTGAGGAAGCTCGCCAGTTTGATACGCTGTGCCTCGCCACCGCTGAGGGTGCTGCTGCTCTGGCCCAGTTTCACGTACCCGAGGCCGACTTCCTTGAGCGGCACCAGCTTGTTCACCACGCGCATGGCCGCATGCACGGTGCTGGCGTGCTTGCCGAAGAAATCCACGGCATCGTCCACCGTCATGTCCAAGACCTGCGCAACGTCGCGCCCGTCGAATTTCACATCGAGCATCTCCTCGCGGAATCGCTTGCCGTGGCATGCCTCGCAGGTTAGGCTGATGTCCGCCATGAACTGCATTTCGATGTGCACCTCGCCCTCGCCCTGGCACACTTCGCAGCGGCCACCGTCCACATTGAAGCTGAAGTGGCTCGGCTTGTAGCCGCGCACTTTGGCCACGTCGATCTCGCTGTACAGCTGCCGGATCTCGTCCCAGGCCTTCACGTAGGTGACGGGGTTGCTCCGCGATGAACGCCCGATCGGGTTCTGGTCGATCATCTCCACGGCTTGGATGCGATGGAGGTCGCCGCGCAGTTCGCCGTGCTCGCCGGGCCTTTCGCTGAAACCCTCCAGATGACGGCGCAGCGCCGGGTGCAGGATGCGCTTCACCAAGGTCGTCTTGCCGCTGCCGCTCACCCCGGTCACGCAACACAGCACGTTCAGCGGGAACTTGACGTCGATGCCCTTGAGGTTGTTCTCCCCGGCGCCGGTGATCTCGATGATGTCCTTGACCGGTCGCCGCCGTGTTGGCACAGGAATGCGTTCGCGACCGGTCAGGTATTTCGCCGTGAGGCTGTCGCTGGTGATCAGATCAGCGTGCGGCCCGCTGAAGACCACGCGACCGCCGTGCGTACCGGCCTCGGGTCCCATATCAATGATGTGGTCCGCCGCACGCATCACCTCTTCATCGTGCTCCACCACGATCACCGTGTTGCCGAGGTCGCGCAGTTTCAGCAGCACATGGATGAGCCGTTGCGTGTCGCGCGAGTGCAGGCCGATGCTCGGCTCGTCCAGGATGTACATGCTGCCCACCAAGCTGCTTCCGAGCGATGTGGCCAGGTCGATGCGCTGCGTTTCGCCGCCACTGAGCGTGTTGCTGCGGCGGTCGAGGGTCAGGTACCCCAGCCCAACATCGCACAGGTAGCCCAAACGGTTGGTGATCTCCTTCAGCAAACGCTCCGCGATCTTCTGTTCGGCGACGCTCAGCTCAAGGCCGTGGAAGAACTCCAGCAAGTCCTTCACCGGCATGCGGGTCAATTCGGCGACGTAGCGCCCCGCGATCTTCACGTAGGTCGCCGGGCGGCGCAAGCGTTCGCCATTGCAGCTCGTGCAGGTCGTCTTGCCCCGGTAACGGCTGATGAGCACGCGGTATTGGATCTTGTAGCTCTTCTCCTCGCAGTACTGGAAGAACTGATCGATGCCTTTGACGCCCTTGCCACCGTGCCACAGGAGCGCTTGCTGTTCCTTGGTCAGTTCCCTGTAAGGACGGTGGATGGGGAATCCCTCGGCTTTGGCGATGAACGCGTCGCGCCACTCGCTCAGCTTTTCCCCTTTCCAGGCGGCTACGCAGTCGTCGTAGACGCCCAGGGCTTTGTTCGGGATCACCAGATCGGCATCAATACCGATGATGCTGCCGAACCCTTCGCATTTGGGGCATGCGCCTACGGGGTCGTTGAAGCTGAAGAGGTTGGTGCTCGGCTCTTCGAACTTCATGCCGTCCAGTTCGAACTTGTCGCTGAAGGTGAACTCGGTCGGCTTGCTGCTCACTTCACCGAAGACCTTGAGCTCGCCCAGTCCTTCGTGGAAGGCGGTCTCGGCACTGTCCGCAATACGGCTCTCGTTCTCTTCATCACCGGGTGTGGCGTTCACACGGTCGATGACGAGGTCCCACGGACCGGCATCGATCTTCTTGTTGGCCAGCAGCTCGTCGATGCGCTTCACGCCGCCCGGTCCGAACACGCGGGCGAAGCCCTGTTGTTGCAACACGTCCAGGTGTTCCGGCAGTTTGCGGCCCGCAGGCGGCTGCACAGGGCACATGATGAGCACGGGCGTTCCGTAGTCGAAACCGTTCACCGCAGCAACCACATCGGCCACGGTGTGACGTTTCACTTCGCGCCCGCTGATGGGGGAGAAGGTGCGCCCCACCCGGGCGAAGAGCAACTTCAGGTGATCGTAGATCTCCGTACTGGTGCCCACTGTACTGCGCGGATTGCTGGCCACTACCTTCTGCTCGATGGCAATGGCCGGGCTGATGCCCAGGATCCGGTCCACATCGGGTTTCTCCAAGCGGCCCATGAACTGGCGCGCGTAGCTGCTGAGGCTCTCCACGTACCTGCGCTGGCCTTCAGCGTACAGCGTGTCGAACGCAAGGCTGCTCTTTCCGCTTCCGCTGAGGCCGGTAACCACGGTGAGCTTGCCCCGCGGGATATCCACCGAGATGTTCTTCAGGTTGTGGACCCGTGCACCTTCCACGCGGATGATGCCCTTGGGCCGGGCGGCCTCCGCCACGGCCGCTTTCCGGCTTATCGTACTGCTTTCCTTCGTCATCGGTCGCCACTTCCCGGCCTTGGCCGTGGGGAAGGGCGCGAAGCTACCCTCTACCGTGGGTTTGGCGGACGTGACCGCATGACCAGGAACCGGATGGATGCCGGCCCGGACGGCCGAACGCTAGGCGGGTTGCACCCGGCAATGCACCTTGGTGACAGCTATGGCTTGGTCGAGCGCCGCATCGGAACCGGCCACCACGGTCACGTGCCCCATCTTCCTGCCGGTGCGCGTTTCCTTCTTGCCGTACAGGTGCAGGAACGTTCCACCGACGTGCAGCACGTCATCGAGGCCTTTGACTTCCATGGGCCCCGTACCGCCTTCACCCACAAGGTTGATCATGGCGGCGTGGCCACGGAGTGCGGTATCACCCAACGGCCATCCCATGTACACCCGGAGGAGCTGATCGAACTGGCTGCTCATGCACGCTTCAATGGTGTGGTGCCCGCTGTTGTGCGCGCGTGGCGCGGTTTCGTTCACCAGAAGGTGTCCGCTCGTGGTCAGGAACATTTCCACGGCGTAGATGCCCGGCGCGCCAAAGGCTTCGGCCACTTGAAGCGCCAGCTGCTTCGCTGCTGCTTCCGTGGCTGCATCAATGCGTGCGGGCGAGCGTAAGTGATCTACAAGGTTGAAGCGCGGATCGAACACCATCTCCACTGGATCGTAGATGGCATGGGCCCCTTTCACGGAACGCACTACGGTAACGGCCAGTTCCAACGCAATGTCCGTCCGCTTCTCCAGCACGATCGGTCCGGTGAACGCGCTTGCAGCCTCATCCACAGCATTGATCGGCATCACGCCCTTGCCATCGTAACCGCCGGTGCGCGATTTCAGGAAGGCGGGGAGCAGGTGCGCGTGTTGCCCTATCTGCGACTTGTCATCAAGGAGCGCGAATTCTTCCGTGGGGATGCCGTGCCTGCGATAGAACTCCTTCTGCAAGCCCTTGTCCTTGATGATACGCAGTACATCAGGGTCGGGGACGACCGTTTTTCCTTGTGCTTTCATTACCTCCAACGCTTCGACCGAGACATGTTCTATCTCGATGCCGACCACATCGGCGGACCTGGCGAATTCGATCACCGTCGCGGTGTCGTCGAACCGGCCTTGAGCGAAACGTGTTGCCAGACCAGCGCACGGGCACTCCGCATCGGGATCCAGCACGTGCACTTCGGCGTTGTACCGCAGGGCGTTCTCCAGGAACATGCGGCCGAGCTGGCCACCTCCAAGGATCGCAACCACACGTTTGCCTGCCATGCCGCGAAGGAACGCACAAGCCGCTTCACGGGCTTCAGAGCCCCTTGCTCTTGAGCTGTTTTTCCAGCAGCCCGGCGAACTCACGCACGTTCGGTTCGCGCAGCATGGTAAGGTGCGCACCCTCGCTGACCTCAAAAAACAGCTTGCCGGCGAAGAGGCCGTTCCAGCCCGTGGGTTCTTTTCCAGTGCGCTGGCTGCTGCGGATCAGTAGCACATCACCCGCATAGGGGCGGGCTTTGTAGCGCGCCATGGCCCTCCTATAGGTATTGATGATGTAGAAGTTCCGCAGGGAGTAAGGGATGGGTTCCCCCCGACGGAGAAAGGCCTCGCAGCGTGGACGGAGAATGGTCCCCTTGGTGTCGGCCACTTTCGTCCTCGGTGCATAGCGCCACCAAGGGAAACGCGGGCCGCGCGTATCGATGATCGTCAGCAGAGCTACCTGCAGGTTCATGCGCCTCAGGATCTGCGCCATCTCGAAGGCAATGATGCCGCCCATGCTGAACCCGGACAGGATGTACGGCCCGTGGGGAAGGGCAGAGGTGAGCTCATCCACGTAGTGCTGCGCTATGGCCGGTATGCTCTTGTATTTCATGCCACGGCCGTCCTCGCCTTGGTGCATGAAGCCGATGAAAGGCCGGTCGGCCCTCAGATAACGCGGGAGGTTGTAGTTGCCTTCGTCGCCGTGGATGCATACGAACGGTGTGAGCGCGCCGTGCATGCGGATGGGTGCCAGGTTGGTCCAGCGGGCTTGCCTGCCCTGGCTGCCGAGCAGCGCCACGAATTGCGCCAAGGTCGGTGCTCGGAAGAGGTGCGAAAGGCTCACATCGTAGCCATGCAGATCATTGAGCTGGCTGCATAGGCGAACACCTGTGAGACTATCGCCGCCAAGGGCGAAGAAATCATCGTCGAGGTAGATCCGTTCCCGACGCAGGACCTGTGCCCAGAGCATTGCCACGGCCTGCTCCAAGTGCTTGGTCGGGGACCGCTCCGGTATTACGTGCCGGGCGTGTTCGGGAATGGTGGTCGGTATCTCCTCATAGTTGATGCGTGCTTCGGGCTGGGCCAAAGCCGGTGAAGCGCTCAGGCCTAAAAGAGCAGCCATCTGGGCCCGCTTGATCTTGCCCGTTGCCGTTGTTGGCAGGTTGTCCACCCGCACGAAACGCTTGGGAACCTTGTGCGGGGCCAGGTGGGATTGCAGCCATCGCCGCAGGTCGCTTTCGGCCACTGAGGTTCCGTTGACCGTGTAGGCCATGGCCACATCCTCTCCGAGCGTACTGTGCGCAACACCGAAAACGGCCACTTGCTTGATACCAGGATAGGCTGCCACAACGCTCTCCACTTCGTGCGGACTGATCTTTTCACCACCGCGGTTGATGACTTCCTTGATCCGACCCGTCATGTACAAGTTGCCGTTGGCGTCCAGCCTGCCAAGATCTCCGGTGCGCAACCAGTCATTGTGGAAGCTCGCGGCATTCACGGTTTCATCTTCGGCATACCTCTTGATCACCACATCGCCCCGCACCAGCACTTCACCTTCCTGGCCGGACGCCAACGGCGCGCCCTGTTCATCGGCAATGATGATCACGCAACGGTAGGGTTTGCCCACCGCACCGGGTGCGCTCGTGGCTTCTTTGATGGTAAGGGGACTGAGCGCTTCGCTCAGACCGTAGTGCTCCACGATGGCCACGCCCAAGTGCTGTTCCGTGCATTGGCGCACTTCCGCGGGCAGCGCTGCGCTCAACGAGCGCACGAACTTCAGCGCGTGGCCCTTGGCACGCGCTGGCTCGCGCTCGAGCACCTGGCAGATATCGGCGTGCACGGTGGGGACCGCACTGTACCAAGTGGGCCTTTGTTCCAACAACCAGTTGAAGAAGCGCGATGGGTCGTAACCTGGCGTACAAATGCTCCGCCCACCGCTCCACAGGCCGGCCGTGATGCAAGAGAAGCCGTGCATGTGGAAGAGCGGCATCATCACCAACCCGCTGTCCGTCGGCGCAAGGCCCATGCTATCGCTCATGTTGCAGGCTTGACCGCCGATGTTGGCCATGCGCAGCGGGACCCGTTTCGGCTGCCCCGTGGTGCCGCTGGTCTGCAGCATGATCATCACATGGTCCGGGGATACCGGGGATATGCGGTTCGTCCGCAAGGCGAGATCGTTGCTCCTGCCGATGGGACCTATCTCCGCAAGCGGGGTGGCCAATGCTGGTAAGCCCAGCTGTGCAGCCGCGTCCATGGGGCTTCGTGCGCGTGCCGCGACCACCACGGCACGTGCACCCACGCGTTGGAGCACGGCCTTCACTTCCGTGGCGCCGAATGCCGGATCGATGGGGGCGACCGTGCAATGCATGGAGCACCCCAGTAAGGTCAGTGCCATTTCAGGCCCGTTCGGCATCACCAACCCGACCACATCTCCTTGGGCACAACCCTTGTCCGCTGTCCATTGGCGCAGTCCTTCCAGAACGGCGGGTACATCGCGGTACAACAGGGGCTCGCGCCCGGGCGCCGAGAGCGCCACGGACATGGGACGTTCTGCAGCATGCTTGGCAATGCGCTGGAAAAGCATGAGGACCGCTGGGTACACCAAAAGTGGTGTTACCCTCGGGTCCAGGACCGCTGGGTACCGCCGACTTCTGAACCGGACCAGGTGGACGTGTCAATGCCGCACCCGGCCCCGGCGCGACTTGTGCCGCCATTGCTTGAAGCGGTAGCCCACGCTGATCTGGGTACTACGGTGCACAGGCAACAGCGCACCCTCGTTCAGGATGACGGAGCTGAGGCCGTTGTAATACCGTAGTGTGAAGTCCCAGCCGCTGTGCATGTCGGCGGCAAGCCCGAGGTTGAAACCCATGTCCCAAGGGTTCACATCGGGCAGCACATTGGTGGTGGTGTCGCCCAGTTGCGCAGCACCGATCAGCTTGCCGATCTGCGGCCCGCCTTGAACGTTGAACGTGTTGCCGAAGAAGTACTTCAGCGTAATGGGCAGCTGCGCATAGTACAGCCGCAAAGCTGCGTAGCCATTATTGTTGTCCTTGAGCACGCGGCCATGCATGCTCACCAGCAGTTCGGGCTGTATCTCGAAGGCCGCCCCACCGTAGATCGTCCCGTAAAGACCGAGCATACCTCCGAACATGGGCCGGGCCCGGGTGCCATTGGCACTGGCCGTGTTCATCTGGCCACCGGCCTTCAACCCAAGACCGCTCGATTGTGTGAATGCCTCCTGAACAGGCACTGAAAGCAAGACCAGCGGCAGGAGACGGGTGAACACAGGAACGGGGCGCATGACGGTCGTCGTTGACCATCTCTACGCCCCGTCCACGTCGGTGTTACCGGCTTCAAGCCATGGTTCGACGGATCGCGGTAACCGCAGGCCCGAACCATGGCAAAGTGCCCATCAATGCATAATGACCTTGCCCACCATGGTGGTTTCAGCGGTTGCGACCTCCACAACATAGAGACCGGGAGCGAGGCTGCCGAACGCCGCGGTCCAACGGTTCGTGGTCGTGGTAGTGGCCAGTGCGATCCGGCCGGCGCCGTCCAATACACGCACTGAAGCCCCGTTGCCATCCCAAGAAATGTGCACATCGCCGGCACCGTAGGCCACCCCCAATGAGGTGCCCGCTGCATTGATCCCCGTGCTCAGGTCGATGAGCACCGAATAGTCCTCCGTTTCACCGAAGTCGTAGTTGTAGCAGGGGGCGCTGGTGGTGATCTGGCCGTTGCCGGGGTACATGCAACGTACTCGCAGCGTGGTAATGCCGAGTGCGGCGTTGTTCGGCACGGTGAAGTTGGCCACATGGTTCTCGAACTCCGCAGTGGTCACCCAATCCTCGATGAGCTCGTTCGTGTCGAATTGATCGTCGCCGTTGAAGTCCAACCAGACCCCCATCAGATCCTCCTCGAAATCGCCGCTTTGCACCAGAATGTCGTAGGTGGCGCCCCTCCCGAGTTGGGTCAATTGAGAGGTATAGTCCTGGTAGGTTGGGCCGCCCGTGCTGCCGCTGTTCGTGTTGCTGATGGTGTTAAGGATCACGCCGTTAACGAAGTCGCCAAAGTTGGTGCCGTTGGTGGAGGTTGGTATGCAGGGGCCGCTCTGGGCGTCCGTGATGACCACCGTGTAATCCTCGGTTTCTCCGTAAACGAAGTTGTAGCAAGGGTCAGCGGTAGTGATCTGACCGTTGCCAGGGAACACGCACCGAGCGCGCAGGTAGGTGCTGCCCAGTGCCGCGTTCGCTGGCACGGTGAAGGTGAAGGTGAGGGTCTCGAAGGTGCTGGCTGTTAATCCGCTACCTAGCTCCTCGCCTGCGCCGAACGTGTCGTTGCCGTCGTAGTCGATCCACGCGCCAAGGATGTTCTGGTTGTAGTTGCCACTGGTAACATCGATGCTGTAGGTGGCACCGCGCTCCAAAGTGGTGCTCAGGTTGGTGTAGTCCACGTAGGTGGGCGTGCCTGTACCCCCGGTCCCCGTATTGCTGATGGTCTCCAGCACCACACCGCTCACATAGTCGCCGAAGTTGGTGCCGCTTGTTGAGGTAGGAATGCATGGACCTGTGCCCGTGCTGCCACCACAGCCACCGCTGGCCAGCAGTGTGCTACGCGTTCCATTGATGATGCCGTTCATGTACGCGCCTTGATCATCGGTGAACATCAGGCTGCAATCCGCATAGTCCATGAAGTTCTCGTACTGCGTGAGCACGCTGCAGCTCATTTGGTTCGTGGGGAAACAACTGAAGGTCGGGCCGTCCGTGTCCGGCGTATCGGCGAAACCATCGTCGTCCACGCACCCACCATTGTCGCCCCAAGGGTGTTGAAGGCCGAGGTAGTGGCCCGCTTCGTGGGTTGCAGTGCGCGCACCCGGATTGAAGGCGTAGTCGAAGTCCAGGACGATGCCGTCATCACCGGTGCCTACGATGCCGCCAACGGGCAGGTAGGCATACCCCGTGGTTACACCGCCGCCACCTTGGCCGCTGCTGATGTCGCACACCCAGATGTTCAGGTAGCTGTCCGGGTCCCATGCAGGGCTGCCCTGGGGGTTGTACTTCATGTCGTTCGTCTCGGTGTCCGGGTCGAACCATGTTTCCGTTGTGTTCTTCCGGACAATGCCCGTGGTCGGGTTGCCGTTCGGGTCCACGCTGGCCAGGCAGAATTGGATGCCCGTATTGGTCACCACACCGGCGAAGTCTGCGCGGACATTTCCCACGTCGCTGTTCTGCTCACTGTAGTCAAGGTTCATCTGTGCGATCATCGCGGTGATCGTTCCGTCGCTGATGTTCTCGGCGGCCGTGTTCCAAACCACGTGCACCACCACGGGGATCACCGGGTTTCCCCCGCCCTTCGGAAAGGCGTTGGGCAGGTGGTCGGCTATGCGCGCGCTGGCACCGAGCTCTGCCAAGCGTTGTTGCGTGATACGGTGCGCAGCGCAGTCGTGCGTTTGGGCAAAACCGGTCAGGGAGGTGAAGGCGAGAAGGGAGATCAGCGATCGGCGCATGGTGCGTATTTGTTCGGCGACAAATGAAGTATGGCGCGGCGGGCGCGGGCCCTCGTCCGGGGCTTATTTCTTGAACAACATGCCCACCCGGCCCCACAGTGCGCGCGCCCCGTGCTTTGCGGCGCTCAGCGGCCTGCCCTTGCGCCACTGCTGATGGGCGTGCACGGTGTGCGTCACGTAGCGCACGGCGTGCGGGTAGTAGCACCGGGCATAGCTTCTGCGGAAGTCCTGATCGCGGTCGCTGGTGGTGCCCCAGTCAGGGGAGTTGGTCATGTCCTCGCGCACCTCGGCGTGGAGCTCGGTGCCTGCAATGGGGTAGGCCACCGTGATGGTGAACTGGTCAGGGTCGCTCACTTTCAGATGGTGCACGGTTTCCCTGATGTCGGCCTCCGTTTCGCCGGGGTAGCCCAGCATGATGAAGGTGCCCGTGCCGATGCCCGCGCGTTTGCTCTCGCGCAGCATTTCACGTACTTGGGCTACGTCAACGCGGCGGTCCATGGCGTCGATGATGCGCTGGCTCCCGCTCTCCGCACCGATCCACACCTGCACGCAGCCACTGCGTTTCAGCAACGAGATGGCTTCCGAGTTCATCCGGTCGGCCCTGGTGATGCACTCGTAGGAGATCACCAAGCCTCGTCGCTCCAACTCTTCCGCGAATCCGAGCAACCACTTATGGCTGATGGTGAACACGTCGTCCACGAACCAGATGCGGTCTGGTGCATAGATGTTCCGCACGTGTTCAAGCTCATCCACCACGCAGACCGGTGAGCGGCGCCGGTAGCTAAGGCCGTACACGGCGCGGCTGCACCACTTGCATGTGTACGGACAGCCGCGCATGGTGCTCACGTTCAATGCGCTGTACCCGTGGCGTTCCTTCCAAGCGCGCTGATAATGGTCCAGGTCGATGAGGTCGCGCGCAGGCAGCGGCAAAGCGTCCACTTCTTTCAGCTTGTCCCGCTCTTTTGTGAAGACCACGGCGCCGTCCTGCTCGCGGTAGGCAATGCCGTCAACGCTGCTCAGGGGCGCTCCGTTGCCGATGGCGGCCATCAGTTCCTCGGCCGTGCGCTCACCTTCACCCACCACGCAGGCGGTTGCCCCCGACGCAAGGAAGTTCGCTGCGTGATTGCGCGTTTCAGGACCACCGAGGACGATGGGAACGTGTTCAAGCCCTGCGGTTTTCCTGATCTCCTTCATCAAGCTCACCACATTGGCCCGCGTCATCAGGTTAACGTAGATCGCGACGCATTCCGGTCGGAACATCCGGAGCTGTTCCAGCAGACCAGCGCGACTTCCGAAGGTGCTGTCGTACACCTTCACCTCATGCCCGCAATTGCGCAGGTGTGCAGCCACATAGAGCGATCCCAGCGGCGGGTAGGGCTTCATGATGCGCAGTTCGCGCGCATCCTCGTGGATGAAATACCCGTGCGTGAGGAAAACCTTCACGGCCTGCGTTCCAGGTCGATGAGGTAGTGGTCGGCATAGCGGGCCGTCCAGCGCCAGTCGTTTATCAGCTCGTCCAACGCGTTCAACCGTCGCAGGGTGTTCGGTCGCTGCGCGAAGAAGGGTTCCAAGTAGCTCGGCGGCACGAAGAAGCCGATCGGTTTCACGTTCACCACACGGAAACGGTGGTTGAAGAGGCGCGCGACGTTCTTCGGCGAGTGGTACCAGGTCATCACACCACTTCCGCTTAGGCTCGCCCACAGTGGTTCGTGGCGCCCACGGCGGAAGGCCTCGTTCCAATTCCCCTTCATGAGGAAGTATCCCGATTCCGCCATGCAGCGGTCCGGCATGATAACCGCGACAAGTCTTCCCTTCGGCCGAAGCGCATCGGCTATTGGGTCGCAAAGCGCGGCCAGATCGTTCGCATCAATGCAGTTCAAGCCGCCGAAGTCGCTGAACACCATGTCGAACTGGTCGGCTTCGAAACGCCCGCGCAGATCGTCGAACGCAAGTTGTTGCGTTGTCACGCGATCCTCCATGCCGTGCTGCAGGATCCGCTCGTCCGCCACACGCAGCATCTCGCCGCTGATATCCGTGGCCAACACATGGTGTCCGTGCCGTGCCATGAAGATCGCATCGGCGCCGGTGCCGCAGTTCAGTTCCAGGATCTCCATGCCGCGCGAAGCCAGCAACAACGGCGACAAATGGTCCCACACGGCTTGCCGCTGCAACAGCCCTATGCGGCTGTGCGTGAACTCCCTGTCGTACGACGGGGCCAGCGGATCGAAGACGGCTTTCATGGTCGGCTTTCCCTGGAACGGAGTTGTTGTAAACGGATCTTGTCGAGCGCAGCAGCGGGCAGGTAGTAGGCGGCGCTGGCAGCGCGGCGAAGATCGGGCCTCTTACGCAGAGGGGCGCGCAGGATGTTGCGCCATTCGTTGAGGGCTTGCCGCCGACGGAAGCGCTTGTGCACGTACCGGTGCAGTCGTTTGTAGAAGGCGGGCCGGTGCGTGTTGCGGAACATCAGTGCCAACTCGTCGCTGTCGGTCCAATTCTGTTTGCTGCCGAGCTGGTCCTTCACCTTTTCGAAGAAGGGGGTGCCCGGTAGTGGGTAGCTCACACTGATGCCGATGTCGTCCGGCTGCAGCTCTTCCACCATGCCGAGCGTAGCGTCGATGTCGGCGTCCGTTTCGCCCAAGTACCCGAATTGGAGGAAGAAGCCCACGCGGATGCTGTGTTTGCGCAATAGACGCGTCGCATCGCCGATCTGCTGCACGGTGGTGCCTTTGTCCATGGCGTCCAGGATCTTTTGGCTGCCACTTTCGGCCCCTACCCATACCTCTTCAAGCCCAGCCGCAGCCAACGCCTTCACAGCACCTTCCTCCAGCAGCAGGTCCACGCGGCTTTGGATCTTGAAAGGGATGCGCACCCCGCGCTGGTCAAGCTCCTCGCTGAACCGTTGGGCCCACCCCGGCTTCAATCCGAAGATGTCGTCACAGAACCAGAGGTGGTCCGGGTGATGATGTTCGTGAAGCCATGCGATCTCGTCCGCCACATGGGCCGGACTGCGGCTGTTGTACCGGTTGCCATAGATCGGTTTCGCGCACCAGTTGCATTTGAAGGGGCAACCGCGCGTGGTGGCCACGTTCATGCTGAAGCGGCCCTGCGACCCGCGCCAGATGGAACGGTAGGGCGCCACGTCCATCAGGTCCCATGCCGGCATTGGCAATGCATCCAGGTCGCGTAGCACAGGTCGTTTGGTGGTGAACGTTGGACCACCAGAACCCTTCAACGCGAGTCCTGAAATGCTCGACAGGTCAGCGGTGCCATTGCTCCATGCCGCGATCACATCGTTCAATGCGGCGTCGCCCTCGCCCATGATCACCGCATCGGCGCCGGCAGCCAGGTAATCGTGATAGTGGTCCGTGCTGTCGCTACTGTTCACCAACACTTTGCAGCCGTGCTCTTTGCCTATGGCGATCATGCGCATGCATGCTTCGCGCATCACCGTCAGGCACATCTTGGTCAGGTAATTGAACCCGTCGTCATAGATGGCCAGTACGTCCGGCTTCCACTGGTCGACTTCCGTGGCCAGTTCCTCCGGAGAGTGCCGCAGGCAAGCATCGAACACGCGGACCTCGTGCAGGCTGCGGAGGTTGGCCGCTGCTTGGAGCGTGCCGAGCGGAGGGTAGGGCCGGGCATCGCGCCACTGCTTGGGGTCCAAGCGGTAGTAGTAGGCGTTGGCCAGTAGCACCTTCATGGCTCAGGCAAGTGAGAGGCCATGCTCCCGCTCGAACTGGCGGATCCTTTCCTGCAGTGCTTTGAGCACCCGCTGTTGGAAACCCTGCGGATGGTGCTTGCTCACGTACTTCCGCGTGCGGAGCGCGTGTTCGAAATTGCGCGCATCCATACCGCTGAACTTGCGCTTCCAGCGGATGTAGGTCAGGCGCATGAACGCGTCGTCAAGCCACTCGCCCAAAGAGCCGCACAGCAAACGCTCGGAGATGACCTGGCGCTGTCGGGGGGGCGCGTGGTGCGGCAGGTTCCGCTCCCGCGGCATGTTCGGGAACCGCTCGAATGCCCATCCGTTCGCGTCGAAAAATTCCCTGCACACGTCCGGCCCGTAAGTGGGGATGAGCGTAACCACCTCGGTGGCCGTGAAGATGTTGCGGTCCTCAATGGCCACGTGGTCCGTGTCGATGAAGTAGTTCACGCAGAAATCGCGACGGCTGTTCAGGAGGAAGAGCTTCTTGTACAGCACGAGCAGCGTGCGCGCCACCCACAACCGGCGTGGTGCGGTGATGATGAAGTAGTCGATGTCTCCCTGCTCGTCCAAAACGCCTTTGCTGATGCTGCCGCTGAGCATAACGGCCCGCACGAACGGGAAAGAGCCGATGAGCTTCGAGTTGCGGTGCGCCTTGGCCATGCGGCTTTGTGCACGCTCCGAGAAACACATTCGCCTGGAGGCAAGTTCACCGGTGCGGCTGAGAGCGTAGTGGCCGTCGGCTTCTGCGACCAGTCCCTTGGTCAACAGGTTCACCAGAGCACGATCAAGGTCTCCTGATGGTCCTTCGTGCAGGGAGCTGAACGCCATGATCTCATCGCGCCGCAACGGATGCTTGAAAAGGTCGAAATAGATGAGGGCGCGGATGATCGCACGCTCAGCGCAGGAAAGGACGGTGCTTTCCACGGTGGGCGTTGCCGATCGTTCGAGTGTGGTGTGCAGCACGCGTTGAAGAAGTTGCGTCAGGGCCGAGGACGAAGGTACCTGCGCTTTCGACGCCCATCGGCCAGGCCGTGTGCAGCGCCGATCGGGGAACGGCCGATCTTCAGGAACGAACGGCGCTCAGGTCGGCGATGGCCTTCTTGGGATCAGGCGCGCCGAACACACTGTTGCCGGCCACCAGCACGTTAGCGCCGTGCTCCAATAATTTGGTCACGTTGCCGGTGCCCACGCCACCATCTATTTCCAGTAACACACTGGAGCGCTGCGCGGCTTTCATCTCCTCCAAGCGCTTCAACTTGGCGTACGTGCCCTCGATGAACGACTGCCCACCGAAGCCAGGGTTCACGCTCATAACGCAGATCAGGTCCGCCTCGCCGAGCACTTCCTCGAGCGCGCTGGCAGGTGTGTGCGGGTTGATGGCCACACCTGCTTTCATGCCGGCCGCTTTGATGGCTTGGATGCTCCGGTGCAGATGCGTGCAAGCTTCCAGGTGAACGGTCAGCACATCGGCCCCGGCGTCGCGGAAGGCATTGATGTACTGGTCGGGCCGCACGATCATCAAGTGGACATCGAAGACCTTCTTGCTGTACTTGCGGATGGCCTTGATCACCGGCAGCCCGAAACTGATGTTGGGAACGAAAACGCCGTCCATCACGTCCAGATGCAGCCAAGGCGCAGGGCTTTCCTCCACCATCTGCACGGCGCTTTTCAGGTCGGCGAAGTCGGCGGAGAGGAGTGAAGGGGCTATGATGTGCGGCATCGGCCGCGAATGTACCTGCGAGGACGGGCACCAATGATCGAAGCCGACCTCCAGGCTTACGGGCCCGGCGATCGGCTTCTCTGATGGTGCTTGTTCCTAACCTAGGTACGCCTTCAAGGTGCGGCTGCGTCCCTGGTGCTTCAATCGGCGGATGGCCTTCTCCTTGATCTGGCGCACACGTTCGCGCGTCAGTTCGAACTTCTGGCCGATCTCTTCCAGCGTGTGGGGCTGGTTGCCCTTCAATCCGAAGTAGAGGCGGATGACATCGGCTTCGCGGCTGGTGAGCGCATCCAATGAGCGTTCGATCTCCGTTTTCAGGCTGTCGCTCATGAGGGCCTCTTCCGGATCGGGCACGTCGCCGTTCTTCATCACGTCGTGCATGGTGCCGCTGTCGTCTCCCTCGCGCAAGGGGGCGTCCATGCTCACGTGGCGGCCACTGTTGTTGAGGCTGGTCTTCACCTCTTCGAGGGTCATCTCCAGCACCTCAGCCAGTTCGGCGGCCGTTGGTGCGCGTTCGTGCTCCTGCTCCAACTTGGCGAAGGCCTTGTTGATGCGGTTGATGGAGCCGATCTTGTTGAGGGGTAGGCGCACGATGCGTGCTTGCTCGGCCAGGCTCTGGAGGATCTGTTGGCGGATCCACCACACGGCATAGCTGATGAACTTGAAACCGCGCGTCTCGTCGAAGCGGGTGGCCGCTTTGATGAGACCGAGGTTGCCTTCGCTGATGAGGTCGGGCAGGGTGAGGCCCTGGCCTTGGTATTGTTTGGCCACCGATACCACGAAACGAAGGTTGGCTTTGGTGAGCGCTTCCAGTGCGGTGTGGTCGCCGCGTTTGATGCGTTGCGCCAGCTCGACTTCCTCGGCAGCCGTGATCAACTTCACCTTGCCTATCTCCGTCAGGTACTTGTCCAACGACGGTGTGTCGCGGTTCGTGACCTGCTTCACGATCTTCAACTGCCTCATACGTGCCATGTGCGGTACTGGGGATTTTTAGCCGGGGCTTTGAACGGTGGCAACGCCCGACGGGTTACCGGAACCACAAGTGCATCTACGATCCCCGCTCCCAGCGCGGATCATCGACCGGCGAGGCCAGGCCGGAAAACGAGGAAGGCCGCCTTCCGGCGACCTTCCATCTTCGTTGTTCGATCCTCAGTTTTGATCAGGTGCCGGACCATGGTCGTCACGGCGTGGGCGGTCGTCACGACGTGGGCCACGATCACGGAACTCGCGGCGGGGGCGATCATCACGGCGTTCGCGGCGTTCACCTTCCATTGCAGGTTCGCGCTCCACATAGCCTTCGGGCTTGGGCAACAGCACGCGGCGGCTCAACTTCAGCTTGCCACTGCGGGGGTCCTTACCGGTCACTTGGAACTCGATCAGCTCGCCCTCTTTCAGGACGTCCTCCACGCGCTCCACGCGCTTCCAGTCGAGTTCGCTCACGTGCAACAGACCGTCGGTGCCCGGGAAGATCTCCACGAAGGCGCCGTACGGCATCAAGGTCTTCACCTTGCCCTTGTAGGTGACACCGATCTCGGCTTGCGGCGGGAACGCGATGGCGCGGATGCGTGCCACGGCGGCGTCGATGCTCGCTTTGTTCTCGCTGCTGATCTCCACGATTCCGCGGCCGTCCACCTCGTCGATGGAAACCACTGCACCGGTCTCGGCTTGGATCTCCTGGATCACGCGGCCGCCCGGGCCGATGATGGGCCCGATGCTCTCCTTGGGCACGTCGAAGGTGACGATGCGCGGGGCGTGCGGCTTGTAGTCGGCGCGCGGTGTCTCAATGGTCTTGAGCATTTCGCCCAGGATGTGCATGCGGCCTTGGCGCGCTTGTTCCAGTGCTTGCGCCAGCACTTCGTAGGGCAGGCCGTCCACCTTCATGTCCATTTGCGTGGCGGTGATGCCCTTGGCAGTGCCCGTCACTTTGAAATCCATATCGCCGAGGAAGTCCTCGTCGCCCAGGATGTCGCTCAGGATCGCGTGGCGTTTGCCGTCGCTGATCATGCCCATGGCAATGCCGCTTACGGGCGCCGTGATCTTGATGCCGGCGTCCATCAGTGCCAGTGTGCCGCTGCACACCGTGGCCATCGAACTGGAGCCGTTGCTCTCCAGGATGTCGCAGTTCAGGCGGATCGTGTACGGGTTCTCCGGTGCTGGCGGGATCACCGGCTTCAGTGCGCGCAGGGCCAGATTGCCGTGGCCCACTTCGCGACGGCCGGGGCCGCGGATCGGCTTCACTTCGCCCGTGCTGAAGCTGGGGAAGTTGTAGTGCAGCATGAAGTTCTCGCTGCCCTTCTTGGTGGCCAGGTCGATGGTCTGCTCGTCCATCGAACTACCGAGCGTAACGGTGTTGATGGCCTGCGTTTCACCACGGGTGAAAATGGCACTGCCGTGCGTGCCGGGCAGCATGTCGATCTCGCTCCAGATGGGGCGGATGTCCGTGGTCTTGCGGCCGTCGAGGCGGATGCCCTTGTCGAGCACCACGTTGCGCACGGCCTTCTTCTGGGTCTTCTTGAAGAAGCGCGCCAGCATGGCCTTGTCGGTCTTCTGCTCGTCGGCCAAGGTGGCCAGGCAGGCCTCCTTTACAGCGGCGAAATTGGCCGAACGCTCTTCCTTGGCGCTGGGCACCAACGCGATGTCGTAGTACTTCTGGTAGCAGAAGTCGTGGATCAACTGGCCGATGGCCGCATCGTTGTTCTCGTGGTTGTAGGTGCGCTTCACCTGGCTCTTGGGCACCATGGCGCTCAGTTCGTTCAGCGCCTGGCAGTGCACCTTGATCGCATCATGCGCCACCTTGATGGCAGCGATCATGTCCGCTTCCTGGATCTCCTTCATCTCACCTTCCACCATCAGGATGTCGGTGAGCGTGCCGGCCACGATCAGGTCCATGTCGTTGCCTGCGGCTTCCTCCCATGTGGGGTTCAGGATGAACTTGCCGTTCACGCGGGTCACGCGGATCTCGCTCACGGGGCCACCGAAGGGGATGTCGCTCACGGCCAACGCGGCCGCGGCGGCCAGGCAGGCGATGGAGTCGCTCTGGTTCTTCTTGTCGCTGCTCATCAACGACACCACCACTTGCGTGTCGCCGTGGAAATCATCCGGGAAAAGCGGCCGCAGCGCGCGGTCAACCAGTCGGCTGGTCAGGGTCTCGTGGTCGCTGGGGCGTGCTTCGCGCTTGAAGAAGCCGCCCGGGAAACGGCCGGCAGCGCTGAACTTCTCGCGGTATTCCACCTGCAGGGGCAGGAAGTCGATGCCCTCGCGGGCCTCCTTGGTGGCCACTACGGTGGCGAGCAGGATGGTGTCGCCGAGGCGAACGGTAACAGCACCGTCGGCTTGTTTGGCCAGCACACCGGTTTCGATGGTGATGGCTTTGCCATCGCCCAGGTCGATGGTCTTGGTGATCCCTTGTGGTCTCATGGTTTTTAGGTCGGGGCGGGAAATTCCCGCCCGTACGATTTATGCCCCGGCCTTTCCGGAGCGGTTGGTTATGGAGGGTTTCTCTTTGTTGGGGCGGATGATCATCCGCCCGTACGTCCTTTCTTAGCAAAAAGGGCAATGGACGTTGCCGCCATTGCCCCCTTGATCGTATGTATGGTGCGCTGCCCGAGAGCCGGACAGCATCGGCTTACTTGCGCAGGCCGAGCGTGCTGACGATGGCACGGTACCGGTCGATGTTGTACATCTTCAGGTAGTTGAGCAACTGCTTGCGCTGGCCTACCAGGCGCACCAGGCTCTTTTCCGTGGCGTGGTCCTTCTTGTTCACCTTCAAGTGCTCGGTGAGGTGGTTGATGCGCTCAGTGAACAGGGCGATCTGGCTTTCGCTGCCGCCGGTGTTCTTGGCGTCGCCGCCGTGCTTCTTGAAGATCTCGCGTTTCGTTTCGGTGGTCAGGTACATGTCCTTCCGGGTGTCTATCGTACCGGGCCATTCCCGGAACGGGCGGCAAATATAGGAGCCAGGGATATGCGGCGGAACTATGTCCTGGAACTACCGTAGCTCCCTGATCGGCAGGGTTTTACTTGGCCTGCTGGTTTAGCTGCGGTGCCGCCGGGCCAAGCAGGAGCGATCCGACCTCCGCGACCGTGGCATACTGGAACCGCATGTCCAGTTCCCGCATGTCCAAGGTATCGGACATAGCTTGTGCGATCCGCAATGGAAACAAGCTGTGGTTGGCCTGTCGCTCCATCATGCGCAACCACTGTTCCTCGCTCGGGGTGGCCGGGCGGTTGGCTTTCAGCACAGCAAGCGTGGTGGCATTGCAGGGTGGCTTCGCCTCCGGTGCTTGCGCCTGCGCCACCGCGGCTGTCAGCAACCATGCAGCACTGATGAAGATCCGTCTCATGGTCCAGTGATCGCTATCCGTGTTGTGCTTCGTTTACCGCCCCAAGCCAAGGTAGCGTGGTAGATGCCCGCAGCGGCACCCTCCAACTCCACCGTATGCACTTGGCTCCACTGTGGCAACCGCTCCTCCAGCACCAACCTTCCCGCCACGTCCCGTACCTCCAATGTTCCCACCACCGCTTGCGCCGGGTAGGTAACCGTGAACGAACCCGCCGACGGATTCGGATGAACCCCTATGCTAAGCGGCGGCGGCTTCTCCGCCACGCCCAGCCCAAGCGTATCGCACGGGCTGCCGAGCAAGGGGCCCAAGTGGTAGTTGGGGTGGTTGGGGCAACTATCCATGAAGTATGACGGCAATACAACCCCATGCTGCACGATATCGCACGCCACACCAAGCTGATCCGGGTTATTGATCACATGCAATCGATCCGTGCTGTTGCCAGTGGCTATGTAGATCTTGCCGTCTGGTGCCAGTTGCGCTAGATCGAACAGGGTAGCGAACGGTGGAGGGTGAATAGAAGCTGTCCCATTCAGCCACATGCACCATGCTCGCTTCGATGTCTGCGGCGAGCATGTCGTACTGGTAGACGTCCTCAACGGACGAAACATAGAGCACCTCGCTGCTCGGTGAAAATGCAACTCCCCCGATCGCGTTCTCGTCTTCGATATCGATATGAACGTGGTCGGCTAACAGGCCAGTACACCGATCAAAGTTGAAGATGTCCAAGTCATGTTCGCCCCAGTAATAAGCGAAACGGCTTCCGTCTGGTGAAAAACAAACTTGCCCCCCGTCCATGGGACGCACAATACCTATGGCTTGCGCCTCATGCGGTCCAACCCCATACGGGGTGACAAGCAGTCTGAAAAACACATCAGTGTTGATCTTATGGCAAAAGACCCACCAATCTCGTCCATTAGCGTGCTTCACGGCAGTGATCTTGCCAACGTTCAAGGTGTCTTGGATCAGCACTTGGTTCTTGCTCACTACGCCACCCAAACCTCCATTCAAGCTTATGTCGATCTGGGAGAGGTACAGGTACATAGCAGCGCCCAGGTTGGGGTCGTCGTAGCTACCGTGAAACATATAGTGCAGCCCTGCTGTACCCGGTTTCGGGAGGATCAGATGGCTCTGGGACAGATGAAGACCATCCGGGAATTGCTGGGTATAAAAGCTGGGGTTGATCCCAGTTCCATTTAGCATGGTATCACCCGATGCATCGGCGATGTAGTAGCCGTTGGTTACGAACAACAACTGACCGGAACTGTCAGTGATGTTTGCCGTAGCCCGGCGGAAGTCCATTTCGCGGTTGATGTATGTTATGTCGGCCGCTCCCGAAAAGAAGTCGATGTTAGTACCACCAAAAGGCGGTCCAGCCGAACTTCCGAACCCCCCCAACCAAAGGTTGTTGAGGCCTGATTGCGCCAAACCGTGCTGGCAGGCTAGGTGTCCTGCCAGCAGGGCCGCTGCAATGGTGAATGCTCGCATCACCGCCCGATCAGCGAACGATGGTCAACTTCCCATCACCCACCTGCTCGTCATCCACTATGAGCACGAAGTGGTAGAGTCCCGCAGCCAGCTGAGTTGTTGAGAACGCGAACCGGTTTTGCTCGCTACCCACGTTGTGCCGTGCGATCGCGCGGCCCATTGCATCACGGATGATGAATTCTCCCGTGGCGCCCTCATCCAGTTGGTAGATCAGCGTGGCTTCATCCGTCGCCGGGTTCGGCAGCACTTGCACCACATTGCCGCCGTCCTCGTCGGCACTGCGCACAATGATGCCTTGTTGCAAGCAAATGGCCGGATCGTCGAACTCTTCCTCGTCATCCACCAAGGAATACAATGCCCGTGCGCGGTACACCGCATTGCCGCCTACCATGGGGCACTGGCTGGCGATCGCGTACAGGGTGTTGGCCTCCACTGCATCAGCTTGGCTGTGGCGCGGCGCACGCGCTCGGCTGATTGCCGAATGAGCCATCATGCAAGGGGCTCTACCCCGTCTAACAAATAGGCTTGTCGTGTGTATCATCCCATGCCTTTCTCTTCCGACGGCTGAAAGTAGTCGTTCAGCACAAAGGCCCATCGAGATGTTCGATGCTCAGCCTGTATTGGTGTGCCTCGGTAATCATGCCTAGCTACACCAGATTCTGGGGCTTCTGCACCTCGCGCCCTTTCGCATGATCTGTCCCGCACCAAATGCAGCACGCCCCGGCCATTAGCCAGGGCCCTCCATGTTCATCAGGCTTGTCAGTCGCTAGGCCGCCTCCGCCGCCTTCTCCTCCTTCACGCCGAGATCAAGAAAGAACAGCACATCGAAATGTTCCTGGTAGAACTAAGGTTCGCTCCCAGGGACCCCGCATACCAAACTGAACTCGCTATCTAGCTCTTGAAGAACCCGAAGAAAGCCGCCAGCGTTTTTTTCAGGTCCTTGCGCTCCACGATCTTGTCCAAGAATCCGTGCTCCAGCAGGAATTCGCTGGTCTGGAAGCCTTCGGGCAGGTCGCGGCCAATGGTTTCCCGGACGACGCGGGGGCCCGCAAAGGCCACCAAGGCCTTCGGTTCGGCAATGTTCAGGTCGCCCAGCATGGCGAAGCTGGCAGTAACCCCCCCGGTCGTGGGGTCGGTGACCACGCTGATGTAGGGGATGCCTTTTTTGGCCAACAGGGTGAGCTTCGCGCTGGTCTTGGCCATCTGCATCAAGCTGAAGCCGGCCTCCATCATGCGGGCACCGCCGCTTTTGCTGATGATGACCAAGGGGCTCTTGCGCTTCAGGGCCACATCGGCGGCCATCGCGATCTTCTCACCCACCACACTCCCCATACTGCCACCGATGAACCGGAAGTCCATACAGGCGACGACGGCCTCGTGCTTGTCCACCTTGCCGTAGGCAGCGCGAAGGGCGTCCTTCAGTCCGCTATCCGCCTGGCTCTTCTTCAGACGGTCGGCGTATTTCTTGGTGTCCTCGAACTTCAGCGGGTCACCGGCCATCAGGTCGGCGCCGATCTCGGTGAATTTGTTGTTGTCGAAGAGGATGGCGAAGTACTCCTCGCTGCCGATCTTCTCGTGGTAGTTGCACTTGGCGCAGACCCACAAGGCGTTCTCGTGGTCTTCGCTGGTCATGATCTCCGAGCACTCCGGGCACTTGTACCACAGGCCCTCCGGGGTTTCCTTCTTCTCCTCGGTGGCGGTGGTGATGCCTTCCTTGACGCGTGTGAACCAGCCCATGGGGTAAAGATGAAGGCTGAAAGTTGAATGAAGAAAGCTGGAAGCCGAAGGGTCTTGCACCCCCGTTTTCAGCTTTCAGCTTTCATCTTTCTGATTTTCTGTTCAAGCGATGGTCACTTTCTTGTCCAGGTAAACGTCCTGGATGGCGTTCAAAAGCGCCACACCTTCGTTCATGGGGCGTTGGAAGGCTTTGCGACCGCTGATAAGGCCTTGGCCACCTGCGCGTTTGTTGATCACGGCCGTTTTTACAGCTTCGGCCATGTCGCTGGCACCGCTGCTGGCACCACCGCTGTTGATGAGGCCGATGCGGCCCATGTAGCAGTTGGCCACCTGGTAGCGGCACAGGTCGATGGGATTGTCCGTGGTGAGGTCGCTGTACACCTTCTTGTGCGTCTTGCCGTAACCGTTGAGCGCGTTGTAACCGCCGTTCACTTCGGGCAGTTTTTGCTTGATGATGTCGGCCTGGATGGTGACGCCCAAGTGGTTGGCTTGGCCTGTGAGATCGGCGGCTGTGTGGTAGTCCTTGCCGTCCACTTTGAAACCGGGGCTGCGCAGGTAGCACCACAGGATGGTGGCCATGCCCAGTTCGTGCGCTTGCTGGAAGGCGTTGGCGATCTCCGTGATCTGCCGTGTGCTGTTATCACTGCCGAAGTAGATGGTGGCACCCACGGCCGCAGCACCCATTTCCCATGCGCTCTTCACCGTGCCGAAAAGCACTTGGTCGAACTGGTTGGGGTAGGTCATCAGTTCGTTGTGGTTGATCTTCACCACGAAAGGGATCTTGTGCGCGTACTTGCGGCTTACGCTGGCGAGCACACCGTAAGTGCTGGCAACTGCGTTGCAACCGCCCTCGATGGCCAGTTCAACGATCTTGTCACCATCGAAGTAGATGGGATTGGGAGCGAAGCTGGCGCCACCGCTGTGCTCAATGCCCTGGTCCACCGGCAGGATGCTCATGTAGCCGGTGTTCGCGAGGCGGCCCGTACCGTAAAGAGCCTGCATGTTCCGCAGTACTTGGGGAGTGCGGTTGCTGGGGGCGAAACAGCGGTCCACGAAGTCCGGGCCGGGCAGGTTCAGTTGCTTCTTGTCGATGGCCTTGCAGGTGTGGTTCAGCAGCGCATCGGCTTCAGCGCCCAACAGCTCTTCCAGCTTTCCGGTCTTGAGGGTCTCCATGTGCATGTTTCAATTGCGGCGGCAAACTTAGTCGGATGGGCTGGGGAGGGACAAGCGGACGAGGGCAAGTGTCAAAGCCCAAGTTCCAATTCACAGGGTTCAAGTTTGCTGCAGTGAGGTGGTTCCCGCTTTGGATCTTGGCACTTGAAACTTGGACCTTGGCACTTAGAACGGATAGCCTATCCCCAAATTGAAGTTCACCTTGGGCTTGTAAGAGTAGGGCTCCGTGCCGCCAAGGGAATTCCGCCAAGCTTCGTATTCATCCTTCGGTTCAAAGATCCAACGTTCGCCTTTGGGCAGGCTGGGGTCTTTGGTCTGCAGGCCGAGATCGAAGCGGATGATGAAGAAATCGAAGTTGAGGCGCGCTCCGATGCCCGTTCCCACGGCCAGTTCGTTGAGCCATTGGTTGCTGATGGCAGCACCTGGTTTGTTCGGGTCTTCGTCCAGCAACCAGATATTGCCAAGGTCAGCGAACAGTGCACCTTCAAGGAAGTCGATGAGCTTGAACCGGTACTCGGCGTTGGCTTCGATCCTCACTTCTCCTACACGATCGAATGCATCGAGCGGCTGCCGGTAGCTGCCGGGCCCCAATGACCGCGCGCGCCACGCCCGCAATCCGTTGGCACCGCCCACGAAGAAGCTGCTTTCGAACGGAAGCACGCCCAAATTGCCGAACGGCCAGCCCACTCCACCGGCAATGCGGAAAGCCAGACTGCTCTTGTCGTGCAGGCGGTAGTGATAGCGGAAGTCCTCATCCCACTTCAAGAACTCGGCATAGCGGATGTCGAAGAGCGTGAAGAAGGAGTTGCCGGTGGTGTCCGTTGCCACGGGCGCTTGGACCAGTTCATCGATCGCGCGCAACGGGGTGCCTGCCCATTCGAAGTTGAACCGGTTGAAGAGCTGGCTGTTGTCCACGAGTCCGATGCGGCTGGTCCAAACGTTCGTGATGCGCAGCGGAAGCACCAAGTGGTCGGTGTAGCCATCCGTGAGGATGGGGTCGTTCGCTTGTTGCAGGTAATTCTGGAACGCAGGCGACCGGTAGGGGATGGTAACGAGGTTGACATCGATGAACGCCCCAACTTGGATGGTTGGGCGATCGAACCACTCCTGACCGAGCGACAACTTTGCAACGGCTCTCGTGTAGTCAGGCCGCCGTTGGTAGTTGTAGGCCACGGTGAACGATGTACGGGCGTTGGCACCTGGCCCGAAAACCCGCTGCAGCAAAAGGGGTCGGGGTAGTTTGTAGTTCACCTCAGGCCCGATCTCCACTGTGTTGAAGAGCACATCGCGGCCCACTGCGGTGCTCGTCTGGTCGGTGTTGGCCTCCTGCCCGGTAATGCTCTGCTGGGCTTCAAGGCCCAAGGTGAACGTGGCGGTCAACTGGCCCATGGTGCGGGCCACGTTGCGGTGTTTGTAGTTCAGGCTCAAGCTCGTGCCCAGGAAGCCGCCGCGGTTCGTTCCGGCGCCTTCGATCGAGAAGCCCTGCGTGCGCGTTGGCAACAAGGTCAGGCGTGCATCCACACGGTCGCGTGCACCGACGGACAGCGTGTCGTAACGGACATCAACACGGTCGAATACGCGCAGGCTGGTGAGCCGCCGGTAGGTGTTGTCCTCGTTGCTGCGCTTGAACCGTTCCTCCGGCCGCAGGAACAAGTGGCGCACTAGGGACTTCGGCCTTATTGGAGGCTTGCCACGATAGAGGAAGGTCCAGCCTTCGTAAAGCAGCGTGTCGGCAGGCGCCTTGTCAACGTAGGTCCAAACAGACGAACCGTCTTGTCCGGCTCCTGGTCTGCGTACACGTTGTCTTGCTGGGCCGCTCAGGTCCACGACGACGTCTTCAAGCCAGTACACGGTGCCCTGCGGCGTACCCGCAAGGTTGCGCCCGGTTTTCGTGTAAGGCCGTGCGGCGCGCAAGAGCAGGTCGGCCTGCAAAATGCCTACCGTGGTGTCGGCATCCACGGTGAGGAGATCACGCGTGAAGTACAGGTAGCCGAGTTCGTTCAACCAGTCCGTGACGCGCTTGCGTTCAGCATCCACCACGTCAGCATCCATGCGCATACCGGTGCGCAGCAGGCTTTCGCCCCATGTTTCGCGGATGTACTCCCTGATGCGGGGATCATCCACAGCGAAGTCCGTCTCGCAAACGGTGTACGGCCGCCCGGGCTCCACGGTGTACACCACCTTGGCCTTCCTGTGCCGGAACGGTTTCCCGTTCGGCTTGTGCAGGAGCGTTGTGTCCTTTACGGTGGCGTGGAAGTAACCCTCCTTCCGCATGTACAAGCGCATTTGTGCACTGCTGCGCGCGGTGAGGCTCGTGTCGAGGATGACCGGGGGCTCGCCAACGGTTTCACGCAACCATTCACGCCATGTCTTGCGATAAGGCTTGGCATTGCGCCCATCGGGCCCTTCACGTTTCCGCTGAGCATTGATGCTATCGATACGCGCGGTTTTCTCCTTGATGCCACGGTTCATCTTCACCGTGTCCACCATGTTGAAGACACCGAGGTGGAACCGCATGCCCAGGATCTTTTTGTTGGGCTTCTGCTTGATGATGCCCTTGAGTTCGTCCTTGTCCACATCGCCATGCGCCACAACAGTGTTCTTCGTGAGCAGGTGGCGGCCGGTGGGCACACGCTTGGCCGGATCGCAGGAGACCAAGAGCAGCAAGCCCAGGAACAGGGCTGGGAGAGGGACAAGGGCGCGGCGCGCTCGGCGCAACGTGCAGGCTACTTTCGGCCCGCCTGCCCGGCGTTCGTGGGGCACGGCCAAATATATCCGCGCTCCTTGACCACCCCGGCCGAACGCAAACAGCTGCGTGCCCTGCGCTCCAAGAAGGGGCGCGAAGAATTGGGCCTGTTCCTGGTGCAGGGTCATAAGATGGTTTCGGAGCTGCTGTCTTCACCGTTCAAGCCTCGGGCCGTTTTCGCAACGGCCGGTGCGGCCGGTGCCTTGGCCCCGCTGGCAAAACATGCCGGCGTAGGGTTCGAGGTACTGCCTGACCACGAACTGGAGAAGCTCGGCACCTTTGAGACAGGCAACGAGGTGGTGGCCGCGCTGCCCTTCTTGCCTGAGGCGTCCGACAAGGCGCCCGCGAACGAGGAACTCGTATTGGCCGTTGATCGCATTACCGACCCCGGGAACCTGGGCACCATCCTGCGCATTGCCGATCGCTTCGGGGTGAAGCGTGTGCTGTGCAGCAAGGGCACCGTGGAAGTCTTCAACCCGAAGTGCGTGCAGGCGAGCATGGGCAGTATCCTGCGCGTGCAGGTGCGCTACGATGAACTGGCCGTGTGCTTGCGTGCTTGGTCTTCAGCAGGCGCGCACATCTACCTCGCGGATGGCGATGGGGCCAATGTGTTCTCTGCTGATCTTCAACGTCCGGCCGTTCTTGTACTGGGTAGCGAATCACACGGCCTATCGCCTGAGGTGAAAGCGTGCGCTTCTGCGGTCGTTGCCATTCCGCAATTCGGCGGTGCGGAGTCCCTGAACGTAGCTACAGCCGCTGCAGCACTGTGCATGGAGTTCGCAAGGCGATCCATTGGCTGACAGCAAAGCTCCGTTAGTCGCTGACAGCCACAGCGCACAGGGCTTCCGCGACTTTCCATCCATCCATTGCCGCGCTGACGATGCCACCGGCGTAGCCAGCACCTTCGCCGCACGGGTAGAGGCCTTTGACTTCCACGTGTTGCAGGCTGGCGGGGTCGCGGGGTATACGCACGGGGGAACTCGTCCGGCTTTCCACGGCCACTACCACAGCCTCGTTGGTTCGATATCCGCGCATGGTGCCGCCCGACCGTTTCAATGCTTCGCGCAAGCGGAACGAAACGTCCTTGGGCAGCAGTTGGTCAATGCGAAAGGGCACAATGCCCGGTGGGTAGCTGCAATCCGGAAGGTCGGCGGATGCGCGCCCGCCGATGAAATCCTCCATGCGTTGCGCGGGGGCTTGTTGCGTTCGTCCTCCGGCGATCCATGCTGCGTGCTCCACATCGCGTTGGTATGCCATTCCCTGGAGCTCGGCAGGTATTCCTCCCCTCTTCTTTGGAGAGGGGCCGGGGGTGCGGTGATCGGCATTCGCCGGGTCCACCGTGGTCACCATACCACTGTTAGCGTATGGATTGTTGCGCTTGCTCGGGCTCCAGCCGTTGGTCACCACTTCGTCCTGGGCCGTGGCGCACGGCGCTATGATGCCGCCCGGGCACATGCAGAAGCTGTACACGCCCAGGTCGTTCACTTGTTGCACAAGGCTGTAGCTGGCGGGCGGCAGAAGAGGGTCGCGCACATCGCAGTGGTACTGGATGCGATCGATGATGTGCTGCGGGTGTTCGATGCGCACACCCATGGCGAACAGTTTCGCTTCGATGCGGATGCCTTTGCGTTGCAGCAGCGTGAAGATGTCGCGGGCACTATGGCCGGTTGCCAATACCACATGCTCAGCGAGCAATTCGGTGCCGTCCGAGCATTGCACTCCTCTGATCGCACCATCGCGCACGAGCAGGTCGGTGACGCGATGACCGAAACGCACCTCGCCGCCCGCCGCAAGGATGGACTCACGCATGGCGGTGATGATGCCCGGCAGCTTATTGGTGCCGATGTGAGGATGCGCGTCGACAAGGATATCCGGTGAGGCCCCGTACGAAACCAGGGTCCGCAGGATGCCAGCCACATCGCCACGTTTGCTGCTCCGGGTGTACAGCTTGCCATCACTGTACGTGCCCGCACCACCTTCGCCAAAGCAGTAATTGCTGTCGGGGTCCACAACGAACTCCTTGTTGATCGCGGCCAGATCACGTCGGCGCGCACGAACATCCTTGCCGCGTTCCACAATGATCGGGCGGCGGCCGAGCTGGATGGACCGTAGCGCGCAGAACAGTCCGGCCGGTCCACAACCGATGATGATGACCGGGGCTGCGCGCGACACGTCGGGAAGGTCCAGTGCCGGTATCTCGTCGTCGGTGTACGGTTCGTCGCCGACCTCAACGCGCAGCCGCAATCGCACCTGCCGGCCGCGGGCATCAATGCTGCGTTTCACGATCCGCGCGCACGGAACTTGGGCGAGTACAACACCTGCTGCGTCGGCAGCTGCTTCCCGCACTTGCTCCGGGTCGTTGGCGGCGGCGGGCGAAAGGGCAATATCAACGGTGCAACGCATCCGCCGCAAAGAACGCAGGAACAGGTCCTCAGCCCTCGAAGGTGAAGGTGAGCACCCACACCTTTGTGCGGATGCTCTCGATCGGCACACTGAAGCGTGTGCCGTCGTCGATAGCCAGGTTGGCCAGTCCGATGCTGTGTTTCAGCTCGATGCCGAACTTGAAGTAGGGGAGGAACATGTCGCACCCGGCTCCAACGTCAACGCTGTAATCATACTTCTCCAGCTTCACCACCACTTCGTCATCGATCTCATTGTTCACGTCCTTCTTGGTGGCCATGTCCATGCTGAACTTGCCACCGCCCAGCATGTACACCGCGAAGTTGTTGATGCGCGCACTGCGGAATTTGATGTGCAACGGGAACTCGAGGTAGGTGCTTTCCACGGCCTTGTCGAAGTCGGCCACGGTGCCATCGGCCCTGCGGAAACCGTAGCGGAGGATGCGGTCCTGGAAGCTGAGCGTGGGGAGGAAGCGCAGGCTGAAATAGTTGCCCATGTTCAAGGAACCCACGATGCCGAGGTTGAAGCCCGGTGCCCGCACATGGTCGAGGAACAATAGGCTGTCGTTCGTGAGCGCCCCTGGCTTCAGGCGCATGTAGAAGTCGCTGGTATTGTAGCTGAGCAGGAAGCCGAAGTGGAAGCGGTGCAGATCGAAGTTGGGCAGGTTCTGCGTGATGATGCGCTTTTGGGCGTATGTGCCGTGCAGCGAGAAGGCAAGGAGGCCCGCAAGGAGGAATTTCCGGAAAGCAGGGGACAAGCGCATCACGGTGGGGAAGTTAGGCCAGTAACGCACGGGGCCCGGGATCATTTCCTTCCTGAGTAAAGAGTCGCAATGCCTCCAGTGAAACGCCGCTGGGCAACCTCCCTGAACCCCGCGGCCCGCAGCACCGCCAGGAATGCGTCACCGTCCGGGAAAGCATCCACGCTCTTGGGCAGGTAGGTGTAGGCGGCGCTGTCCTTGCTCACCAACCGGCCGATGAGCGGCATGATGAAGTGGAAGTAGAACCGGAACAACGGGCTCATCAACCCCGAAGGTTTGGAGAATTCAAGTACGAAGATGCGTCCACCGGGGCGGAGCACGCGGCACATGTCCGCGAGGCCTTTGCGCAGGTCCTGGAAGTTGCGCGCTCCGAAGGCCACCGAAGCCGCGTCGAAGGTGTTGTCGGTGAAGGGAAGCGCTTCGCTGTCGGCCTGCTGCAGAACGATGCGTTCCTCCAGACCGGCGGACTTCACTTTTTTCTTGCCGACTTCGAGCATGCCCGCGCTGATGTCCGCGCCGACGATGGAACGGGCGGCGTTCCTGCGTGCGGCCATGATGGCCATGTCGGCAGTGCCCGTGGCCACGTCCAGCAGGCGCTCCACCGGCTCGGCGCCGATCGCCTTGATGGTCTTGCGTCGCCAAGACTGGTCCACGCCCATGGAGAGCACGCGGTTCAGCAGGTCGTACTTGGGTGAAATGGCATCGAACATGTGCTCCACCTGCTCGCGCTTGGTGGCGTCCGTGCCGTATGGCGTCACGCTCATGGTGCGGCCGCGAGGCGTTGCGCTTCGCGGAGCAGTTGATCCCTGTCGATGGGCACCACGCCCACATGCTCGCACACCAGCCCGCCGGCCAGGTTGCTCAGTTCAGCAAGATCGCGCAGGCCCGCACTTTGCGCCAGGCACAACGCCGCCACGGCGATCACGGTGTCACCTGCGCCGCTAACATCGCTGATCTCGCGCTTGTGCGCTGGCAGGGTATGTTCTTCACCACTGCCGTGCACATGAACGCCATGCTCACTGAGGGTGATCAACGAAACCGCATTGCCCAGTCGCGCTTCCAACTGGATCACCGCCGCCTTCACCGCTGCAAGGTCTCCGTTGCGCAGGTCGATCTTCAATCCTTCGCGCAGCTCCTTCAGGTTGGGTTTGAAGAGGTCCGCTCCTCGGTACTCGAAGAAGTTGCGCTTCTTCGGATCGACCGCTGTTGGCACACCATGCTCTTTCGCCAAGGCGATCAGCCCCCCAATGGTCGTTGGGGTCAGTGCGCCCTTGTCGTAGTCCTCGAACACCAGCACATCCGGGCGTTTTGCCGCGAACAGGCGGCGGGCTGCTTCCAAGAGCTGCTGTCCATGCGCATCGGCAAGCGGTGCGTCATCCTCTTCGTCGACACGCACGATGTGCTGATGACCACTGATCACGCGCGTCTTCACGGTAGTGCGCCGATCCTTCGTGGTCACCAATCCCTCGGAGGTGAGACCGGCATCGGTGAAGAGCCTCTTGAGCAGAGCGGCATTCTCGTCGTCGCCCACTGCGCTCAGGACAACAGGTGTAGCTCCAAGCGCACGCAGGTTCAAGGCCACGTTCGCCGCTCCGCCCAGTCTCGCGCTGCGCGAGCTGACGGCCACCACGGGCACGGGCGCCTCCGGGCTGATGCGGTCCACCTTGCCCCACAGGTAGGCGTCCACCATCACGTCGCCTACCACCATGGCGGTGAGCCCCTTCATGCCATCGATGAGCCGGGCAGCGTTCTGCATGCCTGTCAGTTCAATGCGGACACTGCCTTTGATATGCGCGCCATGGCTTCGGTCAGGTTAGCATCGCTGGTCGCGTAGCTGATGCGCACTGTGCCGGCCGCGCCGAAGCTGTCCCCTTCCACCAAGCTCACCCCAGCGGCATCCAGCAAATGAAGGCTGAGGTCTACGCTGTTCTTTATCGTCTTGCCGTTGATGCTGCTGCGCACATCAGGGAGCACATAGAAGGCACCTTGTGGCACGTTGCAACGCCAGCCTGGCACTTGATTCATGGCGGCCAGCACAAGATCGCGACGGCGGAGGAAGTCAGTGCGCATGCCGGCGAGCAAGGCCGGGTCGGCGTCCATGCATGCCAACGCCACGCGCTGCGCGATACTGTTCGCACCGCTGGTGAACTGGCCTTGCACGGTGTTGCATGCCTTGGCGATCCATTGCGGTGCACCGATGTATCCAACGCGCCAACCCGTGAGCGCAAATGCCTTGCTCAATCCGTTAACGGTGATGGTGCGTTCGTACATGCCCGGCAAGGCGGCGAAAGAGCGGTGCGTACCATCGAACACGATGTGCTCGTAGATCTCATCGCTGATCACGTACAGCTCTGGGTGCTTGGCCACCACCTCTGCCAAGGCCTGTAGTTCGGAAGCAGACAAAACACTACCACTGGGATTGCAGGGGCTACTGAACATGAGCAGGCGTGTTCGCGGTGTGATCGCAGCCGCGATCCGCTCGATGGGCGCTTTCCAATCTTCCTCCAAGGTGCTCTGCACGATCACCGGTTTGCCGCCCGCCAGCTTCACCTGCTCGGCATACGTTACCCAGAACGGGGCGGGGATGACCACCTCATCGCCCGGGCCCACCAAGCTCAGCACCACGTTCATGATGGCCTGCTTGGCGCCCGTGCTCACAACGATCTGGTCGGCGGCGTAGTCGAGCCCGTTGTCGCGCTTGAACTTCCGTGCGATCGCCTCACGCACGTCCTGGTAGCCGTTCACGGGCGGGTACTTGTGCCAGTTGCCTTTCAGGGCTTCCTCGGCTGCCTTCAGGGCGAAGGCAGGCGGGGCGTGGTCGGGTTCGCCCAAGCTGAGGTCGATGACATCCTTGCCTTGGGCGCGGAGCTCGCGGCAGCGGCGTGCCATGAGCAGGGTGGCCGGCTCGGCAATGCCTGTTACGGTCGGGGAGAGGTGCATTCCTTTCGCATGGGCCGTGCGGAAGGTCGGATCTTCGGCAACGGCGGCCAAAACTAACCAAGCCCTTCCCGCGTTCCGGGGCTGTAAGGATCGCGTACCGATATTCGTCAACAGCTTTTTGAACGATGGACGACAAGCTTTTCAATGTGCTGCTGGTGCTGTTGCCCAGTGTTGTGGTGTTCCTCACGGCGTTCTACCTCATCCGGCAGTTCCTTGGTGGGCGGGCCACGGAGGCCAATAACCTGAAACTGGCCGAGATCAAGAAGGAGGACCACAAGAACCTGCTTCCAGTGCGGCTTCAGGCCTATGAACGCCTCACGCTGTTCTTGGAGCGCATCAAGCCGGGGCCGCTTGTGCTGCGGGTGCACAAGAGCAATATGACGAGCCGTATGCTGCAGAGCGAGCTCACGGCCACCGTGCGGGAGGAGTTCGATCACAACATCACCCAGCAGATCTACGTGAGCGATCGCGCTTGGCAGAAGGTGCGGCAAGCCAAGGAGGAGACCATCCGCATCATCAATATCGCCTACCAGCAAACTGGCGAGGATGCGTCCGGTACCGAGCTGAGCCAGCACGTGTTCGAGACCGCATCCCGCTTGTCCCACACCCCGAGCGACGAGGCACTTATTGTTCTTCGCGAGGAGGTGCGCCGGATGTTCTGAACCGGTCCACCAAACATCGCGCTGCAGCTGCGGGGCTGGTCCTGCCGTAGGTCACATCCACCTCCAGTCCGGTCCGGACCGGGTCCATGGAAAGTTCCTTGCGGAATTGGTTGAGCAATTGCTCCTCGGCTGATGCCCAAACCCATTCGCGCAGTTGCTCCGATCGCCGTTGCTGCCAGAGCCCTGCCGCCAAGCGGTCCGCGTGCAGGACGTCGATATGTGCGATCAATTCGGAAAGACCCTTGCCCAGGAGAGCGCTGCACGTGAGGACCTTCGCGATCCGGCCATGAAAGCGCGGGTGAGTAAGATGCAAAGCCTGCTGCAGGTCGTTGCGCGCGCGTGTTAGCACGGCGAGGTCCACCTCATCGGATTTGTTCAGCACGATGATATCGGCCGCTTCCATGATCCCGCGCTTGATCCCTTGCAGCTCGTCCCCGGTGCCGGGCATCATAACAAGGACGTTAAGGTCGGTCAGGTGGTCCACCTCAAGTTCGTTCTGGCCCACACCAACCGTTTCCACAAGAACACGGTCGTAGCCGGCCGCTTCGCACAGCGCTATCGTTTCACGGGTGCGCCGACCGACACCTCCAAGATTGCCGCCCGTGGACGTTGGGCGCACGAAGGCCGCCTCGTGCACGGCCAGCCGCTCCATGCGGGTCTTATCGCCAAGGATGCTACCACCGCTGCGTGCGCTGCTCGGGTCAATGGCCAGCACGGCCACCCGATGGCCTTGGTTGATGAGCGCATGTCCGAGCGCGTCGATGAGGGTGCTTTTCCCCACACCCGGTATGCCGGTGATGCCGACGCGCAGCGATGGCACACCAACGGCCAGGGCAGCACTCACGAGTTCCGCAGCGCTCGCTTGTTGAGCATCGGCCTGGCTCTCCACCAAGGTGATGGCTTGCGCCAGGGCTGCACGGTCGCCAGCGGTAAGCCTCCGCAGCAATCCCTCCGTCGTGTTCGTGCTCATAAGCCCCCTTTGTAGTTGGCCACCCAACCGGGATCACGCAAGCTCCGCAACAACGCAAAGGCGGGTTCGCCGAAGCAAATATCACTTGGGTGGGTTATGCCGAACTCGCTCAGCAGCAACAGCTGGCGATCGCTGGGCCGCATGGGCATTTCACTCCAACCGGATGCATCCGGACGACCGATACCATCGTGGAGGGGCCACTCCTGGAAACGCAACTTCCACAGGTGCGACATCGGGTTGCAAGCATCGATCTGCTCCTGCACGGTGGTGACCTGAGCGGTATCGCACAGCACGATGCCGTGTTTCTTCCAAAGGTCTTCGTTGCCCGGGTTGGCCTTGCTCTGCACCATGCCTTTGGCCTGCAGGATGAATTGGTCCGAGGTGATGGCCTCCTTGTCCACCACCTTCTCCTCGTGCACTTTCACCAGGAAGCAGGTGTAGAGCTGGCTGTTCATACCGGTGCCCAGTCCGATGCCGAAGTGCCAGGTGGCCCCTGCTGGTGTTTGGGCCAAGCCCATCGCATGCACCATAAGTGCTGTGCACAAAGTGGCGAACCGAACGGACAGCATGGTGCCAAAATACGAGCGGCCCGGTGGGATACCGGGCCGCTCAGAGGTTAGGCTGTTACGATCACTTCTTCTTCAGCTCCGCCAAGCGCTTCTCGATCAAGTACTTCTGCAAGAGCTCCATGCGCTCGTTCAGTTCCTTGATGTGCAAGGCTTGTTCCTCCACGGTAACCCAGAGCTGGGTGTTGAGTTCATCCAAGCTGAAGCCGCCTTTCTGGTTCCAGGCATCCCGTCCTTCAATGGTGGGCAAGTGGCGGTTGGTTTTAACGAAGGCTTCCACTTCCTCGATGGAACGGTGGGCATAGCTGCGTGCACCTGCACCGTCCTGTGCGCGTACCTCGCCGTCGTAGTAGCTATCGAATACGTGGTCGCTCAAGAGCACGGTACCGCCCCAAACCTGGTTCTGCGCAAGCAGTGTGCCGGGACCTTTAAAGTTTGCTGCAGCGTAAGCAGGGGTACCGATCACCACACCGTTCCCACCCGTGTAGATGTAATCGCCCAACGTAGGTGTGCTTCCTACAGAGCCGACCTTCGTGTAGAACCGGATCTGCGGGTGTTTGTTCGCGTTCCCTTGTTGGCCGGTGAACTGGAAGGTACCGTCGCACGTTGACAGGTTCATACCGGCCGTGTGCTGGCAGCCTGGAGTATGACTGTACCCGGTGCAGGTAACACCAGCAACCGCCGGTGCTCCCGGTGGACATGAAGTGAAGTTGCACAATCCCCCGAAAAGTGCGCCGCACGCATCGCAATATGAGCCGAACAGGCCCGAGTAGGCCGTGGCGTCGAAGTAGATACCGGTGTTGCTCGTCCAGTTGTTGTTGTTGAAGCAGAACTCCACAACGACGTTACCAGTGCCGTTCCAGCCGAACGGTGTGGAGAACTGGTGAACGTTCCAACCGTTGACGGCCAAGTACGAAGGACTGGACCAACACAACTGCAACGGTCCTGCGGCGAACGTTGTCAACGTTGTCAACGTTGTGTTGGCCATCTTGATCTCTGCGCCGGCGCAAGCTTGGACACCGGCAGACCCCGTCCTGAAAGCCAAACCCTCAATGACCTCCGGCAAGGGGCAGATGCTGGTGGGCACAGCCGAGCCGTTCGGAATAACCGCCTGCAATTCCGTGGACCGGTAGAGGTACTGCACCTTGTGGTCCTCCCAGAACGTCGCATAGGGTGTTTCGATGGTGGCCGAACTGATACCAGCAGCGCCAGTGCCGATCGTTACGTAGTCTCCAACAAGGTTGGTGGAACTGAAATCCGGGTTCGGCGCGGCAACAATAGGGTAATTGCAGGCTGCGGTCACCACCTGATAGATCTGGTTCCGGCGCTCGCCGAACACGTTCTCCAATTGATACCAAGCATTCAACGGGGCACCCAAGTACCCTTGGTGCACGGTAGTGCCCGGGAACACCCCGGGCGTCCCACGTAGGTTGCCCGCCGTGGCACCAACGGCACCGCCGTTGAGCAGGATCGCACCGCTCACTTCCATCATCTCCGTGGTGGTGCCAGTGTTCACCCCAACACGCCCCGGCGTTACCCCTGCCGTGATGGTGACGCCTACGGGGGGCACAGCGATAGCGCCATTGGTCCTCATGCGGAAGTTCGTATTGTCGAACGTGCCCACGTAGTCCGTCCCGGGAAGAGTGCCGGTGTTGCCGAACAAGCCCCACGCATCACCAGCGGTGAAGGGCAGCCAAACGGCGCCATCCCAGTACCAGAAGCCCGCAGGCGCGTTGGTCTGGTAGACCAATAGTCCTTCGGCAGTGGCGTTGGGCGCAATGGCGATTCGCTGAGCGTCGGTCATGCGCGGAATGAGCATGCCCAACTTGGTGGCCAAGCTGGCGACGTTCACATCCAGCATGGCGTCAACCGCAGGTGCTGCCGCATTCCGGCTGATGCCCACCTGGGCAACCGCAGGAAGCACGGCCAGCAGACCTGTGGCGAGGAGCGAAAGACGTGTAGAAGTGGTCTTCATAGGATGTGCGTCTTAGCGGGTGGTGGTGCTGATGCGTTGCTTGCAACCGTCGAGGAGCACGGCCTTCTCGGCCTCTGTGAGCGTGCCCATGGAAGCCACCGCTTGTTTGGCTGCTTCGAATTGCGTTGGACTGATGGGGCCTGTGCCGGAAAGCACGGCCAACCCCTCGGTCCGTTCCTGCAGGTCGATGAGGTACAAGGCTTGTGTTTCGGTGGTGGCCCACAACTGGTTGGTCACGTCGCCCAAGGCAAAGCCGCCACTTTTCTCCCAATCCGCCCGGCCTTTCATGGTGGGCAGGTGACGCTTCGTCCGTGTATGCGCGGTCATTTCACCGATGCTGAGGTTGCGGCCAGTGCCGTGCTCAGCGGCATCGGAAGACATCACACGACCATCAAAATGGCGGTCGAACACATGGTCGGTCAGGCGTACGGCATCGTCATAAATGCCTTGTTGGGCCGCAATGGTGCCGGGTCCTTTGAAGGAGTAGTAGGGCGCGGATTGAGCGCTCCAATTGAGCACAGTCGGCAACACCCAAGGGAGATTGCCTTCAACCAAAAGTGCCCCATGATAGTTCACAAAGTCGCCGCTGGATGTGGTACCAGGTGGGGCGGTGCTAACGCCGTTGGCGTTGGTATTGAATTGGACCACCGGTCGAATGACCGATACGCCATTGTTCGTACACAATCCGGGCACATTCCCACAAGCACCCGTACCGTTGCATGTCCCGCCGGCGGCTCCATGATTATAAGCAGTGGAGTTGAAGCCGGTGTTGGTGGTCACTTGCACTTGCGCATTCGCGATGGCAGAAATGCCGCCAGCAAATGAAACCTCGATAACGATCCCCCGGATTCCGTCCCAAACGAAAGGAGTTGGGAAGGTGTACGTCTTCCAGCCAACACCGGCACTCGGTTGTAAACCGACAGTCGCAACACAACGGCCAGCTGGATCTACGGTGTTATCCATCGCGCCGGTAAGCGCGTTCAAACTGCTGTGCTTGATGGCGACGCTCCCGGCCCACGCCTTTTGACCAGGATTAACGATAACGTTGAAACCAATGCTCGCGACCTGGGCACCAGCGCATAGACCTTGGGTTGCGGCTGGATTGTTGAACAACTGGTTGAGTTCAACATCCAATTCACTCGGTCTGAACAGGTACTGATGGCGCACGCGATGCGTTGTGGCGGAGTTGTTCGCGAACGGGGTAATGTTCGATGTGGCATCAACTCCGTTGGCCGTGCCCAAAGCCACGCTAGCCGGTGCTGGATTGCACGCCACGGGTGACCCTGAGGCTGCATAGCTCATCCCCTTCACCTCGGTGTAATCGTTCTCCAGTTTGCGCCAACCGGTGAAACCAACGTTGGTGCCGTTCAGATTACCCTCGTGGTAGGTCTGGCTGTAGGCCGTGAACGGTGCAATGGGGGTAACGGCGCTGTAGGTCGTGTAACGGATGGTACCTGCCACGGGAACAGCAGAGGCCTGGGTACCCGAAAGCATGATAGCACCGTTCACGTCCAGTTCCTCCACCGGAGTGGTGGTGCCCACGCCGAATTCACCCGTGGTAAGCAAGCGTGCCCGCTCGATGTTGTTGGTGCGGAACACCAGCGGTTGTGCATCGGCAGTGCCCAGGTAGTTCTGTCCAACACCGGTGCCCGGTACGGTGGTGGCGTTGCCGCTAAGGGTCCAAGGAGAACCCGGATTGATGCGGGTCCATACGCCGGCCTCGTAGTACCAGAAGCCTTCTTCGGCATCGGGTGCGGTCACGTACACGGTAAGGCCTTGCGCCGGTGCGGCAATGGCGTTGCGCTGCACATCGGTCATGCGCGGTATCAACACGCCTTTCCCGGTGCTCTGCACATCAAGTATGGCGTAGGTGTTGGGTGCAGCACCGTTGTTGTTGATGGCCACGTTGTTGGTCTGGGCCAGCAACGTTGATCCCGCCAAAACACCGGAGATGAGCGTCAGCTTGCGCATGCGGGTCATCGATAGAGCGTTGTTCATGTGCTGTGGAGGTGTTTGGATCAGTTGTGCTGGTTCCGTTGGGCGCCGCGCAACCCGGCAATGATCCGTGCTTTCTCTTCGGAGGTCAATCGCGGGCTGTCCTGCACCATGGCGATCCTGTCGGCGAGCTCGGTGGTGCTCAATTTTTCGCCGAACGCTGCGGTCTCGAGGTCTTTCAAGCCGTTGTTCAGTTCAATGATGTACAGGGCTTGTTCCTCCACCGCCTCCCAGAGGCCCGTGGATAGTTCACCCAAACTGCTCGGCCCCCGCGATTCCCACTGGTGCCTGCTGGGCATACTGGGCAAATGCCGTTCGGCCGCCAGGTAGCCTTCCAGCTCATCCAAGGGCGTCAGTGAACCGGCCAGATGGCCTTCGCCCGTTTTGGCGGCACCATCAAAGTAACGGTCGAAAATGTGGTCGCTCAATTGCACGTTACCGTCATAGCAGGCCACTTCGGCACGCACCACCCCCGGCCCTTGGAAGACGCCAGGCGTGCTGGCCCAAGCGGCTGAGCCGACCAGCAAACCACCGCTGTACTGCACATAATCGCCCTGCAGCACTGTGGGCACCGGCACCTGGGCCTGCCCCGTGAACCGGGTAACAGGACGTTCGCCATGTGAGCCGGTTTGAGCGGCAGGCACCACTGTAAAACCAGCCGCGGCCGAGGTGTGGATGGTGTTACCCGGAACCGGCGTGCCGAACCAGCCCCAACGGGAACAGTTGGCGAAGCCGGTGTTCACCTGGACCGCAGGGCTGATACCCACCTGCGGTGCGCGGGTGTAGCTCAGATCGATCATCAGGTCGCCGCCCGTCCAGTTGAACGGTGTGGTCAGCGGTACGGGCAGAAGACCACTGGCCACAAGAATGGTCTGACCGCCTACACCGTTCAAGGATGCGGATTGGCTGAGGGTAAGGTCGTATCCGGCCGCGAGGTTCACCGGACCCACAACGTTCCTCATTCGAATTTCCAAGCCAATGCTGGCGGAGGAGACCGGAGGGCCCGGGAAGTTGTTGTCGTCCTGCACCGGGCGGAAAGCCAACTCGGTGATGAAGCCAGGGCACAAGCCCATGGCAGTGAGTTCGACAGCCGTGAAGATGTACTGGAACTTGGAGCCACGACCTACGCTGGTCGGGAAGGGGGTGTCATTGAAGTTCGGTCCGCCCGCGTTGCTGATACCACCGTTGTTCGGGGTTTCCGCAGAACCGCTGCCGCATTGCAATACACTGCCGGGATAGTTTCCGTCGTTCACCTCCAGGAAGGCATTTTCAAGCCTTTCCATGGTGTTGACGGCAGGTAGCACGCCATACGTATAGGAAGCGCCTCCCTCGTGGTAAGGGATCACCGGGTTCATGGCCGGGAACGGCGCTGGCAGGGTGGGAGCGGGATTGTAACGGATGACACCTGGGGTGGTGGTGAGACTGCCGGGCGCAGCGCCGGTGCCCAAGTGGATACCGCCGGTCACGGATAGTGCTTCGACGGGTGCGGGGTTGTTGATGCCCAGGAACGAGGCGGGTGTAGGCGCCGTGTTGTGGAACAACCGCATACGCTCCACATCGTTGGTGGCGATCACCAGCGGCACGTTGTCCGTCGTGCCCAGGTAGTTCGTTACCGGGTTGGTGCCCGAATTACCGGCCAACAACCACCCCGATCCGCTGCTCATCCGGTACCAGCCGGCATCGGGAGCGCTGGCATCGTAGTACCAGAACCCGTTGGGAAGCGTATTGCCGGCATTGGGGATCTGGTACACCCACAAGCCATCGCTAGGGGCAACTATCGCCGTCCGCTGGGCTTGGGTCATGCGGGGTATGAGCAAGCCCCGGTTCGTGGACGAGATGTCCAACAAGGACGAAGCTGCGGCTACCGCGCCAGTGGTGTTAATGGCGGTGCTTTGGGCCATGGTGGCCGTTGCCAGCAATGCGGCGGGGACCATCGTCCACAGCGCGCGAGCGGAGAGTTGCTTCATGTTACGGGGCAAACGTTATGTGGGCCATCGGGATCAATGGACTGAACGGCAAGCGCCAAATGTAGCCGACCCGCCAAGGCATTCGCAAGGTGGTCGGGACGCAAGTCATGAACAGGTTGGAAGGGAAAGCCAAGGGACATTGCGCATGAATGACGACCTGTGGTTGCGCAGGTTGCCCGCAGGTTTTCAACCGCGCCCCGGGGGATGGTCAGTATTTAGCGAAGCTACCGGTCGTGACCACCGAGCCGTCCGGGGCCACGATCCGCACCAGATAAGGCCCGGCATCCAACGGCTGAACGTTCATGACCATGGTCTGTTGCCCTCGATGGGCGCTGAACCGTTGGTCCAAATGTGCTCGGCCCAAGAGGTCGATGAACTGCACCCGGTAAAGCCCCTCGCTGGCCACGGCGAGGTCAAGGCGGACCTCCGAGGAGGAAGGATTGGGGTACGGAGCACCTGCCAGGACCAGGCTGCCCATGAGAACCGTCGCCCGATCGGAGTACGCTGATCGGCCGTCCGTGTCAACTTGCCTGAGGCGGTATTGCAGCAGTCCAGTGGGTGGGTTCCGGTCAACGAAGACGTAGTGGTGATCCACGAGACTGTTGCCGGCAGCCTGCACATGGCCCACCGTAGTGAAGAACTCGCCATCCGTGCTACGTTCCACCAGGAAGTGGTCGCTATTGAGCTCAGTAGCCGTTCCCCAGGTAAGATCAACTGCCGCCGCTGCGGCTTTCGCCTCGAAGTAGACGAGTTCAACCGGCAGGACCGTACAATCCAAACTGGCACCATTGGTCAGGTTCCAGTTCAGGTTGAAGGCCAGACCGCTCTGGCTGAAATTCGAAACGTACAGGATATACACTTGGCCAGCCACCACGGCCAGGTCGTTCACCCATTTGTCCCCACCTGCCCCTTCCGTATTGTCGACCGCCGTGTAGTTGAGACCGGTATCACCAGCAGGGGCCGCATAAGAACAACGGAGCGGTGCACCGGGTGGAGGGCAAATGGGATTCCCCGGTGGGAAGGGCCCCCAGATGGCGAAGTCGTAATCGTCCGTTGGATCGGTCGGGGAAATGGTGAACGCGACGTTTCCACTGGTGCTTGGACTGAAGTAATACCACGTCCCTTGGCGCTCTGCACTTGCCAGGCAGCCCTGGTTGGCGGCATCCAGATCGAATGCGCAACCTGTGCTCTGCGTATTGTTGTTGAACGCCTGGTTATTGCAAATGGTGATCGCACCGGCACAGTCTTCCGGAGGGGAGGGGGCAGGCTGGCAATCGACGGTTTGCGTGAACACGATCCCGGTCGAGGGCGTAGGTCCGTCGCTCCAGATGCATCCGGGCCCGATGGAATAACTGATCTCGCCGGGGAAGAAGCTGTTCTCGGTGTACTGCACGATAACGATGTCGCCGATGTTCACCCCAATGAGAGCGATGCCGTTGGAGCCCCCGGGAAGCGTGTAGTTGGTGAAGGGGCCGCCATTGATGCTGATGCCCACGGTGCTACCGTCCCATCCGTCACCGAAACTGTCGAACATGCTCAACTGGTAGATGCAATCACCTGCGGGAAGTGCAACCGTGGTGAGGCATATGCTGAAGGTGCCGGTGGTGCCACTGAAACCGAAGATCCTGATGAAGTAGGTATTGCCCGGTGTGAGCCCCGTAAGTGACAGATAGGGCATGGTGCCGGGTCCTGAGTCGTCATCGCAGCCGACTTCAACCAGAGCGGTTGAGCAATTGGTGGCGGAATACACGGCCATGACGGCGTCGAGCAATGTGCCGGCGGCGGTCTGGAAATTCACAATACCGGATGGAGGCGCAACGAAGCTGAACCAAACGTCACCACCCGTGATCAAACCGCAGCTCGGTGTTGGTGGGTTGATGGTAATGGTGGAACCGACGTTCGAGAAATTCTGCGCAACGCAGGAAGTGTTCACCGGGAGACTGACGGAGGTGCACGGCTCGTTGTTCGTGACCGGTGGCGGCGGCGCCGAGCATGCGATGCCGATGGGTACACAATTCGCGCTGGTTGTACAGTTCCACTGGTCCACCAGCACCCGCAATTGCCCGGTGAAGGTGGCGGTCCAGGTAACCTGCGACCCGGGTGCGCAGAAATCGTCGTTGTAGCCCAGGCTAGCTCCGCCGCCGTTGTTGTAGAGCGTTATCTGTGTATCCCAGGCCGCGGCGCACGTGTTGAAGGTGTACACGTTGCCGGCCACCACGTTCACCAGGATGTACTGGCCCGCCGGCACACATCCGCTCGTCGTTGATCCGGGGCAAGGTGGGGTGATGGCCACACCGAACAAGGTGTTGTTATCAGGGCACTGGGCGTGCACCGTTGGTCCGGTCAAAACGACGACCAATGCGACCAGTGCAATACCACGCTTCATCATTGCCCAAAGAACTCTTCGTACTGGTGCGGATACGTTTCAGCCCACGCCGCTTTGGCGGCGGCATAGTTCTGCGCATCAAGATCGGGGTTGCCCGTATCCACGAACACGGGGGCCTTAGTGCTGTCTGGCGCGCGGTTCGCTGTTGTTCCCGGAGCACTTTGGAACACCTCCAGGTCAAGGCCGACCAATTGGAAGATGGACGCCACAGCGCCCTGCGCCAGATCTGTTGAATGCAGCACTTTCACATGGTGCCTGTTCGTGTGGACGGACAGCAGGCCCAATGGATCCGTGCTGTTCAGCAGCATTTGCAATTGCTTTTCCTGGCCCTGGCTGATGGTGGTGGTGCAGCGCCCGAAAAGCACGGTCTTCTTCGGGCCCTGCGCCAAGAGCAACGCTGGTGCAAAGGCCAACAGGCCCAAGACGATCAGTGATGGGAATCTCATGGATATCAGCGACGGCAATATAACCAACGAACGATGCCATGGTCGATCGGTTGCCTGTTGGGCGGCAGGGCCTTGAAAGCCGAAAAGCCCCGTATGGGGGCTCTTCGGGGAATGGGGTGAATGGATCAACGGAGCATGAACCGACCGCACCGTGTGGGGAGACCATCCTGTGTGATCACAGTGACCATGTACGTGCCCGGCTTCAGTCCTTGCAGGTCCGAGCTCAATGTATTGGTACCACTGGTTATGGCATGTGCGGAACGATGCACTGTACGGCCGGTTGCATCGCTTACTTCCAAGTGGGCCAGGCCGTCTTCATTGGCGTTCAGTGGCACGTTCACGGTACCGTCCGTTGGATTGGGGTAAGGTGTTCCGATCACTACTGCACTGCCGAAGTTCACCGTGGCAATGTCCGAATAGCTGAAACTACCATCGGTATCCACTTGTTTCAAACGGTAGTAGTTGGTGCCGGCGATCGGCCGGTCATCAACGAAGGCGTATTCCGTGGTGGTGAAGGATGTTCCTGCGCTGTTCACCGTACCGATGTCCGCGAAGTCCTCGCCGTTGGGCGAACGTTGCACCACAAAGTGCGAACTGCCGGCCTCCGACGCCGTGGCCCAATCCAATTCCACCGTACGCTCCTTTGCGCCGGCTTCGAAGGTCAGCAGTTCCACGGGAAGCACAGTGCAGTCGATGCTCGCACCACTGATCATGTTGAAGTCCAGATCGAACTGCAGGCCGCTCTGGCTCCAATTGCTGATGTAAAGTACGTACACCTCTCCCACGCTCACATCAATGGCTTGCACGTATTTGTCGCCGCTAGCATCTTCGCTGACATCGGTCGAGGAGACCAAGAGCCCGGTATCGCCGGAGTCGTCAGAGTAGGAGCACCTGTAAGGGGAGGTGGACGGAGGGCAGGCAACGGAGGTTTCGGGTCCCCACAAAGCGAAGTCGTAATCATCGCCCGAGTTGGACGGGACGATCGTGAACTCTATGGTGCCCGAGGCCGACACGGTGAAGTTGAACCATGTGCCTTGGCGCTCGTCATTGCTCAGGCACCCGCGCGTATGTAGGTTCAGGTCCGGTTTCAAGCCTGTGCTCGCTGGATTGGAACTGTTACCGCTGGCCGCGCAGATGGCCAGACTGCCGTAACAGTCCTCACGCGGTGGGTCTGGGGCCACGCAATCGTTGGGGTTCGCGTAGACCGTGCCCGAGGCCGGGGTTGGGCCGTCGGAGAACAGGACGCCTTGCCCGCTTTGGAGTATGTAGCTGATCTCGTTCTGCCAGCTCCCGGCCGGCGTGTACGTGAGCGTGATGATATCCCCGTTGTCCAAGGGGATGTACACCATTCCCTTGTTGCCGTCCGCCAAGGTGTAGTTGGTCGTAGCGCCACCGTTGATGCTCACCCCGACCGTGCTGCCGTCCCAACCGTCGCCGAAACTGTCGTTCATATGAAGCGCGTAGAAACAGTCGGCCGTTGTGGGTGGTGTCACCGCGCAGAGGTCGAACGTGCCCTGGCCGCCTCCGCTGCCCCACACGCGCAGGTAGTACGTATCTCCGGGAACGAGATCATAGAGGTACAGGAACGGGGCATTACCGATGCCGTCGTTGTCGTCGCATTCGATCAAGGAAAAGGTGCTGCCGCAAGCCGTGGCGGTATACAGTGCCATGGCAGGATTTCCCATTGTGCCCGAGGTCACTTGGAAGTGCACGGTTTTGGTGCTGGGGGCAACGAAGGAGAACCAAACATCGCGAACAGAACCGCTGTAGCCACCACAGCCCGGATCAGGCAAGGATGAGGTGAACGTCGCGTTCACGTTGGTATGGCTCGTTGAAGAGCATGTCGTTCCCAAGGTGAGCGCGGTGGCGCCGCACGGGTCGTCGTTGGCGGGCGGAACCACATTGTAAATACAGATGGAGCCGTCCATGGCGGAGTTCGTGAAATAGCGTTGCACCCGGAAATGGTAATTGGCCCCGACGGTCGTGGCAACGGTCACCGTTTCGTTGACCCCGTTGCCGCCATTGTCCGCGCATCCGATCACGGTGGGGGACCCGCAGGTGCCGCTGAGCACGTGCAGAACTGGATCATGGTTGTTCAGCGGATCGTACGTGATGGCAGTGAGCGTCGAGGTTGCCGTGAACCAGCCGAACGCGTCGTCGTTGGCCGAGGAGTTGCAACCACCGGGATTCGTGTTATTGACGTATGCCGTGGGCTTGTTGAAGGTCTGGAACGAGCATGAGCTGTTCACGGTGTATTGGTTCGCGACCGCGAAACCGCAACCATCGCTGCTGCTTTGCGCATGGGCGCCGATCGCGGATGCGAACGTCGAAAGCAGCACTAGTGATCGGACCGTACTTGTTATGATCGATGTGGATTTCATCGTCAGGGATTTTCGATTGATCATTCGTTCACCCAATTACCATCGCGGCGCTGCACCGGTTGCAGTTGCACTCCGATGAGCGAACACATGTTGCGCACCTCACCTATGTCCAGTTGAACGGTGGTCAACAGCTTCATCAACTGGGACGTTTCGTCCACCGACACCACCATTTCCGGGTCGAATCCCCGCAATAGTTCCGTCAGCTGTTTCTGCTTGGCGGGGCTATTGATCCCACTGCAGCGGAAGGCATGTCGGCGTTCACTGGTGTCCTGTGCGTTCACAGTGCCGGATACGATGAGGCCAAGGACAACCGTAATGGTGCCCAACAGGAGGTTTCTGAAGCGTTGCATAGCGTCCTTTTTTCGGTCCGTTCGCCGCGATGGGGGGATCGGACCGGGCGCTTCAACGGCTTCGACGAACCCCTGGTTACAGTTCGACGAAAACAGGAAAGCCGACCCTCGGGTCGGCTTTCCCAGTACGCGGGGGTAGTCAGGACGCCGCGGCCTCCGCAGGCACCGAACGGGTTACTCCGGGATAGAGCTTCAGCGCCTCGGCCAAGCACTCCACGGCCAGCTTCAGCTTGTCCTGTTCCAGTACGTAGGCCAGTCGCACCTGCTGGCGGCCGGGTTCGGGGACTGAATAGAACCCCGTGGCCGGGGCCATCATCACCGTGTGGCCCTTGTGCTCGAACGATTCCAGGAGCCATTGGCAGAACCGGTCACTATCGTCCACCGGCAGCTCGGCGACGCAATAGAAAGCCCCTTTGGGTTTGGGGCATTTCACGCCCGGAATGCTGTTTAGACCATCCACCAGCACATCGCGGCGTTGCCGGTATTCGCCGATCACCTCACTGAAATAGGACGCCGGCGTGGCCAGTGCCGCTTCCGAGGCGAGTTGTCCGAACGTTGGCGGGCTCAAACGCGCTTGTGCGAACTTCAGGACGGCCGCCATCACCTCCTTGTTCCGGCTGATGACCGCCCCGACACGAGCACCGCACATGCTGTAGCGCTTGCTCACACTGTCGATGAGGATCACGTTCCCGTCGATCCCCTCCAAGTTCAGCGCGCTCATGTGTTCTGCGCCATCGTAACAGAACTCGCGGTACACCTCGTCAGCGAACAGAAAGAGGTCGTGCTTCTTCACGATGTCCCGGAGACGCTCTAGTTCCTCCTTGCTGTACAGGTAGCCCGTGGGGTTGCCCGGGTTGCAGATCAGGATCGCGCGCGTCTTCGGGGTGATGAGCTTCTCGAACTCCGTGATGGGCGGCAAGGCGAAGCCATTGTCGATGCTACAGCGCACCGGCACCACCACCGCACCGGCAGCAACGCTGAAACTGTTGTAGTTGGCATAGAACGGCTCCGGGATGATGACCTCATCACCGGGATCGAGGGTGGCCATGATGCTGAAGAGCAGGGCCTCGCTTCCGCCGTTGGTGACGATGATCTGCTCGTGCGTGATGGTGATGCCATGTTGGGCGTAGTACTTCACCAAGCCCTTGCGGTAGCTTTCGTTGCCGGCGCTGTGGCTGTATTCCACCACTTTTAGGTCCATGTGGTGGAGGGCTTCCAGGGCGACCTGCGGCGTGGCAATGTCAGGTTGGCCGATATTGAGGTGCAGCACCTTGGTGCCGCGCTTCTTGGCAGCTTCGGCGTAGGGCACCAGTTTGCGGATGGGACTGGGCGGCATACGCTCGCCTTTCTTGCTGATGGATGGCATGTTCGGTAGGCCGGTTGAGGCGGCGAAGATCGGTGATGGCCAAGAACGAAGAAGCCCCCACCGGCAAACCGGCAGGGGCTTCGTTCAAAAGGTGTTCGGCTTACATGCCACCACCCGGGTTCGCCACAGGCGACATCGGGCTGGCGTCCTTCACAGGGCTGGTCGGGGTGTCAGGACCGGCTTCCACGTTGCCCGTGATGCGCACCACCTTGTTGGGGGCATTGGTGGCATTGCTAGTGATGGTCACGTTCTTGTTGATCGGACCGGGGCGCATCGTGTCGTACTTCACCGTGATAATGGTGGTTTTGCCCGGCGCGATAGGGGCGGTGTCGCACTTGGGAACCGTGCAACCGCAGCTGCCTTTGCAGTTGGTGATGATCAGGGGCTGGTCGCCAGTGTTGGTCACCGTGAACTCGCTGGTACCGTTGGCGCCTTTGGCCACGGTGCCGTAGTCGTGCACTTCCTTGTCGATGGTCAGTTGCGGACCGTTGCCGCCCACGGCGCGGGTGTTGTCCTGGGCCATGGCATCGCCGAAGAGCGACACCAGCGCGAGGGAAAAAAGAACCTTCTTCATGTTGAGGTGTGTGTTTGGTTTTCGGTTCAACGTTCCGCACCAAGCGGTAACGCGACCAAAAGTACGGGGGTCGGAAACCAAGGTTCGGACCTTAACAGGCGATTAACAGCGGAAGTGACGGGCAGGGGACCCGGCTACTTTCGCAGCGCCGAAAACGAGGTGCAAGAGCGGAACCATCCGCCTTCGCCAAGGCTACGGCGGATGCAATGGAACTCGACAAGCGCTACGACCCCTCCACCACGGAACGCAAGTGGTACCAGTACTGGCTCGACAACGGCTACTTCCGAAGCGTGCCCGACGGCCGCGAGCCGTACACCGTCGTGATACCGCCGCCGAACGTGACAGGTGTACTGCACATGGGGCACATGCTGAACAACACCATCCAGGACGTGCTCGTTCGGCGCGCGCGCATGCAGGGCAAGAATGCCTGCTGGGTTCCGGGAACGGACCACGCGAGCATCGCCACGGAAGCGAAGGTGGTGCGCCTGCTTGCTGAACAAGGGATCAAGAAAAGCGCGATCGGTCGCGAAGAATTTCTGAAGCATGCACATGCCTGGAAGGACAAATACGGCGGCGTGATCCTTGAGCAGTTGAAGAAGCTGGGTGCCTCCTGTGATTGGGACCGCACGCGCTTCACCATGGAGCCGAAGTTGAGCGAAGCCGTGCTCGATGTTTTCATCGACCTGCACAAGAAAGGCCTCGTGTATCGTGGCCAGCGCATGGTGAACTGGGATCCCGTGGCCCTCACCGCCGTGAGCGATGAGGAAGTGATCATGAAAGAGATGAACTCACGTCTCTTCCATGTCCGATACCGGATCGACCCCCCTTCTCCCTCGGAGAAGGGGCCAGGGGATGAGGGCGAATACATCACGATCGCCACCACGCGGCCTGAGACCATCCTGGGTGATACCGCCATCGCCGTACACCCGGAAGACGAGCGCTATGCCCACCTGAAGGGGAAGCGCGCATTGGTGCCCTTGATCGGCCGCAGCATACCCATCATCTTCGACGAGTACGTGGAGCGCGAGTTCGGTACCGGTGCGTTGAAAGTGACGCCGGCGCACGATGCGAACGACCACGAGCTGGGCAAGAAGCACGGCCTGGGAACGATCGACATGCTGGAGCCCAACGGCACCCTGAGCGCGGCCGCGCAGCTCTACGTGGGCGAGGACCGCTTCGCCGTACGCAAGAAGATCGTGAAGGACCTCGAGGAGAAAGGCCACCTCGTCAAGATCGAGGACATCAAGAACAAGGTGGGCTACAGCGAGCGCACGGATGCTGTGATCGAGCCACGTCTCAGCTTGCAATGGTTCGTGAAGATGAGCGAGCTGGCCAAGCCCGCGCTGGAAGTGGTGCTTGATGGGAAGGTGAAACTGCATCCGCAGAAATTCACCAACACCTACAAGTATTGGATGGAGAACGTGCGCGACTGGTGCATCAGCCGCCAGTTGTGGTGGGGCCAGCAGGTGCCCGCATGGTACAACGACAACGGTGACGCGGCCGTGTGCAAGACCGAGGCCGAGGCGGTCGCTTACTTCAAATCACAAGGACAAAGCACCACGGGCATCAAGCAGGACGAGGATGTGGTGGACACCTGGTTCAGCAGCTGGCTCTGGCCCATCAGCGTGTTCGACGGTTTCGAGGATCCGGACAATGCCGACATCAAGTACTACTACCCGACGAACGATCTGGTGACCGCACCGGAGATCCTCTTCTTCTGGGTGGCGCGCATGATCATGGCCGGGCTGGAGTACCGCAACGAGGTGCCGTTCAAGAACGTGTACCTCACTGGCATCGTGCGCGACAAGCTGGGCCGGAAGATGAGCAAGAGCCTCGGCAATAGTCCGGATCCGCTGGAGCTGATCGAGAAGTTCGGTGCGGATGGCGTGCGCGTGGGCATGTTGCTCACCTCACCCGCTGGCAACGATCTGCCTTACGACGATTCCCTCTGCGAGCAGGGCCGCAACTTCAGCAACAAGATCTGGAACGCCTTTCGCCTGGTGAAGGGCTGGAGCGTTGATGATCGCGCGCAGAGTGCCGGCAACGCGGTGGCTTGTGCATGGATGCGTTCACGCGTCGAGCATGCCACGAAGGAGATCGACGACCTCTACGCGCAGTTCCGCATCAGCGAGGCGCTCATGGCCACCTACAAGCTGATCTGGGATGATCTGTGCAGCTGGTACCTCGAATCCATCAAGCCCTCCTTCGTGAACGGCGTAGGCGAACCCATAGACCGCACGACGTACGAAGCGACCATCAGCCTATTCGAGGATGTGATGAAGTTGCTGCATCCCTTCATGCCCTTCCTCACCGAAGAGTTGTGGAGCCACTTGCGCGAGCGCCAAGGCCCAAAGGATGCGCTGATCATTGCCGCCTGGCCGAAGGGCGGCGACGGTGATGCGAAGCTCGAAGCCGAAGTCCAACACGCATTCGATCTTGTGACCGCCGTGCGCAACACGCGCAACGAACGTGGCATGAGCCCGAAGGAGGCAATGGAGTTGAAGGTGAAAGGCACGACACCGCTAAGTGCATCGACCATCGCGCTGGTGGGCAAACTCGCCAACGTGAGCGCCATCAACGCCGTTGCGAAACCGGCCGATGGTTCCGTGACCTTCCTCGTCGGCACCACTGAGTATGCCGTGGACCTCGGCGGCAATGTGGATCCCGCCGCTGAGGCGAAGAAGGCCGAAGAGGAGCTGAATTACCTCCGCGGCTTCCTCACCAGCGTGGACAAGAAGCTCTCGAACGAGCGCTTTGTTGCCGGTGCTCCGCCCCAGGTGCTGGAGAACGAGCGCAAGAAGAAGGCTGACGCCGAGGCGAAGATCAAGTCGTTGGAGGAACGCCTGATCGTGCTGCGCTGATCACAACGCCACCACCTCGAACGTCGGGCAGCCACGCTCGCCTTGGTCGTTGTAGAAGTCGGTGAAGTGCAGCTTGAAGAACTGTCCTTCGCTGTCTTCGATGATGTACACCCGTTCGGGGAAAACGGTGTAGACGGCGAGGTCGAAATCGTACTCCTTCCACTCGTAACCCACGGCGTCGTCACCGGCGGTGAACGGATGCGCGAGCGTATCGGCCACCGTCACAGCGTTGAAATCGCTGGTGACCATCGGTGCCACGCGTGCACCACTGAAGGCATTGATGGCCCCAGTGACCAAGTAGGCCGTGTAGGGCTCGTAGAACTGGTAGGTGTATTGCGTGAAGACCAGATCGTACGAACCGGTGGGCGGTGCGATGTTCACGACTTGTCCTGAGCTGATCTTGAAGTGCACGTAGCTGCGGGTGGGGTCCTTCGCCACCGTGTGCTGTTGAACGTTGGTGCCGTTCATGTTGGCGGTCTCGAACGTGAAGCCGTTGGGATCCACCGAGGTGATGCGCAGCAACTTCACGCCAATGGGCAAGCCGATGTCACTGAAGCCCATTTCCAGCGCGTACACCGGCAAGTTGGTGCGCCAGTCGCGGATCGCGGTGGAGTCCGGTGAACCGCCGTTATGGTCGATACGCCACAATGCCGCGAACCCGTTCGTGTCAACCGGTTGCGCGATGTCCGTGGTGTTCAGTTCCGCTGCGCGCATGAACCGGGCGGTGTTGAGGCGCACGAGCCAACCATCGGCGCTGCACTCGAAGGCAAGGTCCCATGCGTTCTTGCTGTTCGCGCTCACGATCGCATTGCTGCCCAGGTCGTACCAGAGCTGATCGCCGTAGTCGCTGCCCAAACACGCCTGTCCGGTCACCACTCCGCCTTGCGGACGCGCAGGAACCGGCAGTTCATCCTTCAAGCAGCTGCTGAGCAGCAACGCACTGACCGCACCGATGGACCAAACGTTCTTCATTCTTGCTTCTTCAGATCGATGTCCAACCGGAGGAAACATGTGCGGCCGATGGCCATCGGCACCTGCCCGCCGCCACCGCTGTGCACACCACCGGCCACCATCGATGAACCGATGTTGGAGACGTTGGTGATGTTCTTGCAGCCCATGCCAATGCGCAGCCGCTTCTTCCAAAGTGACTTGCTGATGTTGGCATCGGCCATCACGTACGGGTCCAGCGTGCTGCGCCCCACTTCTGTTTCCGAGAGGGATACATAGTTGCCCAGTTCGCCCTGGTACTTGGCGAAGACCGAAGCGCTCCAGCCGTACTTCCGCCATTCGCGTGTTATGGTGCCGCGCACTTCAGGTGTGTACAGCCACGCATCGCCACCACTGGTCTCGCCCAGTTCGTCGTAGCGGCCAGTGAACGCTCCGGCGATGTTCAGCAGCCAGTGGCCGTTGTCCCATCCGATGCCGGCGCTGCCGCCTACCGTGCGGTAGTCGCCGATGTTCACGTAGCTGTACCGCGTCGGTGAGATCTGCACCAGAGTGATAAGGTCGCTGATGACGTTGCAGAACGTAGAGAGATCCGCAGTGAACACCCCTCGTTCCATGTTCTTCCGGTAAGTGAGCCCGAGGTTGAAACTGTTCGAGCGTTCGGCTTCAAGGTCTTCGTTGCCCACGATGTCATGGTTCACGTCCACGAAGAAGAAGTACAACTCTTTGAGCGATGGTGCGCGGAACCCTTGCGCGTAGCTGGCGCGCAAGGTGATGGCGCTGTCCAGTTGCCACCGCACATTGAGCGATGGGATCAGCGGTGCGCCGTAGCGCGTGTTGTGCGCGTACCGTGCACCGGGCCGCAACGTCAGTCGCGACAAGGGTTTCCACTCCAGGCTGGCGAACACGGCATAGTCGCCGATCGTTTCACCGTTGCCATCGCCGATGCGTTCGCCCGCGCCGGTCTCGTGGTTCAGGTCGGTGCCGATCTCGTAGGCCAGCTTGCTGCTGTCGGGCGCGCTGCTGAAGACGAGGCGTGCATTGGTGAGCGTGAACCGCGACGTGTCCTGCATGCCTTCGGTGCTCACCAATTGCTCGTCGAGCGTAGTGAGGTCGCGCAGCCAGGTGTTGCGCAGGCGTCGGTAGCGGTTGTGAGCGATAAGTGCGTTCAAGCGTTTGCCGCTTCCCCACTGGCCCTCGGTGAAGAGGGCGTTGTCCAGCCGTTCGGTCAGGTACTGTTCGTCGAATGCGGTTTCGCCATAGGGTGTGCGCGGCCTGCCACGGTTCGTGATCCGGTCCTGCATGCCTTCGCCTTTATAGCCCAACGTCCAGCGGTCGTTCAGCGCGAAACGATAGTTGAGGCGTGCGAAATACTGCTCGCGTGGTTTCCACTGCTGGAAGCGGTTCGTGTCGGCGAGCTGCGGCTCGAAGTTGTATAGGTCGCCTCCCTGGCGCGGATCCCAGCCACCGAAGAAGTTGCGGCCCACGGTGAGGAGCAAGTCGTTGCGGCCGAAGCGGCGGCCTGCTGTCGCGGCCAGGTTCAGGCGGCCGACGTGCTCAGCATACGCGTTGGCGTTCAGCGTCGACGAGGAGCGCGCCCTCTTGCGCGTGATCAGGTTGATGGTGCCTGCCAGTGCGTTCGTGCCGTAACTCACGCTCAATGGTCCTTCAACCACCTCAATGCGCTCGATCCCGCTGAGGTCGATCTGCGCTAGGTCGAGGTTGCCGTTCTGGCGGCCGATCATCGGCACACCGTCCACCAGGATCTTCACGTTCTCGCCGCCGAGCCCTTGCATCTGCATGCTCGTGCCCAGGATGTTGTCTTGTTCCAGGCGGATGTTCAACTCCTGTCGCAACACATCGCCGAGACTTTCCGCAGCCATGCGCTCCATGCGCTTGGCGTCGATGACGCGCAACCGATGCACCGCGCGATCCGCAGTACCGGGCTTGTATTGGCCGGTCACGACCGCTTGTTCGAGTTCCAGTGCCTTGGCCTGAAGACGCACGGTGAACGGTGCCAACGACCGTATTGTGTCCGTGGCGTGATGGTACCCGAGGGCACGCACGTTCAGCAGCACCCCTCGTGTGACTTGTTCAGCAGTGAGGGGCAGAGCGGCTTTGCCATTCGCGTCACCAGCTACCACAGCAGTGGAAGCACCGGCCATCCATGAAACGTGCGCGTAAGGCACGGGCTGCGCTGAACCGGCATCAAGCACGATCACCTGCACCTGTGCCACAGCACCGAGGCAGGTGATCATGAAGAGCGATGCCCAGCCGAGGCGCATGCCTTATTGCACCACCAAGCGTTGCACTGCGTTCGTCGCGCCATCGTCGACGCGCAGCAGATAGATGCCCGCTTCAACACCGTTCACATCGAACGCGATGTTGCTGAGGACGCCGCCCTGGTTGCTGCTTTGCTGGCGCACCAATTTGCCGTTCAGGTCGGTCAGCAGCAGTCGCGTGGTGCCGTTGAAGCCGTCCATTACAACGTTCACTTGACCGTTGCTGGTCGGGTTCGGGTATAGCGCAACCACGGTGCTGTTGGTCACTTCGCCAACGCTTGCCGCGCTGATCAGTTGCTTGTTGAAGCTGATGTCGCCCGTGGTGCTTCCACCGAAACCGGTGAACCACATCTTCCACACGTTGCCCGTCACGTCCTTCACGAAGTAGGTGAGGGAGTCCTCGATCACGTACTGGAACGTGCCCATGTCGAAGTACTTCCAGTCGTGTCCCAGGATGTTGATGTCGTTGCCAAGGTCGTTCCATTGGAACACCGCATCGAGTGTCGGAACACCGCCAACTTGTACAGCTTGGACGTTCTTGTTGTGCAGCGCGCCGGTAACACCGTACCACGTGCCGATGTTGGTCGTGTACTTGCCGAACAAGATGTCCCAATCGGCGCTCATCGGTTCACGGTCGATGGCGCTGTGGGACGTCATGGACCAATAGGCGTAGTTCTTGCCGCTGTAGTCGGCCTTTGCGATCTGATGTGTTTGCTCGTCGCTGCCATCAAGGTTCGCGTAAGTGAAGGTGTATGTACCTGCGCCCAGCGCGTCGATGCGGATCATTCTGGCCGCTCCGTCAGCAAGCACCACCACTTGTATGCTGTCGCCGGCAACCACGTGCGTTACTGTGTTATAGATGCCCCAGCCGATATTGTAGGCATCGAGGTCCACATCGCTGTTGAAGGCCCCGAGGCTCCAGTCCTTGTCGCTGTTGTGGAGGCCCTGCCAGTTGGCGGCCATGCCTGTGGTGTCCATGCTGCCCCAATCGCCCACAGCGACGGGCGCTTGGTAAACCTTCACCCCCTTGGCCGTGTTGGCCATGATGCCCGCATTGAACCCGCCATTGATCTCGAAGGCGAGGTCCCATTCCGCCAGCGGGGCTGAAGTGGTGGCGTCGGTGTTCAGGTTGTACCAGGTCTGCTGGGCATTGCCCGGGCCGGTGGTGACGGTTACGGAAGTCTGGGCCGCCACGGTGGTGGCGGCGATGAGAGCGGCGAGGAGGAGCGGTGTTTTCATTTCGGCGGCGAATGTGCTCCACGAACGATCCAGCGGGGGGTGATGGATCACGCTCTTGACCGAAAATGGCGTTCGCATGACAATCGGCCCGGCGGATGGCGGAGCCCCTTGGCGGCTACCTTCGGCGCATGGACCGCGACCGCACGTACGCCGCCATTGACATCGGTTCCAATGCCGTGCGCCTTCTCGTGGGCGAAGTGATCGAACGGGACGACCACCCGATCATCAAGAAGCAGACACTGGTGCGCGTGCCCATCCGTTTGGGCGAGGATGTGTTCGACGGCGGCGCCATCACCAGCGCGAAGCGCGATTACCTCATCAAGAGCTTGAAGGCGTTCCGGTTGCTCACTGAGGTATACGGTCTCAGCTACATGCGCTGTTGCGCCACGAGTGCCATGCGCGAGGCCAGCAACGGTGAGGAGGTGTGTGCCCGGGTGGAGATGGAAAGCGGCGTGCACATTGAGGTCATCAACGGGAAGTTGGAAGCCGACCTCATCAGCAACGTGTTCTGGACACAGGACCTGCTCAAGGACCGCAACTACCTGCTCATCGACGTGGGCGGCGGAAGCACGGAACTCACTTGGCTGGAGAAGGGCGAACGGAAGAAGAGCGCCAGTTTCAAAGTGGGTACCGTGCGCACGTTGAAGGGCAAAGTCGATGCGTCCGTCTGGAACGAGGTGGATGCCTTCCTCAGTGAATTGCGCGCCGAGCATGGCACCCTGATGGCGATCGGTACCGGTGGGAACATCAACCGGCTGTTCAAGGAAACGGGCAGCTCGTTCGGTGAACCGCTCACCACGGTGGACATCACCACACAGCGCGAACGGATAGCGGGTTATTCGTTCGATGACCGCGTTAAGCTCTTGCGGCTCCGCCCTGACCGTGCCGACGTGATCATCCCGGCCGCCGACATTTTCCTGCGCATCATGCGCGCCGCCAACATCGAAGAGGTGTTCGTTCCCAAGGTCGGTCTCGCCGACGGCATCATCTACGACCTGTACATGAAGCAATTCGGGAAGGTGAAGTACCCGAAGGCGGAGCCGGTGCTCTCCTAGATGTGCGGGACTAGTCGTGCGGGGGGAGCAGTGGAGCCCTTACACTTCATATCGGGCAGGACGCGCCCGGCAGGTCCGTGGAGACAGGTCTACTGAGCTCGAGGAAGTTCCGGTAGTAGTGCGCGTGGTCGAACGCCTTGATCGACGCTCGCGCATTGGTTGAAAGCGTCGTGTACTCCGCATGGCTCATGGAACGCAGTACGGATATCCGCTCGTGGAACTCCTGCGCGTTGGAGAAGAAGTAGCCGTTCACTCCGTCGACAACCACGTGATCGTTCTCCGGTTGATAGGTGCTAAGGACAGGAACTCCGTTGTTCAGGTACTGTTTCGCCTTGATGCCTGACTTGGCCCGCTGGATGGGCGTGTCCACCAGTGTGGCAACGCCCACGTCGAACCCGGCGATCCGTTGTTGGATCCAGTGCTCATCCTCCCATGAAGGGGGCTGTGGGAATTCCAGCACGATGTGCGGACTGGCGGCGAAGTGTTCGCGGATCCATCGCACATCCTCCTGCTGCCTGACCCCGATGAGGATGACCTTGGTGAGCAGCGTGAAACACTTGAGCGCGGGGAAGACCAGCTGTACCAGCCCCTGCTTGTGCCCGCCACCGAAATCACCTATCCAGCCAATGGTGAATACCGCCGCCCGTTCCTTCTTTACGATGCCCAGGTCGATGACCGGGGAGGTAACGAAGGATATGTTCTTGTTGAACTGGCCCAAGTGCTCCATGATGGCCCGGCTTCCGGCCGAAACGCGTTCGCAGTTGGCCGCGAAAAAGTGGATGGTGTGCGGATCGTGCTCGAGGTAGTCGGCGTCGTCGAGGTCGTAGATGGTCCTTTTGCGACGCACCTTCACAAGCAACTTGAGCGCAGCGGCATAGATGAAACCGGAACTCACGCGTTGGATGACGATGAGGGATCCCTTCTTCCGGAAGAGCAGCGCCGAGAAATAGGCTCCGAGAAAGCAAAGGAGCTTGCCCGGCGAGTAACCCGGAACGACGAGCAAATGCTTTACGCCGTGCTCGCGCTCGAAATAGGCCAAAGGATACTGGGCCCTGTATCGAACGCTTGGCGACCCGAGGTTGAAGTACGCGAACCAGTAGATGAACTTCATCGGCTCTTTCTCCAGTAAACCGCTTCTCGATCTATGGCACGGACGCGGTCGGGAATGCCGTTCGCTGCCCGATAGTCTTCGACGCCTTTGCGGCAGGCTGGAATGGAGTGATAGTCATCGACGATCACGAACCCTCCGATGGAGACTTTCGGGTACAAGCATTCCAAAGCGACCATCGTTGAGCCGTACAGATCACCGTCCAAGCGTAGGAGCGCGAGTTCCTGGATCGGGGCAATGGGCAGGGTGTCCTTGAACCAGCCCTTGAGGAACTTCACCCGGTCATCGAGCAGGTCGAACCGCGCGAAGTTGCCCTGCACCACCGACAAGGGAACACTGAGCATCCGCACTTTGTGCAGTGCGTTACCCTTGTCCGCAGGCCATGCATCAGGGTCGGGGACCGGTATCCCCTCAAAGGAATCCGCCAGCCACACGTTCCTGTCTTCCAATGCGAGCTCGTTCAGCATGGCGCGCATGAAGATGGCCGCCCCACCACGCCACACCCCTGTTTCGATGAGATCACCGGGGATGTTCTGTTCCGCGATCTTCGTGATGCACTCTTCCAGATGGTCCAGTCGTTCCATGCCGACCATCGTCAGTGCGTTCGCCGGCCAGTCCGATCCACCTGTTCGACCCTCGGCGGTTACGGGTTCCATCTTGCAGATGGTGAAGTTCCGCATGCGCAGCAGCTGGTCCAGGGAATGGAGAAGCGCTGTTTTCCAGTTCGGCTCTACCGTTGAAAGGGGATGCAGTTCTGAAGTTCCGACGTTGTGGTAATCGGTCAAAGATCGCTTGAGCAGACTGATGTACCGGGAGGATGTCTTCGAGGGCATAGCATGCGGTGAACTAAAGACGCCCCGCCTTTATCTCCTCCACCACCGCCGGGTCCAGCAGTGTGGTCGTATCGCCCAGGTTGCTCATCTCGCCCTCCGCGACCTTCCGCAGGATGCGGCGCATGATCTTGCCGCTGCGCGTTTTGGGAAGGCCGCTGACGAATTGGATCTTGTCGGGCTTGGCGATGGGGCCAATGACCTTGGCCACCGTGGCAAGGATCTCCGCGCGGGCTTTGTCGGGGTCGTCGATCTTCTTCTCCGCGATCACATAGGCGTAGATGCCCTGGCCCTTGATGTCGTGCGGATAGCCCACTACGGCGCTTTCCACCACGAACTCACTTTCGTTGATGGCGTTCTCGATCTCCGCCGTGCCGAAGCGGTGGCCGCTCACGTTGATCACATCGTCCACGCGGCCGATGATCCGGTAGCGGCCACTGGCATCGCGGCGCGCGCCATCGCCGGTGAAGTAGTAACCCTTGTAACTGCTGAAGTAGGTCTGGCGGCAGCGCTCATGGTCGCCGTAGGTGGTGCGGATGATGCTCGGCCACGGGAACTTGATCGCGAGCAGGCCTTCAACGTCGTTCTCCTTGATCTCCTTCCCATCGGCTGTGAGCAGCACGGGTTGCACACCGGGCAGCGGCCACGCGGCGTAGCTCGGTTTCTCGTCGTTCACCCCGGCGAGCGAGGAGATGAGGATGCCGCCGGTTTCCGTCTGCCACCATGTGTCCACAACAGGGCAGTTGTTCTTGCCGATATGCTCCTTGTACCAATGCCAGGCTTCTTCGTTGATCGGTTCGCCCACGCTGCCGATGACCTTCAAAGAAGCAAGTGAATTCGGCTTCACGAAGCCGAGCCCTTGGGCCATGAGCGAGCGGATGGCCGTTGGCGCGGTGTAGAAGATGTTGACCTTGTGCTTGTCGATCACTTGCCAGAAGCGTCCGGCGTCCGGAAAGGTTGGAATGCCCTCGAACATCAGCGTTGTTGCCCCTGCGAGCAGCGGCCCGTAGATGATGTAGCTGTGCCCCGTTACCCAACCCACATCGGCGGTGCACCAGTACACGTCGTTCTCCTCGTACTGGAACACATTGCGGAACGTGTAGTCCGCGTACACCATGTAGCCGCTGCAGGTGTGCACCACGCCCTTGGGTTTGCCGGTGCTCCCGCTGGTGTAGAGGATGAAGAGCATGTCCTCGCTGTCCATCGCTTCAGCGGGACAAGTCGCGTCCACATGTGCGAGTTCTTCATGCAGCCAAACATCGCGGCCGGTGGTCATGGACACATCCTCTCCGGTGCGTTTCGTTACGATCACCTTCCTGACACCGGGACATGTCCTCAGTGCTTCATCCACGATGGCCTTAACCGGTCCCTTTTTCGCGCCGCGCGCCATGCCATCGCTGGTGAGCACGAAGGCGGCATCGGCATCCAGGATGCGATCGGCGATGCTCTGTGCGCTGAAGCCCGCGAAGACCACGGAGTGTATCGCACCGATGCGTGCGCAAGCCAGCACTGCCATGGCCAGCTCCGGGATCATGGGCATGTAAATGCAAACACGGTCGCCCTTCTTCACGCCGTTGCGCTTCAGCACGTTCGCAAAGCGGCAAACGCGATCGTGCAGTTCGCGGTAGCTGATCCGTTGTGCGGCTTCCTGCGGGTCGTTCGGTTCCCAGAGGATGGCGGTCTTTTCGCCGCGCGTCGCCAAGTGCCGGTCCAGGCAGTTCTCCGTGATGTTGAGCGTGCCGCCGCTGAACCACTTGACATCGGGCCCATCGAAGTTCCAGTCGAGCACCCGGTCCCACTTCTTCTTCCAAGTGAAGTGCTCGGCCTGTGCCGCCCAGAAGGCTTCCGGGTCGCGGACGCTCAGAGCATAGGCGTTGTCGTAGTCGGCTTGCGTGCGTAAGCGGCTGAAGGTCATGGTCCGTTCTGAAGATGCGTTGGAAAAGTAGCGTTCGCCCAGTACGGTGGAGCGGCGGCTGTCCGACCGTACGTTAGCGCACCCAACCCAAGACCATGCGCACCTTCACGTTCCTCTCATCGCTCTCGTTCGCCGTTGCGTTGAACGCCCAGACCTTCACCCTCACCAGCAGCAGCGTTGGTGGACAGGCCACCATGCAGGAAGTCTTCAACGGCTTTGGTTGCACGGGGCAGAACCAAAGCCCGCAGCTGAGCTGGAGCAACGCACCCGAAGGCACCAAGAGCTTCGCCATCACCATCCACGACAAGGACGCGCCCACGGGCAGCGGTTGGTGGCATTGGCTGGTGTTCGACCTTCCCGCCGGCACAACCACCCTTCCACAAGGCGCAGGCGATCCGGCGAAGAACCTGCTGCCCGCAGGCGCCATCCAAAGCCGCACGGATTTCGGTGCGCCCGGCTACGGTGGTCCTTGTCCGCCGCCCGGCCACGGACCGCACCAATACGTGGTGACGGTGTATGCGCTGAAGGCCGACAAGACCGGTCTCGATGCCAACGCTTCACCCGCGGTGGTAGGCTACACGCTCAATAGCATGATGCTGGCCAAGGCGAGCATCGTGTTCTACTACGAGCGGAAGTGATCACAGCAACGGCGGTCGGATAGCTTCAGCGCCCTACGATCACCTTTTGGGTCGTGTAGCCGGTTGTATTGCGCAACACAGCAACGTACGCACCGCTGGCCAGGGTCGACAGATCCACTGTGGAACGACCGGCTTGCACAACGATAGGAGCCATCACCCGCATACCGGCAGCGTTGATGATCTCCAGACGCAGGTCGGACGAAACGGTGGATGGCTCCACCCACAAGGAACCCGCGAGGTCGAAGCCCCAGTTTGCCGACAGCCCGTGTTCCATGATGCCTTCACCTTTGCTCTCCTGCAGGACCACATCGTCGTACCAAGTGTCCGTGGACGTGGGCCCCAGGGCGCTGAACATGACGATGATGCGCGTGGTGTTCAATCCCGTGGTGAACTGCACCGAAGCCTGCTGCCACACGTTCGTGGCGGGTTCCTGCGCATTGATCAGCGAAATGTTGGTGGGCAGCACTTCTTCCACTTGCACGGAAGTGGACCCGGCGCCATAGCCGTAGCGGCTGCCATCGCCGGCGCGGTACCAATAGGTGAGCGTGTAGGAAGTGCTGGGGTCGACATCCACCTCCTGGTAACCGCGGTCATAACCGGCACCACCTGATGTGCCTAACCAAGGTGTGCCGGGATTCGCACCGCCGTTGTCCAGCATGCTCATGAAGCCGGTGCCAGTGTGCGCTTGGGCGGCTCCCAATATGAACTCGCCATCGGTGGTTACCGCTCCCCAACCGTCAAGGGTGTTCGGGTAGAACGGCAGTGGTGTGCCGGTGGGCACGGGCACCGTGGCTGTCTCGAAGCCGCCGTTCACGATCAGATTCTGCGCGGCGGCAGACATGCATGAAAGCGCCGCGAGCGCGAAGGAGAAGTAGGTGTTTTTCATGTGCGTGGGTTGTTACGGAGGTCAAGGTAGTGCAACGCGCATCAAGGCGTCCCGCGCAAACTACTGCTTCACCCAGCGCGCCATGCCCATTTCGCTCCCGTGCACCGAGGTGAGGCGCACGGCGTAGATGCCGCTCGGCAATGTTCCTGTACTGAGCATCAGCCGATCACCTGCCATGGGTGCCTCCAGCACCGTGCGACCGGTCGCGTCAAGTAGTTGTGCGCGTCCCACCGCATCGCCTTTGGCCGTAAGGATTTCCAGTTCGTCATGCCCGGGGTTGGGGTAGAGATGCACGGCTGGGGCGTCGGGGCTCATCATCACGGTGCGCACGGACGAATGCTCCCAATGTCCGTCGACGTCCACTTGCCGCAAACGGTAATGGTTCAGGCCGCTGTGAGGAGAGCTGTCGATAAAACCGTAATGCGTGGTCATGGAGCTGGTGCCTGCGGCTGGCACGCTGCCTATGGTCGTGAATTCGATCCCGTCCCTGGAACGCTCCACTTCGAACCGGTCGCTGTTCGTCTCACTTGCCGTCACCCATTGGAGATCCACCTCATCACCGGCCGGGAGTGCTTCGAACGAAATGAGTTCAACTGGCAACACGGTGCAGTCGAGGGAAGCTCCGTTGGTGAGGTTCCAGGTCAGATTGAAGGCTTGGCCCGTGGTACTGTAGTTGTCGATGTAAAGCAAGAACACCTGGCCCGCTGTGACGGTCAAGGGAGCAACCCATCCGTTGCCTCCCGCACCCTCCGATACGTCCACGGCACCATTGCCACAACCGGTGTTGTAGCAAGCGGGGCATGGTCCTGAAGGCAACGCCCAGCTGCACCGCAACGGCGGCCCCGGCGGCGGGCAGGTAACGCCGGTCATGGGCCCCCACACCGCGAAGTCATAATCGTCCGTTCCTGACGGATCGATCGTGAAGCCGATGTTGCCGCTGGCCGAAGGAGAGAAGTAGTACCACGTGCCCTGCCGTTCGTTCCCTGCAAGACAGCCGCGATTGGCAGCGGTAAGGTCCACAACGTTCCCGGTGTTGCTGGAGGTGTTGTTGAAGGCCTGGCTGTTGCAGATGGTGGCACCGCCCACGCAATCCTGTTGCGCTGCTGGTGGGGGCACACAGTCGATGACCTGGGTGAACACGATGCCGGATGGTGGCGTTGCACCGGAAGCGTACAGGTTGCTGCCTGATGGGAAATAGGACAGCTCATAGCTGTTCTGGCCCTGGTCCGGACCACTGGCCGTGTACTGCACCAATAGGATGTCGCCGACGTTCAATCCAAGCAGGATCACCCCGTACGAACCGGTCACCGAATAATTGGTGAACGGACCACCGTTGATGCTGATGCCCACCGACGAACTGCCCCAGCCATTGCCGAACGAGTCGAAGAGCTCGAGCATGTAAACGCAACCCGTGGCCGGTACGGCGGAAGGCCCATGCACGCACAAGTTGAACGTGCCTGACGCTGTGCCGTAGCCCCATACGCGCAGATAGTAGGTGGCGCCGGGTGTCAGGTTGTTGAAGGTGAGGTAGGGCATGTTGCCGGGCCCGCTATCGTCATCGCATTGCACAAGGGTGAAGGGGCCGGCACAAGACAGAGGAGGGGCATCGAGGTAGAGCGCCATGGCGGCATCGGTCATTGTCCCGGCCGATGTTTCGATGATCGCGATGCCGGTGGGCGGTGCCACGAACGTGAACCAAACATCAAGTGAGCCCGCTCCGAACGCACCGCAACCGGGTGCTGTGAAACCTGCTGTATTGGTGGCGTTCGCGTTGGTGTATCCGGTGAAGCTGCACGCGGGCGTCACGTTCACGGCGATGGCCCCGCAAGGGTCATTGTTCGCTGGTGGTGGCAACGGGGCTGTTGCACAGATGTTGAACGTGCCGAAGGAGTTGTTCCCGTTCTCCCATACTCTGATCCATAGCACAGTGCCTGGCGCACCTACGTACGTGTCTTGTGACATTGATCCCGCTCCGCTGTTGTTGTCGCAGGATTGCAGGGTGAACGGTCCGGCGCAGCTGGCGGCCGTATAGAAAGCAATACCGCTGTCGGTGAACCCTCCGTTCGTGGTCGTGGTCACCGTTACCTGACCGCTGCCGTTCACCGTCACTTGGTACCACACGTCCCCGCCGTTGTAGCCTGCACAGCCCGGTGCAGGCAGACCAGCCGTAGGCGTGGCGGTGGCAGCCACGTTGGTGCCCGATACGTTGATGCACGTGACGTTCCCGGTGAGCACCGTGGCGTTGCAAGGATTGTCGTTGACGGGTTGTGAGAGCCCGCGGGCAGCGATCATGATCAAGCAGGAGATGAACGCACTGCGTGTGATCACGGGGATCATCGGTGCCGATGACCCGGTTTCTGGAGCCCGGTTCTTCATTGGTCTATCAATGGACTGCCGGACGGCTTATGAGCGGCGAACCAAGCGGTCTTGGCTTGCAGGTATCGGGGTGCATCGATCGTGGGATCACCCGCATCGATGTACACCGGGAAGGAGGCTCTTGCTGGCCCTTCCACCGGAACTGTCGGGTCCTCCGAGAGGAGGCCCATGTAGCCGATCACAAGACCTGACGGCGTGATGACTTCTTGCAACGCAGCCTGGTCCAAGTGCACTGTCGTTCGGGCCAACGCGCTTTGGGTGGGACGGTCGATCCAGAACCGGACCTCCGGATCCTGGTCGACAAGGCCTTCGATCAAGTACTTCTCACCGGCTGCGGTGATGGGGCCGACGAAGTGGATCTCGTATTCACGTTCAGGGATCACCGGAGGGGCTGCACGGATGCACAGCAACCCCACGAACACCACTAAGGCGATCACGGGCTGGTGGTTGGGCAGCCGAGGGGTCATCGGGTGAATTCAAGTCTTGGTCGATCGAAACTCGACCCTTGCCGACCCGCATGTCAAGTTTGGAGATTACGATGCCCCTCAACAGGGTTGAGGTAGGCCAACTCCGGCCCGACTGTCCGAAACCGCAACTATTGCTTCACCCACCTGGCCGCCGCGACTTCCTGGCCTTGCACCGCAATGAGCCGCACGGCGTACAGGCCGCATGGCAGTCCCCCCGTGTTGAGCACGAGCCGATCACCGGTCATGGGCTCGTCCAGGATAACGCGACCTGTCGGGTCGATGAGTTGTGCGCCCGTCACCATCCGGTCCTTGGCCACCAGGATCTCCAGCTCATCGTGCCCGGGGTTTGGGAAGAGATGAATGGACTCGGCATCGTTGCTGAGCATCACAGTGCGCACAGGCGAATGCTCCCATTGGCCGTCGTCATCCACCTGGCGCAACCGGTAATGGTTCACCCCAGGAAGCGGGGTGCGATCAACTAAACCATAGTGGGTTGTGGTCTGGCTGTTGCCCACCGCGTCCACTTCGCCGATCTCCGAGAAGTCATTGTTCTCGCCCGAGCGTTCCACCACGAAGCGATCGTTGTTCTGCTCGTGTGCCGTGCTCCAGTGCAGGTCCACGGCTGGGCCGTTCACTGCTGCATCGAACGACAGGAGTTCGATGGGGAGCACGGTGCAATCGAGACTGGCGCCGTTCTGCAGCGTCCAACCGAGGCTGAAGCCGAGGCTGCTCTGGCTCCAGTTGCTGATGTACATGAGGTACACCTGGCCGACGGTCACCTGCATGCCGGGTACCCAGCCACAGTATTGTGGCGGCACAAGCGGACAGACGTTCAGCGTTGCCGGGATGCCGTAGCTCACGGCCGTGCTCGCAAACTGTGGCGGGGAGTACGTGGCGTGGCCCATACCGGTGGCGTAGCTGCCGGTAGCTCCGAAAGTTGCCGGGCCGCTCGATGCAGCGCACCGGATCGGAGGCCCGGCCGGAGGACAGATGGAGGCCGGTGTTGAGCCAGGAGGATAGGGGCCCCAGATGGCCCAATCGTAGTCGTCGGGGCCCAAGGGCGCGATGCTGAGGCCCACATTGCCGCTGGAACTCGGCGAGAAGACATACCACGTTCCTTGGTACTCCACGATGTCGAGACAGCCCGAGTTGGCAATGCTGATATCGGAAATGTTGCCTGTGTTGGTGGTGTTGTTGCTGAACGCCGTGTTGCTGCAGATCGTCATGGCGCCGATGCAATCCTCCTGCGCGGCCGGTGGCTGCGTGCAATCCACCGTGCTCGTGAACACAAGGCCCGGCGCTGGCGGCGTACCTGAATTGAACAAGGCCGCACCGTTCAGCAGCAGCACATACGAGTTGTCGGTCTGGAATGCACCGGTGTTGTTGTAGTTCAGCACAACGATGTTCCCGATGAACACACCGATCTGGAAGGAGACCGAGGGCAGGCCGGGCGGCACAGTGTAGTTGGTGAAGGGGCCACCATTGATGCTCACACCAACGAACGACGTTCCCCAGCCGTCGCTGAAGCTGTCGTAGAGCGTGAGGGTGTAGATGCAATCACCTGCAGGCGGTGCGGCGCAGGTGATGCTGAGCGGGGCGCAAGTGGTGTTGTTCAGGCACGGGAAGGCATCCACCAGCACGCGTAGTTGGCCGGTGAAGGTCGCCGTCCACACCACGGTCGATTGGAGTCCACAGGCGTCGTCGCTGTAGCCCAGCGAACCGCCGCCCGCGTTGTTGTAGAGCGTGATCTCCGTATCGAACGTGGCCGCGCAGGTGCTGAACGTGTAGGTATTGCCGCTCACCACGTTCACCAGCGCGTACTGGCCGCCTTGCACGCATGGCACGTTGGTGGTGCCGGGGCAGGCGGGTGTGATCGCCGCACCGGTGAGCACGTTGTTGTTCGCGCACTGCGACCACCCCACGAGCGCAAGGCAACAACAACACAGAACGGAGAGCTTTCGAAGGATGCGCATCGGCAGGGAGCAGCCAATCTATCGGTTCCGCTGACGTGGCGCAGGGTGGTCGGACGCGGCACTGCCAAATGCCTCGGCCGCTGTGCCTGCTGATGCATCGGTATTGCGGCCCCGCGTTGGGGCTTCACCATGCCATCGACGGCCCGACGGATTCAATGCGTTATCGCGTGTTCAAGGAACAAGGTGCACGCCAGTACAGCGGCCGCGCCAAGTGCCAGCCAATACCAGCGTAGCGCGGAGGCGCTGCGCACCGGGGTGGTGAACGCCTGCCACACGGCCATCACGCGCTGCCAATTGAGCAGCAGGATCACCACGGTGAGCACTTGGTAGATGATCGCAGCCCGGAGAGCGCCTTCCAAGACACCGAACACGATGTCCTGCACGATCACGTTCACGAGCACGGTGGTCACCACCAAACAACCGAGCAAGGTGGTCCGGCGGAAGAGCAGGAGTCCGGCGCCAAGCATCTCCACGACGCCGAGGAACTTGGCATACCCGAGCGAGTACCCGTAGAAAGCCCACATCAGTTGTTGGCCGCTCAGGCTGTTCACCGGCGCATCGTTCCCGGCGGTGGCATCGAACTGCACCGTTTTGGCGATGCCGTAAACGAACATGGAAAGGGCCACGTGCCAGCGGAAGGCGAGTTCGAGGATGCGGAGCAGATGCGCTGATCTGGTCATACTGCCTTGAACTGTCGGCAATGTAAGGTGCGCAGTTGAAGGCTGGGAGGGGAGCAGGCGTTCTGGATCCAACGCCTTGTACCATGGCGATCTTCACACAACTTGTCCGGATCTTCCCGGCCCGTTCGTCAAGGAGGGTGAAAACCAACACGAACGGGCAGAGGCCCACAACACACACGACCATGAGCAAGTACATGTTCCTTTTCCGCGGCGGCGAACCCGGCATCGATCCCATGAGCGATCCGGCGGGCTTCGGCGCGTACATGATGACCTGGAAGACCTGGATGCAGGACCTGGCCAAGACCGGCAAGTACCTCGGTGGCGATCCGCTGGAGCCGGGTGGCAAGACCATCTCCGGCAAAGCCATGAAAATGACCGACGGACCCTTCATGGAAGGCAAAGAAGTCGTTGGTGGCTACGTGATCGTGGAAGCGGCATCGTTGGACGAGGCCGTGGCCATGAGCAAGGGCTGCCCGATCTACACGCATGATGGTGTGGTGGAGGTGCGCTCCATCCAGCATGTGGACTTTTGAGCGATAGCGCTACAATAGAGGAACTCACCGACCGTCTTTTCCGCCACGAGGCGGGAAGGATGGTCGGCGCGCTCACGCGCTTGTTCGGCACGCAACACCTGGAGTTGGCGGAGGACGTGGTGCAGGAAACCCTGTTGAAGGCCATGCGCGATTGGCCTTACCACGGTGTGCCGGAGAACCCAGCGGCATGGTTGCATCGCGTGGCGAAGAACCTGGCGATCGACCAATTGCGACGGAAGTCGCGCGGGGTGGAATTGCTGAAGGAGAACGCGGCGCTGCTGCGAAGCGAATGGACCCTCAGCGCTACAGTGGCCGAGGCGTTCAGTGAGGAGACCATCGCGGACGACCAGTTGCGGATGCTCTTCGCGTGCTGTCATCCCTCCATTCCGCAGGAGCAGCAGGTGGCGTTGGCACTGCGGACCCTGTGCGGCTTCAGCGTAGCGGAGATCGCGCGTGCCTTCGTCACCAATGAGGAGACGATCAACAAGCGGCTATATCGGGCCCGCGAGGCCTTCCGTGCCATCGGTCGCGTGGAACTCCCGCCAACGCAGGAACTGCCCTTGCGCTTGCAGCCCGTGCTCGCCACCATCTACCTGCTCTTCAACGAAGGCTATAACAGCACCGATCACAAGGACCTGATCCGCGAGGACCTTATCGAGGAAGCGTTGCGCCTCGGTGACATGCTTGTGCGCCACCCGCTCACCGCTGGGTCCCAGTCCCATGCGTTGCTGGCCTTGATGCTCTTCCATGCGGCGCGCAGCGAGGCGCGCTTGGATGCCGATGGTGCCATCATCCTGCTCGCCGATCAGGACCGCAGCCGTTGGGACCGCCGACTCATCCTACTGGCCGAACGTTTTCTGCAAGAAGCCGGGCGCGGTGGTGACGTAAGCGCCTACCTGCTCGAAGCCGGCATCGCGGGCATCCATGCACATGCGCCGTCCTTCGAAGAGACGGATTGGTCCACGATCGTCGCCCTCTACGACCGCTTGCTCACCTTGGCACCGACGGCCATCGTGCGCTTCAACCGGGCCATTGCGGTGAGCAAGGCACAGGGTGCCGCCGCGGGGCTGAAGGCGCTGGAAGCCGTGGAGGGGCTAGCGAAATGGCACCTCTACCATGCGGCGCGCGGTGATCTATTACGGGAGCTGGAGCGGAAGGATGAAGCGCTTGTGGCCTATGACCATGCCATGGATCTGACGGCCTCACCAGCGGAAACGGCCTTGTTGCGCAAGCGGGCGATCGAACTCGATCTAGAGCGCTCATAAGGTCCACGCGGTTCGGACGGCGACCGGTAGCTTCGCCTCCATGTCCACGTTCATCCAAGCCCCTCCCTACGCACCCAAGAACAAGATCCGCGTCGTCACCGCCGCCTCCCTCTTCGATGGCCACGATGCCGCCATCAACATCATGCGCAGGATCATCCAGAGCACCGGCGCCGAGGTGATCCACTAATCGCACCCCCAATACGAAACTCCTGCACAGCGTCCGAGCTCGAACCGAAAGGCGAGCTTATTGCAGCCATCGAATAGTCCTCCGCCGGAGTAGAAATAGGCGAAGCAGCTATCGCATAATCCAACTTCGTGGAAATGGTCCTTCCCAAGTAGGTCCTCGACCTCAGTCCTTGACTTTCCCAAGCAGATGCCGCTTTCGATGATATCCGGGACCATGTTGCCTGCCTTGTGGGCAGGATAGCGCTCGTCCACATACATGTAGTTGTGATCCAGTGAATTCTTCCATTCCTCCTGGTCGAAGGAAGGATGGTAGAAATAGTTGAATGGAAATGGAAGCCAACAAAGGCCGAAAAGGACCATTCCAGCGAGGACCAATCCTCACTCCTTCCGGCGCTGTTGAATGATCGTCCATGGAACGAACCATAGCGCATTTCCGAGGGCAACGGTGCCGATGGAAAGAAGCTCTCCGTCATGCGGCGGTTCCTCGATGTTGAGGGCTAGGGCAATGAGGATGCCTATGAAGGTGAAGCCGAGGGCCAAGAAGAACACAAGAAGAAGTTGCCAGCGCATTCTCACAGGACTGTTAACGACAACCAAGGTCGATCATTTCAGCCTGCTCCCGATACCTTCGCCTCATGTCCTTTGTCCAAGCCCCTCCTTACATCCCCAAGAACAAGATCCGCGTTGTAACAGCCGCAAGTTTGTTCGATGGCCACGATGCCGCCATCAACATCATGCGGCGGATCATCCAGAGCACCGGCGCCGAGGTGATCCACCTGGGGCACGACCGCAGCGTGGAGGACGTGGTGAACACCGCCATCCAGGAGGATGCGCACGCGATCGCGATGACCAGCTACCAGGGCGGCCACACGGAGTACTTCAAGTACATGCACGACCTGCTGAAAGAGAAAGGGGCGGGGCACATCAAGATCTTTGGCGGCGGCGGTGGAACGATCCTTCCGGAAGAGATCAAGGAGCTGCACGCGTACGGCATCACGCGGCTCTACCATCCCGATGACGGTCGCGCGATGGGCCTGCAGGGCATGATCAACGACATGCTGGAGAAGGCCGACTTCGACCTCAGCGACAAGGTGAACGGCGAGGCGAAGAAGCTGACGCCGCAGGACTGGCCGGCCATCGCCAAATTGATCAGCACGGCCGAGAACCATCCGGAGGTCTTCGCCAAGATCGCCGACGGGATCCACAAGAAGGCCGAAGCGAACAAGGCACCGATCCTCGGCATCACGGGCACGGGCGGTGCGGGCAAATCCTCCATGGTGGATGAACTGATCCGCCGTTTCATCCTCGATCAGCCGACGAAGACCATCGGCGTCATCAGCGTGGACCCGAGCAAGCGCAAGACCGGCGGCGCGCTGCTGGGCGACCGCATCCGCATGAACAGCATCCGCGGCGAGCGCGTTTACATGCGTTCACTGGCCACGCGCCAGAGCAACCTCGCGCTGAGCAAACACGTGAAGGAAGCGGTGGAGATCCTCAAGGCCGCGGGCTTCGACCTGATCATCCTGGAGACCAGCGGCATCGGCCAGAGCGATACGGAGATCCTCGACCACAGCGATGTTTCGCTCTACATCATGACGCCGGAGTTCGGTGCGGCCACGCAGCTGGAGAAGATCGACATGCTCGACTTCGCCGACGTGGTGGCCATCAACAAGTTCGATAAGCGCGGCGCCCTCGATGCCGTGCGCGATGTGAAGAAGCAGTACAAGCGCAACCACCAGTTGTGGGACGCCGACGATGACACGCTGCCCGTGGTGGGCACCATCGCCAGCCAGTTCAACGATCCCGGCACCAACAACCTGTACGTGCGGTTGATGGAGACCATCAAGAAGAAGACCGGCGTCGACTTCCACAGCGCTTTTCACGCGCACGATGAGATGAGCGAGAAGGTGTGGATCATTCCGCCTGCGAAGAGCCGCTACTTGAGCGAGATCTCGGAGAACAACCGTCGCTACGATGCCCACGTGCAGAAGCAGGCAGGTATTGCGGATCAACTCTATGGTCTGTACTCCGCTGTCATCACCTTCGGTGGACCGGATCTGTTGAATGCGCCGTTGGCCGCTAGCTCTTGGCTATTGGCTGATCCCGGTTCGACCACGGATCAGCCAATAGCCAATGGCCAACAGCTAAAGGCACTCGTTGCCAAATTCGAAGAGCTACGTAAGGACCTCGACCCCCACCTCTGGTCCATGCTCCAGAACTGGAAGAGCGAAGAGGAGAAGTACAGCGGCGAGTTCTACACCTACCTCGTGCGTGGCAAGGATATCAAGGTCCCCAACCACACCGAGAGCCTCAGTCACCTGAAGATCCCGAAAGTGGCACTGCCGAAGTTCCGCAGCTGGGGCGACAAGGTCCGCTGGGCCATGCAGGAGAATACGCCCGGCTTCTTCCCCTACACCGCGGGCATCTATCCCTTCAAGCGTCAAGGCGAGGACCCCGCGCGGATGTTCGCCGGCGAAGGCGGACCCGAGCGCACCAACAAGCGCTTCCACTACGTGAGCCAAGGTCTACCCGCCAAGCGTCTCAGCACCGCGTTCGACAGCGTCACGCTCTACGGTCACGATCCCGGTCGTCGGCCTGACATCTACGGCAAGGTGGGCAACAGCGGCGTGAGCATCTGCTGCCTCGACGATGCCAAGAAGCTCTACAGCGGCTTCGACCTCACCGCGCCCAACACCAGCGTGAGCATGACCATCAACGGTCCCGCGCCCATGCTGCTGGGCTTCTTCATGAACGCCGCCATCGACCAGAACTGCGAGAAGTACATACGGGAGAACAAGCTCGAATCCGTTGTTGAAGAGAAGATCAAGGAGCGATGGGCCTCAGGCCACGGGCCACGGGCCACGGGCTCGTCAGCGGGTAACCCGAAGCCTGTGGCCCGTGGCCTGAGGCCGCAATACCACGGTGAGGTCCCGAAAGGCAACGATGGTCTGGGTCTGCTCTTGCTCGGAATAACCGGTGACCAAGTCCTTCCGAAAGAGGTCTACGCCAAGATCAAAGCCGACACCCTCGCGCAAGTGCGCGGCACCGTGCAGGCCGACATCCTCAAGGAAGACCAGGCGCAGAACACCTGCATCTTCAGTACCGAGTTCGCGCTGCGCCTCATGGGTGATGTGCAGCAGTACTTCATCGACAAGAAGGTCCGCAACTTCTACAGCGTCAGCATCAGCGGCTACCACATCGCGGAGGCCGGCGCCAACCCCATCTCGCAGCTCGCGTTCACCCTGGCCAACGGCTTCACCTACGTGGAGTACTACCTCAGCCGGGGCATGGACATCAACGCCTTCGCGCCCAACCTGAGCTTCTTCTTCAGCAACGGCATGGACCCCGAGTACGCCGTGATGGGCCGCGTGGCGCGCCGCCTCTGGGCCAAAGCGCTCAAGCACCGCTACGGCGCCGACGAGCGCAGCCAGATGCTCAAGTACCACATCCAGACCAGCGGCCGCAGCCTCCACGCGCAGGAGATCGACTTCAACGACATCCGCACCACGTTGCAGGCGCTGTACGCCATCTACGACAACTGCAACAGCCTGCACACGAACGCCTACGACGAGGCCATCACCACGCCCACCGAGGAGAGCGTGCGCCGCGCCATGGCCATCCAGCTCATCATCAACAAGGAGCTCGGCCTGGCCAAGAACGAGAATCCGTTGCAAGGCTCCTTCATCATCGAAGAGCTCACCGACCTGGTGGAAGAGGCGGTGCTCACCGAGTTCGACCGCATCACCGAACGCGGCGGCGTGCTGGGCGCCATGGAGACCATGTACCAGCGCAGCCGCATCCAGGAGGAAAGCCTCTACTACGAGACGCTGAAGCACACGGGCGAATACCCGATCATTGGGGTGAACACGTTCTTGAGTTCGAAGGGCTCGCCGACGATACTCCCGAAAGAGGTGATCCGGGCAACGGAAGAGGAGAAAGAGGCACAGATCCGGACGGTGGAGAATGTGCAGAGCGCTTATGAAGCCGAAGGGAAAGCCGCACTCCGGAAACTCCAAGAGGCCGCGATCAAGAATGAGAACATGTTCGCCGTCTTGATGGAAGCGACCAAGTACTGTTCACTTGGACAGTTGACTGCTGCCATGTTTGAGGTTGGGGGGCAGTACAGGAGGAATATGTAGGCCATCGCGGGCCTCAACATTGTCAATCACGTATGATCACGAGCCGTTGCTGATAGTTTGTCCCGTTGAAGGTGAAACGGGCCAAGTATGTACCGCCCGCAAGGCGAGGCAAGTCGAGCGGTGTTCGGATGAACCCTGAAGAGCAAACTGTTGATGTTGTATGCACGGCCTTCCCCATGCTATTGAACACTGTCAGATGCACGGTACCGGGTACATCAGGGCGACCCACTAGAAACACGTTGCCAGTTGTTGGATTCGGGTGTAGCCCGAAATCATTCGATGCTACTGTGGCAACGCCGGTGGACAGAAAGTCGAACAACGTCTCCGTATCAGCGGTCGGCGGCGCATCCTCAACGTTGAGGGCACTATCAATCGCGACCGAATAGAATCCATAGAGGCTGTCTTGCAAGCCATGGAAGTAGGCATTCACGACCGAAGTGTTGTACTTCCAGAGGAACCATGGCCCACCACTGACGTTGACGTACACGTTGTAGGCATGGATCCCAGCCGGCCCGACATCGCTACCACCCGACCAATCGACCAAGACCGAGTCCGCCGTAGAAACGACCGGAATAGGGTTCACTTGGCTCGTCGGCTTCGAGTTGTCCACGATGTTCACGCGTCGCTGCGTGAGCATGGGCGAATTCTCATCGAACACGATTGACGCTTGATTGTAAAGAGTATCGCCATCTGCCAAGGTTTGCAGGGCCTTGATGGAGAAGGACAGGAAGCCCTCACCTTGTGGCGGTACCACATTCGGCAAAAGAAATCCGGTAAGAGGGTTGTCGGTAGGTAACAAGGTTGACGGGTCTAGGGAAACGAACCTGGCCTTAAGAGCATTCCCGGCTGGATCGAGGTAAGCATCAATGCTCAGAATCACATCGATTCCGGGGCGTAGGTCGATGGTCCCTGCAAAATCGCCCTGTGCATGTTGGACTGCGATGACCGTATCGCCGAAGCTAACATGTGTGATTCGGAGCGTGCTGACATCGAAACGCTCAATGTCGAGTGAGTCGGACAACAAGACCGTCTGCGCGGCTGCCGAAGCTGTGTCAACGTTCTCAAAGCAGATGGTGTAGGTAAGAGGTGTGGCTGAATTGAAGTACGGAGCATTGGCTACGCGCGATGGTGCGTACTTCTCATTGGGGTCGAAGGAAGAAACGCTCGCCACGCCAATACTTCCGTGCGCTTCCGGGATGAAAGGGCCACAGAATGATCCTAAATCAAATCCCCCGCCCTCAGCGGAAGAAACTCCGGCGTTGAACAAAAACGTAACGACCTCTTTCATCTTCTTGTACTTCTGCCAAGGCAAGAACCCTATAGCGCATTCGCCAATTGCATCCAACATCCCCCAAGCAAAAGATTCCAGTTGCTTTCTCTCAGACCACCCGCACGATGCACCAGCCTGCGATGTCCACAACTCCCCGACAATATTGATAATGCAACTTACTATCGGAATCGGCATGATTGCGCCAAGCAAATCGACAAAGCATTCCACATGATCTGGGTTAATGATGCACGGGGTAGCATCGCGGGAGAATTGGGTCGAATCGGTGAGCAAGAAAGGCGCACTTGCCCAGTGCAAGATTTTAAATGATGTGAGGCTTGATGTTCGGACCCTGAAGTTCAGAGTTGCCTCTGTATTGCCAGCAACGAAAGGCACAATGAAGCCATAGAGTTTGTAGTCCGCAGGTTGGCCAAAAAGACTATCGGTCAGTATGAAGTGAGGGATTGTGTCGAAGTCAATATCGGGATCGGTGGGCTGCGGTATTTCGAAAAGCGGCTCCAAGTCAACGTTCGAGGATATCGCCAGCCATACAGGCACTGCTCTGGCATCGATGTTTCCCGTGTTGCCAACTTTGAGGGAATAAGTCTGCCAACGGAAGTTCCGAATCAGAGTAGGCCCAACAAGCTGGGTGTAGACTTCTGGAAGAACCCGTGGTTCGATGGTGAGCGCACTGTCTAGCATGAGCGTAGTATCTCCAGGGATTTCAACGACCACATTCCAAACGCCCGTGCCAACGCCGTGGAAGTCGAACGTGCATGTCAACGTAATCTGATCACTCGATGCAATGGTCGTACTGTCGATCGGGTTCAGGTCCGACTCACCGGCTCGTGTTAATCGCACCACGCATGTGGAATCGAATCCGGCCCCCACGATGCGAAGTGTGGTCACGCCATCTACGCCCGCAGCTGATGGGGTAACTGTTCGGATGCCCTTGAGTGTGATACTTTCGGTATGGAAGCTGCCTGCCGGAAGACAAGCGTTGTATGCAGACAAGGTCACTGAGTAGATCCCTATCGAATCGACCGGGAGATTCAGGATATCGCTTGGCGGAAGAGTGTCGCCGTTCAACGTCCAGAAAATCGTGTCTTCGTCGCTGGACCTGTTCTCCAGTACAATGTTGTAGCCGTATGTAGCCCAACGGAAGTCAGCCACAACTCCGTATGTGTCGCATACGGTGAATGGTCGTCGCTCGATCATGCTCCAATGCCCAGAGGAACTCTTGTATCGAATGCTGATGAAGTAGTTGCCGTTAGGCAGACCGAGGCTCAACAGGTCCAAATCGCGCTGCAGGTAGACTTCGGAAGCGATCGAATCCAGCGGTATCGGTGTTCCCGAACCAAAGCCGGGATCAACATCTCCCACGTAGTACTCGCAAGCGACCACCTCATGAACGATGGGGGTAGCGACGTCCGGCTGCACATAGACCGCGCAGACGTTCGGTGAACTCCACAGCCCGCCGGAGGTCTTGTACCGAACGAATAGCTTGTGAAAGCCTACCCCTATGGTTGAAGCGTCGACCATGCCGGCCACGCTCACCGTATCGTCGTTGGTCACCGGGAACCACTGACCGGACCCAGGTCCATTGTCCGTATCGAAATAGGCCTCCCAACCAACGATGTTGTTCTGCGCGCTGGCATTGATGCACAGCGCAACACATCCGGCGATGCTAAGGGCTCGCATGGCGGTTGCTTATTGGTTGATGATGGCGCCCGAAGTGATCTGCAGCGGTCCACCCGTCAATTGCGGTATCACGGGGTTCTCAAGGTTGAAAGAGGTGATGTAGGGAATGACGGAAAGCGTCTGGTTGTGTGCAGTTCCAGGGATCATGGGGTAGTCACCGCCATAGAGGCCGACATCCAAGCCATCGGTGCCAGCGTTCTCACCGGGCGAAAGATCTTGGAGGCCCAAGTCCTGGGTTGTGTATGACCAACTACCGCTGGTGTAGCCGCCAACGAATACAGGCGTATCGAGGATGGTCCCGCTACCGGTCTGGCTGCCGGTGATCAAGTTGCAATCGACGCAGCCGGAAACTAGGTTGTTCATAAAGCCACAGGCGTTGCAGCCCGATGAAACCGTAAAGACGTTGTAGAAGATGTTGTTCGTGAAGACGTTGTCTTGGTTGCCGCCTTGCATGATGCTGCTCTCATTCGCATCCCAAGAAAGAAAGACGTTGTTCGAGAATACACCGTTCCTGACATCCTGGATGCAGTTGTTGCCACCACCGTTGTGGTTGTTGAAGATGATGACGTTGTTATGGAAGAGCTGCCCAAGCGTGTTGTTCGTGTTCGCATCGATCGTGAAGAATCCCGTCGAAAGGCCGTTCTCATCGCGCACGAACAGATTATTCGTCGCTGTCAACTGACCTGAAGTGCCAATTGTGATCAACGACTGAACGCCCGAGGTGAAGCGGACCTCACAGTTCCGAACCGTAGCGGTTCCGTTGACCACCAGGCGAGCCATATACAACCCCTCAAGCACAGTACCCGAACTCGATGGGTCCAACGTCAGGATCGAGAGCCTGCTTCTAAGACTAGGCTGATTCGGGTCATAGCCGTTACCAATTATGTAGAGCGGCTTTGTGATGTTGCCTGACCCCATGATCCCGCTTGGAGTACCGAAGAGGAAGATGGTGTCATTGTCATTTGCAGCGTTGTGGGCCGTTATGACGTCCGTGTACATCGCCGGACGGTTTGGGTCGTTCGACACGGTGAGGATCGCAGCCACAAGTGGTCCGGCCGTCAGCAGAGCGCAGAGGACGAACGTGGCTTTCAGGACTCCGAGGGGTGTACGCTTGGTCATGGCCGTTGGTATTAACAATTCGAATGTAGCGGCCAAGTTGATATGTGGCGCGCAGCAGTTGAAAACTCAATGGTCGGTTTCATGGTTCATCGGTAACGCTGTTCACAAGTGAATACCAGCTCGGTTCGGGACGTTATCATTTGGCCGGTGCAGGGTTCAACGCGTGAGCGGGCGAAGCGGCAGCCCGGCGCAGGAAGGGCCTTGCGGCTACGAGCAGCGAGGAGGCGACGAAGGAGCCCCCGCAGTGCCGCAGCCGCTGGCCCGGCAAGTCCGGCTAAAGCGTAGCACGCGACCCGGCTGCATTTGAGCCGGGGCACGCCCAACCCTTCGACAAGCTCAGGGCGGGCATACCCACCAGGCGCAGAACAACGATCTTCAGCACCGAGTTCGCGCTGCGTTTGATGGGCGATGTGCAGCAGTACTTCATCGAGCAGAAGGTCCGCAACTTCTACAGCGTCAGCATCAGCGGCTACCACATCGCGGAGGCCGGCGCCAACCCCATCTCGCAGCTCGCGTTCACCCTGGCCAACGGCTTCACCTACGTGGAGTACTACCTCAGCCGGGGCATGGACATCAACGCGTTCGCGCCCAACCTGAGCTTCTTCTTCAGCAATGGCATGGACCCCGAATACGCCGTGATGGGCCGCGTGGCGCGCCGCCTCTGGGCCAAGGCCCTCAAGCACCGCTATGGTGCCGACGAGCGCAGCCAGATGCTCAAGTACCATATCCAGACGTCCGGGCGGAGCCTCCACGCGCAGGAGATCGACTTCAACGACATCCGCACCACCTTACAGGCGCTCTACGCCATCTACGACAACTGCAACTCGCTCCACACGAACGCTTACGACGAGGCCATCACCACGCCCACCGAGGAAAGCGTGCGCCGCGCCATGGCCATCCAGCTCATCATCAACAAAGAGCTGGGCCTGGCCAAGAACGAGAACCCGCTTCAAGGCAGCTTCATCATCGAAGAGCTCACCGACCTGGTGGAAGAAGCCGTGCTCACCGAGTTCGACCGCATCACCGAACGCGGCGGCGTGCTCGGCGCCATGGAGACCATGTACCAGCGCAGCCGCATCCAGGAGGAAAGCCTCTACTACGAAACGCTGAAGCACACCGGCGAATACCCCATCATCGGGGTGAACACCTTCCTCAGCAGCAAGGGTTCACCCACCGTCCTGCCGAAGGAGGTGATCCGCGCCACCGAGGAGGAGAAGGAGGCGCAGATCGCCACGGTGGAGAACCTGCGCTCGGCCTACAGCGAGGAAGCGGCAAAGGCGATCAAGGATCTGCAGCAGGCGGCGATCAGGAATGAGAATATGTTCGAGGTGCTCATGGAGGCTACCAAGTATTGTTCGCTGGGGCAGCTGACAGCGGCGATGTTCGAGGTGGGAGGGCAGTATCGGAGGAACATGTAGCCATACGATGTACGCCCAGGTCATCGCACTTGTACTGATCGGAGCACTGCTCTTGGGCGACAATGCCAACCATGCACCTTCACATGCGGTGCCTACGCCTTTCTCGGATACCTGCATCTATCATTTGCGGAGCGCGCCATTAACCGAAGCGAACCGAGCGCACTACCGTCCTTTCCAGGACACGATGATCGTAAGGAATGGCACTTGCGGCAAGCACATTCTGCTCTTGCCTTCCCGAGGGACGGTCACCTCGTACCTGATCGTTGATGCGGTAAGCTCCGATACGGTATTCAACGAGTCCTTCCGTTTCGACGGAATTGGTCGCCCATGGGACATTAGCTATCGGCCCGGCGAATTCCATGTGCACATGGGGGCGTGTTATATGGGCGGTGACTTCAAACTGAGCATTCGATGATGAGGATCGTTGCAAAGAGTCGAGAAGGCACGACGAGCGAACAGCGGCCATCAAGAACGAGTACATGTTCGCTGTGCTGATGGAGGTGACGAAGTATTGCAGCCTCGGCCAGTTGACCGCTGCCATGTTTGAGGTTGGAGGTCAGTACACAAGGAACATGTAAGACATCGGACGACGCGAGAGACCGACCATGGGCAAGTGGTTCCTACAATGTCTGGGTGTTCATGCATTGGGATGGCTGTTTGGAACGGTTGGCGTTTGTCTCTGGTGGACGGGCGATCGCTCCATTCTCCCGGAAGCGGTTATCCTGTCGGCCATCGGCACCGGTCTGTTAGAGGTGGGAGCCTATCCACTGAGCGCGTTGTTGGGCTCGTTGCTCACCATAAAAGGAACCCGGCCAGTGCTCTTGGAAGTCCTCCTCTATCCATCCACCGTTCTGATCTACTGGATGGCCACGCCTATTCTCCCCGCGTGGTTGCCGCATGTGGTCAAGGAGGAGTGGAGCGGAGCTCCGATCCTCATCGTCGCGGTGGCACATGTGGGTGCTGAATTGCTACGCCGATGGATCTGGGCGAAATGAGAACATGTTCGCGGTGCTGATGAAGGCGATAGTATTGCTCGCTGGGGCAGTTGATGGCGGCGATCCCGCGGAGGCGGGACAGGTCGTTCGAGGTAGGCGGTCAGTATCGTAGGAACATATAAGGCGTATTCCTCCCGTCATCTCCACACGGCACCGTGCAGATCACGCGCTTCGCACCCCGCGCAGCGGGATAGGTTGGAAGCACCTTCGTGCTGCTTCAACCCCACCCGCCATGCAACGCCTCCTCAGCACCAACATCCTGTTTCTGGCCGCGGCTCTGTGCGCCGCGCAGGCACCCACCGTGGAATGGACGCGTGCCTTGGGCGGCACCTCGGACGATGAGCCACTGATGATGCGCGCCACCGACGATGGCGGTTGCCTCATCGTGGGCAATACGCTGAGCAACGATGGCGATGTGACCGGCGCGCACGGCGACCACGACGCGTGGGTACTGAAGCTGGATGCCAGCGGCACGCTCTTGTGGCAGGCCGCGCTGGGCGGCACCGGCAGCGATGTGGGCATGGGCGTGCTGCCCTTGCTCAACGGCCAGTGCGTGCTGGTGGGCCGCACCTATTCCTCCGATGGCGACGTGGGCAGCAACCAAGGCTCGGCCGATGCGTGGGTGGTGAAGTTGGATGCCAACCAGGCCATCGTGTGGGAACACACCTACGGCGGCACATCGGCCGAGGGCTTCATGGACATCCGGCGTACCAGCGACCAAGGGTTCATTGTGTGCGGCGGCACCGCAAGCGACGATGGCGACATCAACACCACACAGCACGGCAACGGCGATGCCTGGGTGGCCAAGCTGGGCCCTGGCGGCGGCCTGCAATGGCAGAACACCTACGGCGGCAGCGCCAGCGACGGCTTCAACCGCATTGTGCCCGCCCCCGATGGCGGCTACCTGGCGGCAGGCATCACCAGCAGCACCGATGGCGATGTGGTGGGCAACCACGGCCAGCACGATGTGTGGGTGGTGAAACTCTCCAGCACCGGCAGCCTCCTGTGGCAGACCTGTCTCGGTGGCTCGCTCATGGAATCCTCCTTGAGCCTGGAGGCCATGGCCGATGGCAGCTTCCTGCTTGCAGGGCAAACCACCTCCAGCGATGGCGATGTGGCCACCTGGCATACCGGCTACGAGATGGGCAGCCCTGCGCCCGACGGTTGGTTGGTGAAGCTCGACGCCACGGGCGCCGTGGTGTGGGAGCGTTGCCTGGGCGGCTCCGGCACCGATGCCCGCTTCGTGGCCTGCGAAAGCACCGATGGCCGCATAGCCCTCGCCGGTTGGATGACCTCCACCGATGGCGATGCAACGGTGACGCAGCTCGGCGGCGGCGACTTCTGGATGGCGGGCCTCGACGCCACCGGCACCACAGTGGATTGGCAGCTGCTGCGCGGCGGCAGCAACTTCGATGAGCCCAGTGCCGTGGCCATACCCCTCGACGGCGGTGTGCTGGTGGCCGGCAGGACACTGTCCAACGATGGCGATGTGGTGGGCTCGCACGGCGCCTCCACTGCCGATATCTGGGTGGTGAAGCTCGGCGCGCTCATCACACACACCAGCGCGGTGGATGCCCCTGGCCCCGTGCTCTGGCCCGTGCCCGCCACCGATCGGTTGACCATCCGCACGGTTTCTGGCGCAGGCCTCATCCGCTTCATCGATGCAATGGGTCGTTCGGCACTGGAGGTGCCTGGCAGAGACACGCAACAAGTGGTGGACGTGGGCAGCTTGGCGCGTGGACTGTATCTCGTGAGCTACAACACTCCGCAGGGGCGCCACACGCAGCGCGTGGTGTTGGAGTGAGCGCGGCTGCATCCGGGGGAAGTACCGGAGGAGTACGTGATGCTGCTGAGCGATGACCTCTGAAGCGGTTGCCTTCCTGCCCTGAACAGCCACCTCAAAAGATACCGGTTTTCCGGTATTTTCACCACGTACGGCCACAGGCACTTTTGCCGCATGCCGATCCCGAACGTGGCCACCCTGTTGCTGGTAGACGACCAATCCATGATGCTCGATGGGTTGGAGGCCCTGCTGGGCACCGTGCCCAATGTGCAACTGGTCGGGCGGTGCACCAACGGGCAAGCCGCGGTGAAGACCGCCGGCGAGGTGAAGCCCGACCTGGTGATCATGGACGTGAACATGCCCGGCATGGACGGCATCGAGGCAACGCGCCACCTCCTCAAGGCAAGTCCCGAGAGCCGGGTGCTCATCCTGAGCATGTACGGCCACAAGGAGTTCGTGCTGGAGGTGATGGAGGCCGGGGCCTTCGGCTACCTGCTGAAGAACGCCGGCAAAGAAGAACTGCGTGCCGCGCTCGCGGACATCCTGGAAGGGCGCAAGCACGTTGCGCCCGAGCTGCGCCGCATCATGGACCACGGCGATCGCTACAAGGACCGCCGCGGCGAGAACGGCTACCACCCGCTGAGCAAACGCGAGCAGCAGGTGGTGCGCCTCATCCTGGCCGAACACACCACGCAGGAGATCGCCGAGATGCTCTTCCTGAGCCTCGACACGGTGGAAACCCACCGCAGGAACATCATGCACAAACTGGATGTCCGCAACACCGCCGGCCTGGTGAAGTACGCCATGGAGCGTGGTTGGGACATGCAAGCACCCGCCTGAACCCAAACACCTAAACCACCACCACCATGACATCAGAGATCCTTGTTCCCAGCATGGCCAGCGGCCAGGCCAACTACCAGCTTGCCGTGTACCGCCCAGCCGGCTACCGGCTCGTGTCCACCAACCCAACGGTGATCACCACCACGACCAACATGACAACAACGGTCGAGTTCCTCCTGGCCTACAGCAGCGACATACGCGAAACGAGCGCCATGACCGATCACTGGGACACCGGCATTCCCAAAACGAACAATGTGAAGATCGAGGTCGAGTTCAAGATCGACGGTGTGCCGCGCCGCCCACGCGACAAATACACCATGGTCGGTGGTGGTGGTGGTGGTCCGAAGGATGCAAAGTGGAAGAAAGCCAAGTACCGCGGCTCCGTGCGCGGCCAGAGGAAGAACGTCTTCCTGAGCACGGCCCGCCCGGGCAAGCGCAAATGAGGTGCGTTATCCTGTTGCCGGGGCTGGTGCTGGCCCTGGCGCAGCCGCTCCGAGCGGTAGCGCAGCCGCCCTGCTCGGAGAAAGTCGAGCAGTCGCTGGTTGCGCAGCGCCTATGCCGTGAAGTGCTGCCGAGCAACAACACCGTACTGATGAAGGACGGGAACGGCGGATTCTGCACCTGCCGCTGCACGGAACTGGAACTGATGCCCTACAAGCAGGTGATGGACCTGAAGGCCGCCCGCGACTCGGCCAAAGCCAGCAACCTACGGCGCTATGCGCAGACCCGGAAGCCGATGGCCTACAGCAACACCGCCAGCCCCTATGTGGTGGTGCTGAACGAAGACACCGTACCCTATACCGACATGTCCGGCCTTTGCGTTTACGATGCCATGCTCGTGCGCCTCATGCAGCGCGTTGCGGAGAGCGGCGTTGTGGACCTCGATGGCTTCGAGCTAGGCCTGCTGGCCGCTGTGGAAGCCGGTGACAACTATCCAGTGATGGCCCCTGGCAGGCCCGGCGGTGGGGTGGAAGGAGGGTTGACGGTGCCGCGGCGCTTCGTGGTGGATCCCGCGGTGCGTTGGGAACTCATGCTGTTCATGCTACTGCACGAACTGGGGCACGGTGTGAACTACGAGCAGGAGGGCGTGTACGTGAGCGAGTACGAAGCGGACATGTGGGCCGTGAACGAGGGCTTGCCCGAGTTCTTCGACCACGATCTCGCACGCGTGCAGGCTTTGCGCTTGGCCGCCGCCGACCAGCTGCACAACTACTTCATCTCGGTGCACACGTCCGCAGCGGAACCGTTCTCCAGTGTGCGCAGCACGGCGGCCATCGACTATCCGATGAACGTGTACCCGATGCTGCAATGCCGCTTGGACTCCATCCGGTACGGTGTGCTGCTGGAGGAGCGGCCGGACGACCCCTTCCTCGGCTACCCGGGTTCGTGCTGGGAGAACCCGCATGCCAGCTTCCCGCAGAACGACAAGCTGGCCGTGCAGAAACGCTGCGACGACGAACGTCGCAAGATGACGCCATGCGACAAGTACGCAGGGGCGTGCGAAGTGAGGGCCGAGATGGATACCCTGATGCAAGAGTGGAACAAGCTCCTGGACAAGTGCGCACAACGGCCCGACCTCTGCTTCAAAGAAGGGAAGGTCACGGTGCTCTCACAGTTCACCGCCAAGGGCCGTATGAACCATGTGGACATGCAACGGCAGCAGTTGCTCAAGGACATCAGGCGGGCGCGGGCCACAGCGGTGCGCACCGAGCGTGAGCTGCAAGGCGGAAAGAAGTAGCACCACGGCCATGCGCGTTCCTCTCGTCCACACCATCGGTAAAGGGGCGCGCATGTTGGCCTGTGCACTGGTGCTGTGCGTGTTGCCGGTGGTGTATGGCGCGCCCGGCGATGCCACGTACCAGCGCGTGCAGGATGCCGCCGCGCGCGGCGATGTGGCCACGCTCCGCACGCTGGCCACCGCGTTGGCGCAGGCCCGCGGCGCCGACGCCCACCTCGGCCTGCTCGCTGCGGCCATTGTGGAGTACCGCACGGACAACATGGTGCCGTGCCGCCAGCTGCTCGATAGCGTGTTGCACGCATCGCCGCCCGCCGAAGCGCGCGCCCAGGCCGTGGCCTACAAGTTCAGTGCGCTGGTGCACAACTGGGCGGGCGATACCGAGGCCGGCCTGGCCGATGTGGCGCGCGGCCTTGCCCTGGCCGATAGCGCCGCACTGCCGCACGAGCGCACCGACCTGCTGGTGGTGCAAGGCGAACTGCACTACGAGCTCGCCGACGACGAAGCCGCCCTGCAAGCGCTGGCACAAGCGCAGCGCCTCGCCGACCGCAGTGGTTACGGACGCGGCACCTGCCTGGTGCGCATCAACATGGGCCGCATCCGTTATGCGCAGGAGCGCTACGAGGAAGCATGGGACGACTTCACGCGCGCGCTGGCGTGCGCCACCAGCGGCGGTTGGGACCCCATCGCGCAGAACTGCATCAACAACCTGGCGGGCGTGGCGGCCACGCTGCAACGCTTCGATCGGGCGCAGCACCTGTACGACAGCATGCTCACCGTCCTGGGCGACCGCAGTCCCGAACTGCGGGCGCGCATCAAAAGCCAGCTCGGCTTCGTGGCCACCGAGCAAGGCGACCACACCACCGCCGTGGCGCACTACCGCGAGGCCATCGCCATCAGCCGCAGCGTGAACGACCGCAAGGGCGTGGCGCGCGTGCAGCAATACCTCTCCAACTCGCTGTGGGACATGGGCCGCCGCGAGGACGCCATCGCCACGCGCACCGAGGCGTTGCGCACCTCGCAGGAACTGCAGCAGGGCACGGTGGAAGTCGACATCCGCGCGCGCCTGTGGGAATGGTACGAGGCCATGGGCCGCTGCCCCGAAGCGCTGGAGCAGGCCGCCTACATGAACTACCTGGACGACTCGCTGCAGAAAGCGCGCTTCAGCGATCGCATGGCGCTGGCCGACGTGCGCTTCGAGACCGAACGCAAGGAGCACCGCATTGCCGAGCAGCAGCAGGCGCTGGAGCTGGCCGCCGCCGAAGACCGCCGCAAGAACGTGCAACGCGTGGCGCTGGTGGCCGCCGTGCTCGCCGCCACCGTCATCGCGCTGCTGCTGTGGCGCACCCTGCGCGAACGCCAGCGCACCGCCGCGCAGGAACGCATCGTGCACCAGCAGCGCGTGGACGAGCTGATGCGCCGCAGCGAACTGGACGCCCTGAACGCCATGATGGAAGGGCAGGAGAAGGAGCGCGACCGCCTGGCCAAGGACCTGCACGACCGCCTGGGCAGCATGCTCAGCGCCATCAAGCACCAAGTGGGCGCGTTGGAAGGCGAGGTGCACCAGGTGCGCCAGGACCAGAGCCTGCAGTACGGCAAGGTGAACCGCCTGCTGGACGAGGCCGTGGGCGAGGTGCGCCGCATCTCGCACGACATGATCACCGTTACCCTGGCGCGCTTCGGGCTGGTGAAGGCCATGGAAGACCTCTGCGACAGCGTGCGCGTGCACGGCCGCCTGGCCGTGGAACTGAACATGCACGGACTGGAGCAGCGCATGGAGCGCAGCCGCGAGATCACCGTGTACCGAATCGTGCAGGAGCTCATCAGCAACGTGCTGAAGCATGCGCAGGCCACCGAGCTCAGCGTGGGCATCACGCGCGTGCCCGGCCGCATCAGCGTCATCGTCAGCGACGATGGCCGCGGCTTCGACCCGAATAGCGTGGCGCACGGCATCGGGCTGGACAATGTGCGCGCGCGCGCCGCGTCCATCGGTGCCGTGGTGCGCATCGATAGCACGCCGGGCCGCGGCACCACCGTCAGCGTGGAAGGCCCCGTGGTGGAATAGCACGGAATTCACGGTTTTCCGGTATTGCCGGGCCGGTCGGTGCGGGCTCCTTTTGACCGCCGCACTGCCCATGTCCCGCACGCCGCGCCTCCTCCTTCCGGTCCTCCTGCTCGCAGCGCACGGCGCCACGGGCCAATGGACGCCCGCCGCCAACGCCGTCAAGCTCCCCGACTCGCTGATCTTCACCAGCACCGGAGCCAACAGCAACGCTACGGTGGTGTGGCACCCGGTGAAGGCACGGTATTACTCCCTGCGCCCGGGCAATGCCGCCTTCCCGTTGGAAACGTGGGTGGCCGGCAGCAGCACTTCGGTGTGCACGGCCACAGCGGGCATCGACTCGCGTGGCATGTGGTACAACCCGGCCACCAACACCATCGAGCGCAACTGCTTCGGCGCGTTGGGCTGGGCCACCTTCGGCATCGATGCCGCCTCGTGCGCCACCGGTGCCTCCACCATCATCTTCCCCGGCCAGTTGCAGGCCACCGTGCAGTCCTGTTCCGCCTTCGACCCCGTGCTCGGCGAGGTGCTGTCGTACGCGGCCGCCACCACCAGCGTGCAGTTCCGCAGCCGCGCCACAGGAGCGCTCGTGCAAACCCTCGTCCTCACCGGCACCTCCTTCGCCAATGTCAACACCGAGAGCATCATCTGGACCGGGCAAGTCGGCTACGAGATCGGGCTGTTGGACTATGTGGCCAAGCGCGTGCTGCTCTTCAACCGGGCCACCGGTGCGTTCACGGGCCAGAGCCAATTGCCCGCATCGGCCGTAACGCATAGCCAGTTCCGGTTCTGCTACACCAACAACCGGGTGTGGTTGTTCACCGCCACCACACGCAAGTGGAACGCCTACTGCATCTGGAACCAAGGCTGTCCGATCACCGTGCTGCCGGTGGAGCTTGTCGACTTCCGCGGCGAATGCGCGGGCGGCACACCGCAGCTGCAGTGGAGCACCGCCAGCGAGCGCAACAGCAGTCACTTCACGGTGCAGCGCAGCGCGGGTGTCGACGCCTGGGAAGACGTGGGCGAGGCGCCTGCCGCCGGCGATAGTCAAGCGCTGCTGCACTACCACTGGACCGACCCGCAGCCGCGCAGCGAGGCCACCGTGCTCTACCGCCTGCGCCAGGTGGACCGCGATGGCACCAGCGAGGTCTTCGATGCCGTTACGGTGCACTGCCAACGCCCGCCCGCCGAACTGCTGGCCTACCCCAACCCGGCCACCGACCGCGTGTGGCTGCAACTGCCCGAAGGCACAGCGGAGCACAGCATCGACGTGCTGGACCTGCGCGGCTGCATTCAGTACACGCGCCGTAGCAGTGCCAACGATACCATCGACCCCATCGACCTGAGCGGCCTGGGCCGCGGCGCCTACGTGCTGGTGCTGCGCGCGCCGCAGGGCGCAGTGCTCGGCAGGGCCGTGGTAACCAAGGAGTAGGGGAGTGCACACCAATGGCCATAATTGCCAAACGGCTATACTTGGTTCATGTTCGCCGTGCTGATGGAAGCGACGAAGTATTGCAGCCTCGGGCAGCTGACGCAGGCGATGTTCGAGGTGGGGGGGCAGTATAGAAGGAACATGTAGTTTCCACCGGCAGCTCATCTATCAATCATGCATTCAGAAATGTCGACAATTGACCCCAGGGCTTTTGAGTACGCAATCGAAAAGATTGATGACGGCTTCGTATTTGAGGCCTTTGCACTTGCGTTCTTAAGTGCGCTGAATGGATGGGAGTTCATCCCCGTTGGAGGCTCAGGTGACAAGGGGGTAGATGGCTATCAGCACGTCTTTCACAGAAAGGGAAAGGAGAAGACCATCGTTCAGACATCGACAGAGAAGGACACACCGGGAAAAATCAGAGAGACGCTAGGCAAGTTGAAGAAGAACAAGAAGGCTTGCGACAGGTTCGTCTATGTGACAAACCGCAAGGTCACAAATGGGGATAGCCTGATTGACGAGATAGAGGCGGAGTACGAAGGCGTTCAGGTGTCAATACACGACATCAAGTGGTTTGTGGCCAGATGTGCTGAAAACGCTGGAGTAATAGCGGCATACCACACGTTTGTGGATCACAATCTGCACCAGTATAGCCAACCGGGCTTCAATGTCACAGTGGCCAATTTGGACAAAGACAGCCGTCTTTATGTCTTCCTAAGCCAACGACTTAACTATGACCGCAAGAACAATAACGTCGACAATCTGATTTGCGATACTCTGATAATGTATGCTCTAGAAGGCACGGATCCTGACAAAGGTATTTTTCTTACGGAGAAGCAGATTAAAGAGAGGATCAAGCAGCACGTCTCCTTTGACTCTAAGCTCATCGATGGGAAGGTCTCTCAGAGGCTAGTTGAGCTGGCTAAGAAGCCAAGGAAGATCCAGTTCCACGTCGGCAAGTTGGCGTACTGTCTTCCATTTGAAACGCGCTTTGAGATTGAACAGCGGAACTTAGGAGACGAGCGACTCTACAAAGAGTTCTATAAGCAAACGGAGAAGACCATTCGACGCTACTTCGATGAGAATGAGGTGACGGTCTACAAGATTGAAGCGTTGATTTCTAAGGTGCTCGTAGACATATTCAAGAAGCAAGGGCTAGAGTTCAGCAACTTCGTCGTCAACCAGGATAGTACGGCGGTCATAGAGCAGAATCTCAAGGAGGTAATAGCAGCTTCGGTTGAATCGAGTTCCGTACAACCCAAGAATTGGCAGGCGGTTAAGACGGCCTTGCATCTTGCCATTCGCGACATAGTCTACCATGGGTCTGCGGAGCAAAGGCAGTTCCTGAAGAGCTTGGCCAATACCTACTTGATGATGTTCATGCTTCGCTGGGAACCGAAGCTGACAACATACTTCGAGTCAATGTCCTCGAAGCTGAAGGTGTTCGTCGACAACTCAATCATTATCCCTGCGCTGTCGGAGTTCTTTCTCCCAGAAGGCAATCGTAGGCATTGGAATCTCTTGAAGGGTGCTAAACGAGCTGGAATAGAGATGTTCATCAACGAGACCTTGATGGACGAACTTGTGTCTCATTTCAGAATGGTAAAGAACAAGTACAAGAAGAGCTTTGAAGGCCTGGAAGAGTTCTACACTTCGGACGACAGCGAATTCCTCTTCGTTGACGAAATACTAGTCCGAGCGTACTTCTATTCAAAGCGGAATGGGAAGGTCCGGAGCTTCAACGAATTCTTGAATTTCTTCCTCGATCCGACTCTAAGGACAGCTAAGGCTGATCTCATTGGCTACATCCAGGATGAATTTGGGATCAAGTTCATCTCCAACGAGTCCTGGAACATCAAGGTGGATCAGGAGGAGAAGAGGAAGCTAGTGGAAGCACTGGCCGTGAAGAAGGAATCCGAGCAGAAGGCTATCAACGACTCGGAGATGATGCTCGCGATATACTACTTGCGCGAGAAGAACAATGAAGCGAGTGAAGGAGGGATATTTGGATACAGCACCTGGTGGTTGTCAAAGGACACCTCAACTTATCGCGCGATTCAAGAGGTTCTCAACAAGGACAAGTATCGCGTGAGCTGTTACATAAGGCCTGACTTTGTGTACAACTACATCGCACTCATGCCAAGCTCGAGTGATGTCGATGAGGCCTATAACATGATCTTCCCGACCATGCTGGGGGTAAACCTCAGCTATCACATGCCCAAGGAAGTGAGCAAGATTGTGCATGAGAAGGTGAAGGCCTTCCATGACCAACCGCCAGTGCGCGTGAGGCAAATCCTCAAGACTCTTGGGGAAAGGCTCAAGTCCGACCCATCTCTGAAGGACAGGAAGGCTTTGGAGCACTTCTTCGACGAGCAGCGCAGTTTGCTCCAAAGACCGGCCAGGGACAGAAGGAAGTGAGAATCGACCGCTTTATTTTCACCTTGCCCACGCCCGATACCTCGTCGGCGCGATCACATAAGCCTCGTCCAGGATGCAGGCTGACCCTTACTTTGTCACCACGCCGATCGCCAAGGAAGTCGGCAACGTGAGATGGGATACATCGAGGAGATCAACGAGATATTGGTTCCGTGCCACACGGAAGAGGCTGTGGTGCTGGACCTGTTCGCGGGCTGCGGCGGTTTGGCCTTGGGCTTTGAGGCCGCTGGCTTCAAGACCATCGGCTTCGAGATGAACGGCCCGGCAGCCGAGAGCTACCGCCACAACCTGGGCAGCGAGTGCTACGCCGTGAAGCTGGAGGTCGGCTTCGACTTTCCACAAGCAGATATCGTGATCGGTGGTCCGCCATGCCAGCCCTTCAGCGTGGGCGGTAACCAGCGCGGCATCGAGGACGCCCGCGACGGCTTTCCCATCTTCATTGATGCGGTAAAGCGGCTCCAACCCAAAGTGTTCATGTTCGAGAACGTGCGCGGCCTGCTCTATAGCAACAAGTGGTACTTCGAGCTGATCCTGGAGGAGTTCGCCAAGCTGGGCTACCTCGTGGACTACAAGCTTCTGAACGCCGTGAACCACGGTGTGCCGCAGAACCGCGAGCGACTTTTCGTTGTCGGCCATCGGTCATCGTTCACCTTCCCGGCCAAGGAGAAGCAAAAGGTCACCGTCGGCGAGGCAATCGGCGATCTGATGCACACCGTGCCGCCCGAGAGCAAGTTCCTCAACGCAGCGATGGACGCCTACGTGGCCAAGTACGAGAAGGCTTCGCACTGCATCAACCCGCGCGACCTCTACGCGGATCGTCCGGCGCGCACGCTCACTTGCCGCAACCTCGCTGGCGCTACTGGCGACATGCACCGCGTTCGTTTGGCGGATGGCCGTCGTCGCCGCGTGATCGTTCGCGAGGCTGCACGCTTGCAGAGTTTCCCCGACCACTTCGAGTTCAAGGGCAATGAAACGCAGCAGTTCAATCAGATCGGTAACGCGGTACCGCCGATGCTTGCGTACCACATCGCCCAAGCGGTGAAGGCGTGCTATGCGCTTCCGGCCGGTGATGCGAAGGCCATCAAGCGGAGCAAGGTGAAGCCGAACCGGGAACTTTCTTTGTTCTGATGAAGGACTATCTGCCGGAGACCACGAAGAGCGCCGCCGTGAAGCGCGTGCTCAATGAAGCGTTGGACATTTTGATCGCTGTGGGCATCCCGGCTGCTGCGGAACCGATCCGCCGCCGTGAACGCATGGCCGCTTGCATGATGGCTGTGGCGGGCGTCACCAAGAAGTGGAGCGCGGCAAAGAGCGTGAAGGACGGTCGCCACCTGAAGACACGCGAAGTGATACCCTTCGTGAACAAGCACTTCGAGGAGAACATCTCGTCTGGTTCGTACGACGACGTTCGCCGGAAAGACTTGAAGCTGGCAGTAGTAGCGGGCGTCATCGTCAACAGCGGGGACAACCCAGGTCGAGCAACCAATGACCCGACACGCGGCTATGCACTTGCGCCGGACTTCGCCGCGCTGATCCGTACGTACGGAACACCAGCTTGGGCAAAGAACCTTGCCGCCTTCAACAAGAACCGTCCGAGCCTGGCCGAATCGCTTTTGCGCAAGCGCGACATGGAGCGCATTCCGGTCACACTCCCAGGCGGTGGGAAGTTGGAACTGTCATTGGGCAAGCACAACGAACTTCAGAAAGCCATCATCGAACAGTTCCTTCCGCTCTGGGGCAATGGAGCCGAGGTGTTGTATGTCGGCGACACATCCAACAAGCTCTTGCACATCGAGCGCGAACGCCTGAAGGAATTGGGCTTCTTCGACTTGTCGCATGACGAGCTTCCGGACATCATTGCGTACAGCAAATCGAAGAAGTGGCTCTATGTGATTGAGGCCGTGCATAGCTCGGGACCGATCAGCGAACTGCGCTTGATGGAACTGAAGAAGTTGCTCAAAGGCTGCAAGGCGGGCATAGTGTATGTCACGGCCTTCCTCACGCGCAAGGCCCATGCGAAGTACGCCGACCAGATCGCTTACGAGACTGAAGTGTGGACCGCTGATAGACCTGAACACTTGCAGCATCTGAATGGGCCAAGGTTCATGGGTCCGTATTCGTAGTGCGATGCCGAAGTACACGACCTACCTCGATAGTGACGGCGACGAACACGAGTTCACGGTGTTCATCATTCACGGTCGGTCTGAGGATTGGCGGAAGGTCGAACGCTTCATTAAGGATGACCTGGACTACGATGCCATAGTCATCAAGGAAGTCTACACCGGAGACGTGCTGAACAAGAAGGTCCGTCGAGCGATAGAAGCATCTGATTGCGCCGTCGCGATTATGTCCCCCGATGACCGGCTGGCGAATGGGAAGGCCCGTACACGACAGAACGTCATTCTTGAGATCGGTGAATGTCGGCCTGTGTTCCGCAAGCTACATAAGGGGACCGGCGTGCATGGCGTTGTTCTGTTGAAGGAACAGTCGGTGGACATTAATGAGGTTTCCGACCTATCGGGAATAGAGTACCTGGGTTACACGGAGGGCTTCATTGAGACCACCTTCCATAAGCTGCGTTCTGCGCTTGAAGATGTTTATGCGGCCGTGGATTACTCAGAGGAGTTTAAGTAGAGTGCTGGCGAGCCAAAGACTCACTCCATGCCCACCCGCACCGACTGGACCCGCTCGCAACTGCTGATCGCGCTGAACCTCTACCACAAGGTGGCCTTCGGCAAGTTCCACGCGAAGAACAAGATGCTCGTGGAGATCAGTGAGCGCATGGGGCGCAAGCCTTCCGCGCTGCCCATGAAGCTCAGCAACCTCGCTTCCATCGATCCCGAGTTCCGCAAGACCGGTCGCAAGGGACTGGAAGGTGCGAGCGAGTTCGACCGGGCGATGTGGGCGGAGTACCACGCCAACCTGAACGAACTGGCCCCGGAGAGTGAGGCACTCCTGGCCCAACTGATGACCGGCGACGCCGACGCACCCATCGAAGTGCAAGCGGATGGCAAAGTGCTGCGCGTTCCCGATGGCCCCACCGAGAGCACAGCTTCGGTGAAGGTCCGGCGCGGTCAACGCTACTTCCGCCAAGCGGTGCTCAACGCCTATCAAGGCCGTTGCGCCGTCACGGGCCTTGCCGTGCGCGAGCTTCTGGTAGCCTCGCACATCATTCCGTGGAACGCGGCCGAAGAGCACCGCCTCGATACCCAGAACGGCATCGCCCTCAACGCCCTCCACGACCGCGCCTCCGACCGCGGCCTCATCACCTTCGATACCGACCTACGCCTAGTGTGTGCCCAGTCGCTCCGCGACCACTTCGCAGAAGCGACCGTGAGCCAGAACTTCAAGAACTACGAAGACAAGCCACTGACCATTCCCGCCGAGGCGGCGGGCCCCAAGGCCGAATACTTGGAGTACCACCGGAGCACGGTGTTCGGGAAGTAGCGCCCGCCAGTGCTTTATCTGCACGCCGTTGACGGGTCGTTGACCGATCGGCCTCAACGAACCTCTCCGCATCTTCGGTGTACCGTTGCACCATGCGCCACCTTCTCATCTTCCTGCTCCTTACCGGTTGCGTCGATGCCGGAGCGCAGTACGACCGGCTTTCCTTCCGGTACAACTACGCCTTCGTCGAGGACGGTCCTACGCTCACACCGTTGAAGGGCACCTACCGTGTGGAGTACATCGGGCGCGGGCAGTATTGGACCGTGACCGATCCTCGATGGACTGTTCACTTCCCAGGTCAGCCGCGCAGCTTGACCCCATGCATCAAGGTGAACGGCGCTCCGTTGATGGTGGTGGAAATGGACCGGATCTTCGGTTATCCGGATAACAAGCTGATCGTGCTGCGAGGAACGGACACCATGATCGTGGACCTGAACCAGGACGGGCGCTTGGAGACGCTCATGTTGGAGCGGGCCGCCAAGCTCGGTGTGCCACCACGTCCACCTGTGCTGCTGCCATTCCGCAAGGGTTGGTTCACCAATATCGATCTGGTGCAGGAGGCGCAGAGCATCGCGAACACCGAACGTTTGGATGCGCTGTGGGCATCGCGGCGCGCTGAAGTGCTCGCGCTTTACGATACCGCACGCCATTCGTTCACGCTCGAGATGGACGGGTTGCGTACCGGTGCAGTGGGCATTGTCATCGATCGCGACCCCAACTACGCACGGCACTTGCTGGAGTTCCCCGCCAGCGGGCCGAGCACCCATTTCGAATTGTTCCTTCAGGACAGTACCGGTGTACCGAGCAAGGCGATGAGCCTTCGTGTGGACATGCCGCCGGATGGCGAGACCAGCACCTGGGTGGATGTGACCGACATGCCCTACGGCAGATACACCGCCTACCTGAAGTGGGGGAAGGAGGAGAGCCTGTTCTATCTGAGCTTCGGATGGTGAGCATGCGCATGCTCAGCCCAAAGACGATGTCCCACTAACATTGAGGAGGCGACCCTAGCCCAGCGCTTCAAGGCCTACGAAGGCAAGCCGCTGAGCCTGCTGGTATGAACCCGCTTCCATTTACCCGATCCATAGACCGGCATTCATCGGGAACGAAGTTCACGGCGCGCCGACAACCGAATAGACCTTACTTCGTCTGCCCGTCAACCGATCCCCTTCATGCGCACGCTGCTCACCACCTTTCTGGTCGTCCCGCTCACGTTCACCCTGCACGGGCAATCGCTCACGTGGGCATGGGCATGGGGTGCGGGCAGCGCCGGTTCCGAGTTCGCCTCCGTTTCCTGGGCGCCATCAGGTGCAGTGCACATGCTGGGGAATTACGAGAACACCATCGATGCCCATGGCACCACGCTCACCAGCAGTGGCCAGGGCGATGCCTTCGTGCAACAACTGGATCCCGCCGATGGCAACGTGCAATGGACGGCCGAAGCGCATCACACCGCGGATGTGACCATCCACGACGTGGCGTACCGCAACACAGGCGAGATCATCGTGTGCGGCACGGTGGCGCACAACGGCGATGCAGCGCAGTTCGGCGCCCTATCACTCGCGGCCCAGCCGTTCGGTACGCAAGCCTTCGTGGCCGCGCTTTCTCATATGGGTCAATGGAACTGGGTGAGCGGGGTGGCCGACCCCGTGAGCACCGAGGGCTTCCTGGTGAAGGTGGATGCGAACGACGACATCCTGCTGGGTTGCCGTTGGGGCACTGATCTGGCGGTGTACCGTTTCACCGGTCAAGGCGTGCAGGGTTGGTCGGCAACGGCGACAAGCTCAGGAAGCTCGGTGGATGCCTACGCCATGGATGTGATGCCCGATGGCGACCTGGTGATCACCGGACGTTGCTACAGCACGGGCACCTTCGGCACGCACATCATCAATGTGGCCGGCACCTTCTACGATGCCTTCGTGGCGCGTCTCGGTTCATCAGGAACGTGGGAGTGGGCGGTGCGCGGCGGCGGAAGCCACTGGGATAAAGGCTTCGGTATCTGCGCCGACGCGTCGGGGAACGTGTACGTGGCCGGCACCTATCGCAACACCGCCACGTTCGGCGCTTTCCAGTTCACGGCCACCGGTGCCAACAACGATGGATGGATGGCCAAGCTGGACGGCAGCGGCCAGTGGCTCTGGGCCCTGAGCATGGCATCGGTCGCGTACATGGAAGTGTATGACATGGACCTCGCACCCGCTGGTGATCGCCTCGCCCTTACCGGAAACTACTTCGTGAACGCCCCGACATTGGGAGGCTTCGTACTACCCGCACCGGCGATGAACGACGTGTACGTCGCCGAGATCGATACCGCGGGCCAGTTCCTTTCGGCCATGGGCTTCGGCAGCGCGCTGGGCGACCAAGGGCTGGCCATATCGTACGGTGTTGGTGAAGAGCTCTTCGTGGCCGGCACTGCAGGGTCCACGATGGTGCTCGGTGCCGATACGTTGGTGGGCGTATCCACGCCCGATCTGTGGGTGGGCCGTCTCGATGCCGACATCAGCACCGGTCAAAGCGCTTCGACGCTTGTTGACGGTCTGCGCCTTTACCTGGATGAAAACTTACTGGTGCTCCGTGATCCCGAGGGAATAACGGGACTGCTTTCGCTCACGGACGCCATCGGCCGAACGCTGCTCCAAGCGCGCTTGAACGGCGCATCGGAACATCGCATCGCATTGCCTGATCGGGCGGCCGGTATGATCTTCTGGCAACTGCACCGCGGTGATGGCAAGATGCGGTCCGGCAAGCTATTCGCGCCGCCTCGCTGAGCTACTTGGTCCTTTCGTGGAAGTCGCTGCGCTACGCAGTTGCCGACCACCGTTCACGAACTCGCTCGTGCAGCGCGCAGCATCCACCCGTACACCATCAACATCCACAACGCGCAGAACGGCCCCATGTCCAGCAGGCCGATGCTGTCGGGCGGATGCGGGAATGCGGCTATGTTGATGGCGAAGAGGCCAATCCCGCAGAGCACACCCAACACACTGAGCACCTTACCGAAATTGGAATCGCGCCAGAAGTGGATCGCGAAGAGCGTGATGCTCGCAGCGATGAGGCAGTCCCACGCGATGTCGAGCCCAAAGTGGACGGCGTCGCCCAACGCGATCAACGATGCACGCGAGGGATCACCTTCCGTGATCTTGCCTTGCGCGGCGAAGAGCGCCTGCTGCACGGCGAGCATGGCCAGCACGGTGATGCCAGCGGCCGCTCCGAGGAAGCCGGCCATACGAATGCCTACGCGCGGCGTGCCCTGCTCCAGTGCATGGACAAGTCCCAAGGACGCGACGGACACCAGCGGCCCGAAGGCGAAGGCGAGGATGAGCGACGCGGTATCCGGCAGCGGAATGAACGCGGCACCGAAGTAGGCCAGCACGGCGGCGATGCCACAGGAACCGCCGGTTAAGGTCCAGCTGCGATCAAGGGGGGATGAACGTTCCATGAGCGGATGACGAACAGATCGACCGGATGTTACAGTTCGCGTCCTGTTCACGCGACTTCAGCATCTTCGCAACCATGCTCACACGTGCGCTGATCGCCTTCGCTGTCACCCTCACATCCACCTGCACGCTGGTTGCCCAAACCTGCGACTGCCCCACCACCTTCGCGTGGATGGTGACCACCTTCGAGGAGAACGATGCGGGTTTCCAGCTCGTGGTGGACCGCAAGGGCACGGCGGAATACGCCAAGCACACCGAGGCGTCGCGCGCACGGGTGGCCGGCATCACGGACCTGCGCGCCTGCACGCAAGCGCTCAACGATTGGCTGCAGTGGTTCCGGCACGGCCATATCGGCATCGAACCGACCGAGAAGGCCACGGCTGCGCAACAGGCGGGCCCACCACCGGTGAATGGTGGCGCGCCGCGACCACCGGGTCGTACGATCAAGGTGAACGAGGCGGCTTTGCTGAAGCAATGGAGCAAGGCGAACGGCAGGGAGCCGGTGGAAGGGATCTGGTCCTTGGGGGCCTATCGCTTAGCGGTGACGAAGGATGCCACGAAACCCGGAACCTATGCGGCCGTGATCCTTTCCTCGACGAACCCGAACTGGAAGCCGGGAGAGGTGAAGGCGGAGTTCGCCGCCACGGGGGACGGATTTGCGGGTACCTACTTCATGGGCGATCACAGTCCGGAGCCGGTACAGGTGCGGCTGGTTCCCGGTAGCGGCGGCCTGCTGGAGATGAACGGACTATGGGTACGCGAACTTCCGCCTGCCGGGTTGACGATGGAGGAACAAGTGACCCTGCGAACGGGCAACGCGAACACGCCCTTCCTCGAGCGTCTCAGCGATCGCACGCTCTACCTGCGCATCCCTTCGTTCGCCTTCGGGCAGAAGGTATTGATCGATAGCGTTCTCGCGGCCAACGATACCCTGATCCGCAGCACGGAGAATTTCATCATCGACATCCGCAACGGTACCGGTGGTAGTGATGCGAGCTACGCGGGTTTGATCCCTTACCTCTGTTCCGGCCCCATGCGTTCCGTGGGCGTGAAGCTGCGCGCCACCGAGCTGAACGCGGCCGGCTACGAAGCCTATGCCGACATGTTCGGTCGCGGCACCGAGGATGGGCGCGAATGCCTGGATGTCGCCACGCGCATGCGGGCCGCGTTGAACACCTGGTTGGAGGTGGAGGATCAGCCATGGACAGTGGACAGCTCGCACGCCGTGCTGCCCTTTCCGCTGCGCGTGGGCATCATCTGCAACGGCGGCAACGGCAGTACCGATGAGCAGTTCCTGCTGGATGTGCGCACGAGCGCCAAAGTGAAGCTCTTCGGACACCCCACCATGGGTTCGATCGATGTGTCCAACATGCGACTGGTCACTTCGCCGGACGGCTGCTTTGAATTGGGCTACACCATGAGCATGAGCCATCGGTTGCCGACGATGCCCATGGACGTGATGGGCGTGCAACCGGACCACTACCTGGACGGGGGCATTCCGGTGTCGGGTTGGGTGAGCTATGTGCGGCGCACATTGGAGTGGCGCTGACCGGCGCGAGGCCGTGACGATGTGGTCCCTTGTACGTGCCTGACGTTCAATAGAGCAGCACAGGCGGACCGGTCTCGGATCAAACCTGCCGCGGCCGCCGGCCCGGTGGCGCTAAGCCTGAATACCTCGTGCGGCGTCGGCACTACTGCGGCTTCAGCAACCGATCAATGCCCGCAGCGGATGGATCGCATGGCCGCGTTCATCGGAGCGTCCTGTCCGCTGATCCGGTCCTCGGCGCTGATGTTCACCGGATGCGTGGGCAGCACGCCGTGGCCATCGTCCGGCCGGTGCACGAGCCGCCAGGTCTTGCGCGAAACGGTGCATGCAATTCTTGTGTGCTTGAGCACATTGGTGCGCGCGCTGCCGCTGAGCACGGTGCGATCGCCGCCAGCCTCTTCGCCGATGAGCAGGCCGCGCCCGTGCAATTCCAGTTGAGCGAGCACCATGCCCGTGGCGGAGAAACACCCGCCGTCCATGAGCGTGTAGAGCTTGCCGGTGTATGGCAGTGCGACCGGTCGCGTGGTCCCGCTCGAAGGTCCTTCAGCCACCAGCGTGAACGGCTCGGTGAGCAGATGCGCGAGCAGCAGTTTGGCCAATGCGGGATCGCCGCCCTGGTTGCCGCGCAGGTCGAGCACCAGGTGTTCCACTTGCCTCGCGCGGATCCGCTCGAATGCCGCGCGCAGTTGATGTGCGGCTGTGCCGTTCACCTTGGCGAGCGTCGCCGCTTCGAAACTGGGGATCTTCAGCACGGCGATGCCACTGTCCGGAAAGGAGAGTTCAATCGCCTCGGATGCTTCAACAACACAGGTGCGCCATTGCAGCCTGATGCTGTCCATCGGCAGAGCGGGCAACCGCAATGAACGTTCATCGCCATCGGATGTGCGCAGCCGGATGTCGAAGGACGCGGGCTCACCGAAGGCGAAGCGGAAATACGACCGGAACCAGTGATCGAGGATCCACGCAGGATAGGTGGTGTTGCGGCCATCGCGGATCTGCCGTTGCATGAGCGCGCGCACCACATCACGTGCTTCGGTCCCGTTGATGGCCAGGATGCGGTCGCCGGAGCGCACGCCTATTGCGGCCGGGCCGTCACAGCGCACGAGGAGGCTGTCGTCGTGCAACAGGACCTCGATGGGCAGGTAGCGGTGCTGTACATCGTCATCGGCCGGGAGGAACATCGTGTGGCCATCGCCGAGCAGCGGGTACAGCGTAGTGATGCGCGCGAGGAAGGCGCGAGCGCTCATCGGCGCGCTCAACGTGCTGGACAGGCTGTCGAACCATTGGTCCATGCGTTCGCGCGACGTGTAGCGGTACGGCTCCGGGTGCTTCTTCTCCAACAAGGTGCGCAATTGCTGCAGGTCGGCGCGCAGCTCAGCCGGTGATAGTATGGGCTCCGCGACTTGTGGAACTGTTTGCGCTGGCGCACGGGACGCCAGGCCCAGCATGATCAGCAGAAGAAGTGGAAGGTGCGATGGCTTCACGATGCCGTCCAAGGTAGGGGCGCTATGCCGGAGGCATCGGGACTGCAGGAAGCCTGCGCTGTGGGCGTGCGGTCGGGCCGAAGACATCATTGGTGAATGACCGCAGGCCCCGGATCACGCCGCGCGGCCTAACGGCAACACCACTGAACGGCAATAGCCCCGGCTCCTCGGCCGGGGCTGTTCCGTTTTCGGGGGTGCGGAAGTGGAGGCCGCTGCGCGCGGCATACCCTGGATCGGGTAGAAAAGCACGGAAAGGGCCCGAAAAGGCCCCGGAAATACCGGGAACCGGGTATGGATTGCGGTGTGGCGATGTGGTGGATTTGCGGGGCTGCGGCAACAACGCCGGAGCGGAACAAACCAACACATGGAAACCAACGGAAAACGAAAGGATATCGGAACGCACGGCGATCAACCGGCCCACGGGCGGCCGGGCAAGCGCCCCGAACACACCGGCTCTGTCATCGTGCGGCTTGCCGCCAACGTTGACAAGTCGGACGCCAAAGACCTGCTGGCACTGGCAAAGAGCAACGGGTTGAAGGAACTGCACAATGCCTTGGAGCAGTTCGGCAAGCCGGCCACGCGCAAATTGATCCACAGCATGGAGCGCGGAAAACTGTTGGCGCTGGAGGCCAAGGCCCGTCGCTCGGAATTGCCGCCACTGCGCAGCCTATCCTCGTACTGGCGCGTCGACATGCGCGATGATCGCCTTCGACTGCATGATCTTGTGAAGATACTGGAACAGGTCAAGGGCGTTGATCATGCCTACGCCGAACTGGATGGTGGCGACCCTGTGGTGAACGATTCCAACGACACGTACGCTGCCCAGCAGACATACCTGGATGCGGCACCCACAGGCATCGACGCGCGCTGGGCATGGACCCAGCCCAACGGCGAAGGCACGGGCGTTGCCGTAGTGGACATGGAACAAGGCTGGTTCCTAGGGCACGAGGACCTGCCATCACCCACGCTCATCCACGGCGACAACCGGGACGGCATCGGAGGCTACAAGGGGAACCATGGCACGGCCGTCCTGGGTGAGATAGCCGGGGTTGACAACGCGCGCGGGATCGTTGGCGGTGCGCCCAGCGTTGCGAGCGTGCGCGTTACATCGCACTACGAAGCGGCGAGCGGAACGGCTCTGCACGTAGCCGATGCCATCGTGGCAGCTATTGCGGTCATGAACGCAGGCGATGTGCTCTTGCTCGAGGTGCAGCGCGACTACCTGCCTACAGAGGTGGACGATGCCGATTTCGATGCGATCCGCCTGGCCAGCGCGTTGGGCATCATCGTGGTGGAGGCGGCAGGCAATGGCAACAATGATCTTGATGCCTACACCAATGCGGCCGGTGATCGTATCCTCGATCGCGGCCATGCTGATTTCCGCGACAGCGGTGCCATCATGGTCGGCGCCGGGGAGTCCGCCGGCGCGCACCAGCGTTCGTCGTTCTCGTGCTACGGCTCACGCATCGATTGTTTCGCTTGGGGCGATTCGGTGGTGACCGCGGGATATGGCGACCTCGACGCCGGAACAGGTGACAACAGTTCCTACACGGATGCGTTCAGTGGAACAAGCAGCGCATCGCCCATTATCGTCGTGTGCGCGGCCCTGGTGCAAGGCATGTACGAGGGGAACACCGGTGGACGGCTCTCGCCGCTGCAAATGCGCTCCATCCTCAGCGACCCCGCCACCGGCACTGCGCAAGGGGCAGGCCGGGCCGGCAACATCAATGTGATGCCCGACCTGCGCGCCATCCTCGGAGCGGGTGGACCGCTGGACCTGGTGCCCGATGTGTACATGCGCGATCAAGTCGGCGACGATGGATCCGTTCCGAGCGGTTCATCCATCAGTGCGAGCCCCGATGTGATCGTACAGCCCACCGCCGTTGCGGATCCCACGGCCGCTTTCGGCGAAGGCAGCGGTACGGAGAACAGCAACACCCTCGGTTACCAGGTGGAAGCAGGCCAGGACAACTTCGTTCATGTGCGCCTGAGGAACCGGGGAAGCGTGGCGGCCACTTCGGTGCGCGCCACGGTGTACTGGAGCGAAGTGAGCACCTTGGTCGCACCAGGGTCGTGGAACTTGATCGGGACAACAGCACCCATCGACGTGCCTGCAGGCGATGTGCTCGTGGTGACCGATGCACTGGTGTGGAGCGCTGCCGATATCCCCGCCACGGGGCATTACTGTTTCGTGGCCATTGCGCACCACGCCGCCGACCCGGCACCACCGACACCACCGACCATGGAATGGTCGCAGTTCTACGACCTCGTTAGGAACAACAACAACGTTGTTTGGCGCAATTTCAATGTGGTGGACGTGGAGCCCGACCCTTCTGAACCTTCCGTTCTGCGGTTCAATTTGGCAGGCGCGTTCAAGGAGGAGTTCCCGTTCGATCTCGAGATCCTGTTGAACCTGCCCTTGGGGCCATGCCCGCCCCCATGGTTCGAACTTCCGATCGGATTAGGGGCGGCCGTGGCCAAGCAGCTCGGCGCCGAATGGAAAGCGGACCGGAAGAAGTACATGGCCATGGTGCAGTTGCCCAAGCGCCGGCGCATTTTCCTGAAGGGACTAAGGCTTCCCAAGGACAAGCGGATACCGGCAGCAATAGTCGTGCATGGAGCGAAGGGGGTGCGTTTCGAGGGCCATGGTGTGGCCGTGAGGCAGCTGGTGGGCAAGGAAGAGGCAGGCCGTGTCAGCTGGGTCTTCCGCAAGCGCCGGAAGGCCAAGCACTGATCTCATCCTGGGAAAAGGAGAGGGCCGGACATTGTCCGGCCCTCTTTCGTTGTGGTGCTTCCTGCGCACTTACGGCACGCACACCAGCGTATCCGTCCACACGCTCCAGCAGGCCCACACGCCCAGGCCGCCCTGCACGTTGCTCTTGATGTTGCTTGGCGTGCTGAAGAGGTCGCCCTGCGTGCTCGCATTGGCGTCCTTGCTGTTGTAGAACTCGAACTCGTCCTGTCCGAAGTGCACGTACTTCACCACCACGGTGTCGTTGCGTTTGAAGTAGCCGCGCTCTTCGTTCTCGTCATCGTCGGCGGTACTGAAGGGTGCACTGCCGCGGTTGATGGCCCAATCGAAGGTGAGGCCGTCGATGAACGCATCCTCGAACGACGCGAAGCCGGGCGAGATGAAGATCTTGTCCTTCTGCTCGCCCTCGAAATTGTCGTTGATGCGCTTGGCCAGCCAGCGGTAGCAGTTGCCAAGGCCCGTTGGGTCGCTGGTGGTCTGCCAGATGAAGCCGAGACTATCGTCGCCGGGATCCTGTTGGGCCAGTTTGAACCAGACGCTGTCCAACGGTTCGGGATCACGCATGAAGCTGCTGCCCGTGACGGTCTTGCCCTCGGCCTGCACGTTCAAGGAATAGGTGCGGCCAGCCTCACCCACCATGCCGGTTGTGTCCACATAAATGGTGAGGTCCACGATCTGTATGATCTGCGGGTCGATGCCGATCATTTGCGCTGCGCGCTCCAAGGTCGCACCGGTGATATCGAAACCGCTGCGCCGCGCCAGCTGCACCGGTCCGTTGCCATTGTCCACCGTCACGGTGGCGGTCTCCACGAAGATGCCCAATAGGCTCTGGAAGTCGGTGGGCTCGAAGAAGCTCTCCGTACGTGTGACCACCACGATGGCCGGCTGGCCCGGTTCGATGGTGCCGTTCACCACCAGCTTCTCCTCGGCCGGTGGCAGATCAACGGTGATCTCCTTGGTGCACGCAGCAAAAAGGCCTGCGATGCCCAAAGCCACCAGTGCGTGCGTTGCGAAGTTGCTCTTCTTCATGGCTCTCGTTCTTCTTTCTCCGTCATCGCGAGCGTGGCTCTGCGCGCGAAGCGATCCAGGCTGGTTATAAGCTCCCTTTTATTGTTCTGTGCCTCCGCGTCCCTGTGGTCTTCCCTAGAACTCGAAGTTCCACGTTATGCTGGGCAGTATGCTGAACAGGCTCACCTGTTTGGCGGTCACCTCGAAGGTGCCCTCGCTGGGGATTCCCTCGTTGGCGAAATAGATGAAGTAGGGGTTGCGGCGGTTGTAGACGTTGTAGATGGCGAGCGTCCAACTGCTGCGGTAGCGGCGTTTCACCTCGGTTTCTTCGCCTGTCTCCTTGTTCTTCTTCGTGCGCGTGGGCTTGTTCTTCAGGGTGGCGCTCAGGTCCAGCCGGTGGTAGGGTGCCATGCGGAAGCCGTTGCGCTCCGTGTATTCGCTCACGAGTTGGCCCTCCACCCAGTAGCGGTTCACGGGCAGTGTCACGGCTTGTCCGGTGCTGTAAGTGAAGGTGGTGCCGAAGCTCCAGCGCTCGTTGTGCTCGTAGCTGAGCACCAAGCTGCCATCGTGCGTGCGGTCCCAGCGGCTGGGGAACTCATTGCCGTTGTTCAGTTCCGGGAATTTCCGCATGGTGCGGCTCCAGGTGTACCCGGCCCATCCGTTCAACTTGCCGAAGGTCTTCTTCACGAACAGCTCCACGCCGTAACTGTAGCCGTCCCCGTAAACGAAGTTCTGATCGTAGTTCGTGTTTCCGTTGTCGCGCGGTTCGGCGCCCTCGGCGTACTCGATGAGGTTGTCCATCGTCTTGTAGTACGCCTCCACGCTGGTCTCGAACATGCGGTCCTTCCAGTCCTTGAAGTAGCCCACTGCGTACTGGGTGCCTACCAGCGGTTTCACGTTCTGCCCGCTGGGCACCCACACATCGGTGGGCAGGGCAATACCGCTGAAGCTGGCCAGGTGCACGTACTGCTGGCCGCGGTTGAAGCTTGCCTTCACGCTGCTGTTCGCGCCTGTCTTGTAGCGCGCGCTGATGCGGGGTTCCAACGCACTGTACTGTGCAATGATGTCGCCGCTGCTGAAGGTGCGCTGGCCGATCTCGGTGCCTTCGCTATCGTAGAGGTATTCGCGCCAGTTGCCCACGTGCGCGAACCACGTGAAGCGCAGGCCCACGTTCACGCGCAGCAGGTCGGTCACGTCCATGTCGTCCAGCACGTACACGGCGGCCTCGTGTGCGTTGAGCTTCGCGGGCTCTTCGATGTCGAACTCCACGTCGTCGCTCTCGACCTTCACCGTGCTCGGTGTGTAGATGTGGCGCGTGTACTGGCCGCCGTACTTGAGGCTGTGGCGCACGTTGGCGTAGTGGCTCAGGTCCAGCTTCAGGCTGTAGTCGCGGATGCCGCTGTAGAGCTTGAACCGGAACACGTCCTGCTCGGCATCGAAGAGGAAGTTGTAATCACTGAACGTAGCGGTGGTGTTCATGAACAGCTTCGGCGTGAAGACGTGGTTCCAGCGCGCGCTCACCGTGGCATTGCCCCAGGGGATGCGGAAGGCCGGGTCGCCGGGGTTGCTGTTGCTGAAGGTGAACACGTCGCGACCGAAGTAGCCGCTCAGGTACACACGGTCCTTTTCGCCCAGGCGGTAGTTCGCCTTGGCGTTGATGTCGTAGAAGTAGTAGCCTGTGCCGCTGAACTCGCTCGTGTCGTTCACGAAGGGTTTCAGCAGCAGGTCGATGTAAGTGCGGCGCCCGCTTACGATGAAGGAGCCCTTGTCCTTCACGATGGGCCCTTCCAGCGTCAGGCGGCTTGCAATGAGGCCTATGCCGCCCTGCCCGTGGAAGCCCTTGTCATTGCCCTCCTTCATATTGATGTCGAGCACACTGCTGATGCGGCCGCCGTAATTGGCGGGCATGCCGCCCTTGATGAGGTCGATGTTCTTCACGGCATCGGCGTTGAACACGCTGAAGAAGCCAAAGAGGTGGCTGGCGTTGTACACGGTGGCCTCGTCCAGCAGGATGAGGTTCTGATCTGGCCCACCGCCGCGTACATAGAACCCGCTGTTGCCCTCCCCGTTGCCCTTCACGCCGGGCAGGTATTGGATGGTCTTCAGGATGTCCACCTCACCGAGCAATGCGGGCAGGGTGTTGAGCTTCTGCACGTCCAGACCGATGCGCCCCATGTCCGTGCTCTCGGTGTTCTGCTGGGTCTTCTTGCCGGTCACGCGGGCTTCCTTCACCTCGCGGACCTTGGGCTGTAGTTCGAGGTCAAGTTTGGTGTCGGCCTTCAGGTCAATGGTCTTCACCAGTTCCTCCATGCCGATGAAACGCACCAGCAGGGTGTATTTCCCGGCGGGCAGGGTGAGCGAGTAAAAACCGTAGGTGTTGGTGTTGGCGCCCTTCTTCACCTCGTCGGCGAAGACGGCCGCCCCTATCAGGGCCTCGCCGCTGGTGGCGTCCTTCACCGTGCCGCTTATAGTGAACTTCTGTTGGGCTTGGGCCACCAGGGCCGTCAGCAGCAGGCCGGTGAGGAGGGCTGTCGCACGCATCGTTCTTCGCAAGTGGGGGGCGAAATTACCGGCCGTCTTCGCGCGCCCATGGCCGTTGGTGCAAGGGGAACGGCCGTTCATCCTTGGAGGGGAGGCAGGCGTCACCTGGACTTAACACCCCCGGAAATACCCTGAACTGGGTATTTTTTCCTCGAAAAGGTCTGTCCACATTTGTCTCACCCTACCGCACCCACCATGCAACCCATCGAGATCCTGCTGGTCGATGACCACCACTTGGTCATCGATGGTATGCGCGCCATACTTGAACTGGACCCGGACGTAAGGGTGGTGGGCCAGGCCAGCAATGGCCGCGAGGCCGTAGAGATGGCACGCAAGCTGCGGCCGCGACTGGTCATCATGGACATCAGCATGCCGGATATGGACGGCATCGAGGCCACGCGCCTGATACGCAAGGACCATAAGCTTGAGGATACCAGGGTAATGGTGCTGAGCATGTACGGCAACCGCGAGTTCATCGATGATCTGGTGGAGGCGGGTGCCAGCGGTTACCTCCTGAAGAACACCAGCCGGGAGGAACTGCGCGAGGCCATCCACAGCATCAACAACGGGTTCCGGTACTTCAGCAAGCCGGTGCAGGACACCATGGACGCACCGCGGACGGGCGAGCAGCGGGACAAGGCGTTCGTGCCGATCACCAAGCGGGAGAAGCAGATCATCAAGCTGCTCGTGGCGAACCGCACCAGCGGGGAGGTCGCTGCCGCGCTCGAGCTCAGTGTGAGCACGGTGGAGACGCACCGCAAGAACATCCTGCACAAGCTGGGCATGCACAACACCTCCGCACTCGTGCGCTATGCCGTGGAGCGCGGATGGCATCTTGAGAACTGACCATTGAAAGAAAACCTTGACACCAACCCTTAAATCGAAGACCATGGCAACTTGGGACATCAGCCTGAACGATCCATCGACCGGTAGTGCGTACATCGCCGTTGTGGTGAAGCCGAACAACACCATGCGCGTGGGCTCTTCGGCCACGGCGAACACGGTCATTCCCCCGGACCTTTTCGACATTCATTACGTGTCAGGGATCGGGCCTGGAAGTACCGCCAACGAAGATCCATGGGTCCTTGGTCCTGTTAGAGGCACCTCGAACAGGACACGCAATGTGGAGATCCGTGTGTTCCTCGACGGTAAGAAGAAGAAGAAGATCACGGCCACCATCATGGACAGTAGCGGTGGGGGGCCACGAGTGCGGCGCTGATACGCTTTTGCCGACCATGATCGACCAACTCCGATGAGAACGATATATGCCGTGCTCGTTGTCAGCACATCCGTTCTATTGTCCGCAGCATGCAACAACGCAGATGGGAAGCGCGGCCATGGCGATCGCGGCGATGGGCGGGATACCCTCCGGGGGCACCCCTTGCACGGCGACACCAGGTTCCTGTTGCGAAGGGCCTGCCCTGCTGAACAATGCGCCAAGAACCCCGGAGCCATGGACTCGTTGTGTGCCCAGAACGTTCCGCTAAACGGCTTGCTCTGGTTCCAAGGTGAGGGGGTTGGGCCGTGCTACTGTGCATGCGAAGCGCTGGTGAAACTGCACCCTTCCACGAGGGACACATTGCACGCCCTGATGCTGGCCAAGGAGAATGCGCTGTTCCGCGACCGCGCGAGGACCATGGCGCCCACCCGCCCCATCAAACGCAAGCGCATTTTCGATATGCCCGATACCGCGATCGGAATGTACCAGCAGCTCTCCGCGATGCCCGCATGCAACCGGGGGCGCGGTATGCTGCCCTTCCAAGATGGTTGCATCAGCGTGGACAAGCTTATCAGGAAGTTCCAGCGTGCCTGGCCGGTATTCACTGTCTCCATGTTGAATGAAGACGACGACTGGCCTTGGTCAACCCCAACAGGGGTTGACCGGACCGATGCTGGCCCCGGTTCACCAGTGGTGTCGATCAGCATGCCGCGTACCTTCATGCAGCAACCCGAGGTGAAGGGCGAACTGTTCGCCTTCATGCTCGCCCACGAGATCAGCCACGGCATGGCCTCCGGCTATTCGTGCCATGAGGGATCCACCGCGTTGATATGTGAAGGGCAATGTGATTGGTGGGCGGCCAATCGGATCATGCGTGAGGTCTTCGACGATGAGACGTACGTGTCGGTGATTGCCGCAGCGGCGGAGCAGATGATCGACTACTACGATGACCTTTACGGTGCAACGGCCGAATGTGGTGATCCGATATGCGATTGTGACAACCCTTCGTGCGGTTATCCTCCCAGAACATGCCGGGGGAAGACCATGCGCGGTGCCCTGCGCGCGCCCCCAAGACGGCCGGATTGCGTGAGGACGTGGCACGGTTCGTACGACACAGGGTGCGAAGAAATCAGCGGCTGTCCCTGATCGGAATGCCTTCGGAAGCCAGGAAATCGAACGGTGGGGCCTGCCGATGGAGGTTCGCGCTGATGTTCACTTTGTTGACCATGGTCGGCTCCGCCCAGAACGTGCGCAGCGCCTACGATTGCTATTGCTGGTTGAACGCGCACGAGGATGCCGAAGCGGTGGGCCCTTTCTTGGACAGTTTGCGCAGTGCGGCACGCACCTCGGAGGAGGGTTTATTGTGCAGAGTGCTGCAGGCCGCACAGTTGAGGAGGAAGGGCGAGGTCGGTAAGGCGTACGCGGCCATTGATTCCATTGCAGACGCCGTGAACAGGGCGCCAGGGATCGTGCGGTACGCGCATGCGAGCGAACTGGCGCTGATCTTCAAAGCGCTCTCTGTTTTCGACAAGGCCGAACCCCATGCACTGCAGGCTTTCCACTACGCGCAAGCATACGGATTGGGCCCTCATCAAGTGGATGCGCTGAGCTTGGTGGCCGAGATCCACCGGCATAGAGGTGTGTACGACCTTGCCATGCAGCGCCTTATCGAAGCTGATCGTTTGGCGCAGACGAACGGCTTTGCCGACCAGCGCTGCGGGGTGATCAACAACAAGGGTGGACTCGCCCACAGCCGTGGTTTGGCGGTCGAGGCTCTACACCATTTCAAAGAAGCGTACGAATGTGCGGTCGCTCAGGGTTTGGCCCCTCTCGCCATGCGGAGCATGTCGAACATCGGAGCTACCTGGTACGGGATGGACAGCTTGGGCCGTGCCCTGGAGAGCTACAGGGCTGCACTTGCAAATGCCGACACGACCGTCGACGCGCGCTTCGTCGCCCAGATCAAGGGGAACATCGGATTGCTGCTGGTGGAGATGGGAAAGTACGGTGCGGCCGAACAGAACCTCCTCGCTGCCCTGGCCGGACGTATTGCGGTCCGCGACAGCGCCGGTATCATGGACATGCACATGTATTTGTCCGAATTGTACCACGCATCCGATCGCGTGGGTATCGCGTTGGTGCATGCCACCGCGGCCCGCGACCTTGCAGCGCGGGCTGGCGCGTTGCAGCGTTTGCAACAAGCCGAGTACAAGCTCTTTGAGCTGAAGGAGGGGCTCGGGGATTGCGAAGGGGCCGTTGTGCACCTCGCTGCCCAGCAGGCCGTGCAGCAGCGGCTCGATTCATTGGCCTTCGGCGAGACCACGCTGCGGCTGGAGGTCGCCTACGAGACGGAAAAAAAGGACCAGGCGTTGGCCCTCTCCGAAGAGCAACGGAGGGCCGAGCGAACACGGCGCAATTGGCTGATCGCAGTGTCGTTGCTCTTGCTGGGCATAGTTGCCCTTTTGATCTGGAACAATTCCGTTCAACGCCGTCTCCGCGTCCAGGAACATGTGCTGCACTCGCGTGAGGTTTCCGATCTCTTGAAACAACAGGAGATCAACTCCCTGGAAGCGATGATGAAAGGACAGGAACGCGAGCGCGAGCGGGTGGGGCGCGACCTTCACGACCGCATCGGCAGCATGCTCAGTTCGGTGAAGCTCCAGTTCAGTGCCTTGGAAGGACGGTTGACCAAGTTGGAGGACACGCAGCGATCGCAATACGACAAACTAACGGGCCTTCTGGACGAAACGGTGGCCGAAGTGCGCCGCATCAGCCACGATATGGTGCGCGGCACCTTGGCGGACTTCGGTCTGCTACGCGCCTTGCAGGACCTGGGCGAGGCGCTGGATGCCCCGGGAAGTTTGAAAGTGGAAATGAGCGCCTTCGGTATGGAGGACCGGTTGCCACCACCCTTCGAGATCGGTGTTTACCGCATGGTGCAGGAGTGCGTGAGCAATGTGCTGCGCCATGCGAAGGCTTCAGAGCTCACCATCCAGGTCACACGCTCCGGAAGTGCGCTGAACGTGCTGGTGGAGGACAACGGCAGGGGCTTCGATGCTGCCGGCCAAGATGGAGGTCTTGGATTGCGGAACATCAAGGAGCGTGCTACGGCTTTGGGCGGCGTCGTAGCCGTGGACAGCGTTATCGGGCGCGGTACGACCGTGTCCATCGATCTCCCCCTTTCCTGAGCCGGTACCCTGAACCGGGTACCTGGATGCCGATCGGGCCGGAACGAGGCCGGAAAATCCCCACAACTGGGTATGGATGCCGCTGTCCGGTGCAGGCAGTTTTGGTAAGCAACACGCCAAAACCCCAACGCCATGAAAACCGTGCGCTCCGAGTACATGCCCAGCCTGTTGGCCTATCTCCTCATGCTCTTCCTGGGGATCGTTTCCTGGAAAGCCGCCAACGCGCAGAACATCGTTCTGAGAGGAACCGTTATCTCACCCGACGAGGTCATCAGTCGACCGACCGTGACCTTGGTGCAACCCGACGGTGAGCGCGTGCCGGTGCCTGTGCGCGCCAACGGGCAATTCCGCCATGAGCTACCACCCGACCGTGTGGCCCTGCTGCTGGTAGGCAAGCCGGGCTGCGTGGATAAAGTGGTGCGTGTCGATACCAGGTACGCCGACAGCGCAGCAGGCGGCAGCGACCGCACCGTGGCCTTCGAAGTGCATTTGCACGCTGCGGACGGGAACATGGATGAGCGCTACGCCAACGCCGTGGGCAACATCACCTTCCACCACAGCAATGGCCGCATGAAAGTGGGGCACGATCACACCCAGTGTGGCGATAACAGTGTGGCTTGCATTGCCCTGGAGTGAACGGCACCTGCGGAGAATGAGCCCCTTACCCTCAGCAAGTACAAGGAGCGTTCACGTCATTCTGCTGTTGGGCGCCTGCCGGTTGTCGCACATTGTTAGTTTCGCCGCCCATTTCGGGGTGTAGCGCAGCCCGGTAGCGCACTTGCATGGGGTGCAAGGGGTCGCTGGTTCGAGTCCAGTCACCCCGACGGAATGGAAGAAGCCCGCCAATTGGCGGGCTTCTCTTTTCCAAGTTGTTCGATCAGTTGCCGGAAGTCGCTTCGCCCGGCTTCACCACGGTGACCCACTTGCCCTGCGAGCGGCCGCTGATGGTGTTGTCGTACATGGCTTCGCACAACGTGCCCGGCAGGTAGAAGCGCCCCGCGTAGGAAGCGTTCAGCATCACTTTGTAAGTGACACTGCCACCACGCCACAGGTCGAAGTAGGTGAGCACGCGGTCGTCGCGAACGTCCTGGTAGTCGAAGTAGCTGGCGGCGGTGGCGCTGCCGGTGCCTTCCAGGCGGCTGTTGCGGATCTCCCAGCCGCTGGGGAACACCTGCGTCAAGGCCAGTTCGTTGTAGCCTTTCAGTCCGGGGTTGGTCACCGTTACCACAGCGACGAAGTCGGTGCCTTGCTCCAGGCGGTCCACATCAAGTGCATGGCCGCTGGGTGTTTCGAACTTCACTTGCAGGCCGAGACCGCTGCTCACGGCTTGCTCCTCGCCAGCCAGCGGCGTGCCCGTGCGCACCAAGCGCAGATAGATGAGGTTCTTGCCGGTGTTCTTGATGGCCACCGGTGCTTTGCCGTCGGGCGTTGGCAGGTCGTGGCGAACGATGGCTTTTTCGCTGAAGCGGTCTTTGCCCGCACCGCCCTGTGCGATGTTGAACGAGATGCCCTTGCCCAGTTCACCGGAGGACGCCATGCGCGACACGGCCAGCAATCCGAAGGCGGTGCTCTGAGTGCTGTACCAGCTCTCCGAGCCCAATCGCTTGGCGATATCCTGGATCAATGGTGCGGCCTTCGCTTTCTCGTTCATGCGCAGCAGTGCTTCGGCGATCATGGATTCATCGCGCAGGTCGCTGCCGTAGGTCCAGCTCATCTCCGTGTAGGTCGGCACGCGCGTGCTCACGTTGGCGATGAGTTGCAGGGCCACATCGCGGTTGTTGGTGGTGGCGTATGCCGCAGCCAGCTGCCAGCGCGCCTGATCGGTGAGGCCCTGCATGGTGCGCATGCGGTTCATGGGTGCGAGCTCGGCGGCGTTGGCCGCGGCCAATACGTACAGGCGGTAGGCCTGCGTGAGCTGCGAGTGGTGGCGTGTCCATCCGTCGCGCTCAGCGAAGTTCCAGTTGCGCGCCACGCTGCGTTGGTAGCTGAGCCACTTGCTCTTCATGCCCGCCGGGATGTTGAAGCCTTTGCGTTCGGCCTCCACCAGGAAGTGGCCCACGTACACGCTGCACCAATCGTCCACGTAGGTGGTGCCGGGCCAGTAGGTGAATCCGCCGTCGGCGTTCTGGAACTCGCGCAGTTTGCGGATGGCAGCTTCAACGTTGCTGCGCATGTACTGCTGGCTCTTTGCGTCCATCTCCATCACATCGGCGATGAAGAGCTGCGGGAACGCTTTGCTGGTGGTCTGCTCCACGCAACCGTGCGGGTAATCCATCAGGTACTTCAAACGCTCGCCGAAGTCCACAGGGGGTATGGTGCTCAGTTCCACGTACGCGCTGTTGGTACCGATCAAGCCGATCGGCTGCGGTGTGCCGCTCCAGCTCTGGCCGGCTTCCAGCACCACGTCCTCGGCCAACGTTTGCGGACGGTTCGGCTGGCGCACGGCGATCTCGATGCTCTCCGATGCCTTCTCACCGGCACCTTCAGCGATCACCTTCACCTTGCCAATGCCGATGCGTTCGGCCATCTTCACCTTGAAGGTGGCGACCTGGTCGCCTTCGCTGTTGAAGGTGAGCGCAAGCTTGTCCGTGCCTTGCACCGTGAACAGGTTGTTGGCTTCGAGGCGCAGTTGCACGTTCTTGATCTTCTTGTCCATGGCGAAGACCGTCACGGGCAGGTCCACTTCTTCGCCGGGACCCACCACGCGCGGCAGCGTGGCCAACAGCATGAGCGGTTTCTTCACAGGCACCGCCTTCTCCGTGTTGCCGTAGGCGCGCGTGCCATCGGTGGCCACCACCATCACGCGCACGCTGCCCACGTAGTTGCTGATGGTGAACTTGTGCTGGCCTGTGCCGTTGCGCTCCAGGCTGAACGGTCCAACAAAGCGCACGACAGGTTTGAAGCGGTTCACACGGCTCGGGTCCACTTCGCCGGCGGCATCGCTACCACCGAGGGCGAGGATGCGTTCCAGTTGGCGACCGAAGGCACCGATCACTTGGTCGTAGAGATCCCATGTGCGCACACCGAGTGCTTCGCGCGCATAGAAGTGGTTCCACGGGTCAGGGGTTTTGAAGCGCGTCAGGTCGAGCAGGCCTTCGTCCACGATGGCCAGCGTGTAGGTCATCGGCAGGCCGTCCTTCTCCTTCACCGAAACGCTGAACTCCTCATCGGTGCGGATCTCCTTGGGTGTGGTGAGCTGCGGTGCAATGTGCGTCGCGGGATCTTCCACCAGCACGGGGATCACACCGTAGAGGCGTATGGGCAGGTCGTTGATGGTGTTCGCGTGCGGCTGCACCAGCGTCACGTGCACGAAGATGTTCGGCGCCATGTCCGCCGTGATGTTGAACTTGTAGCGGGTCTCCTTGTCCTTCGTTTCCACCCACGTCGCATCCAAAACACGGCTGCCGGTTTCGAGGCTCACCAGCGCGCGGCCCTTGCCACTGCTCGGTACGATGATCTCGCACTCTTCGCCGGTGGTGTACTTCTCCTTATCGCTGTTGAAGTTGAGCATGGCGGCCTGCTCGGGCGCGTCGCGACGGCTGCGGCCTTCGTAGCCGGGCCAATCGAAGTACACGTTGCTGGCGGTGCTGTGGCCGCTGGCCTGATCGGTAATGCGCACGATGAAGCGGCCCCACTTCGGGCGGTCCACGCGCACTTTCACTTTCACGCGGCCCTTGGCATCGGTCACCACGTCCTGGGTGCTTTCCATGCGCACGCTCGGACTGGTCACGTAGCTCGCGGCTTCATCGTAGCCGCCATCCCACCACCAGTCGCGCTCCATCTTGTACACGGTGGCCTTCAGCGCATGCCCAGCCAGTGGCTTGCCATCGGGGTCGATGGCCACCGCCGTGAACATGTAGTTGGTGTCCGTGCGCAGGGTGCCCCACGCGTTCTTCGGGTCGGGCGCCTGTATGCCGGCGTAGCTGGCGTAGGGGTAATAGGTGGCGCGCTGGTTGTCCATGCTCGCATCGCCACCGGCCTCGAAAATGCGCGTGACGAAGTTGGCGTTCACCGCTGCCGGTGCGCGGCCATTGAAGGTGATGTCCATCGGGAACACCGCCTTGCCCGTGGCATCGAGCTGACCATCGAACACGGTGCGCTCATCGCTGTTCACGCCCGTGTACAGGTCATCGAAGTTGAAATCGTCGTAGCCCTTGAAGGCGGCCCAGCCGCGCGTCAACGTCACGGTGGTGCGTGCCTTCAGGTTCTTGGCGGGTGAGCCATGCAGCCAGTTGCCTTGCAGCACTTGTTCTTTCTTGCGGCTGATCGTCGTGATGCGTTCGGGCAGATCGATCTGCACCTTCAAGCGGTTCGGCTTGATGGTCTCGATGCGCAACGTGTGGTGGAACGAGGTGCCGCCGACCGTTACGCGCGCATGCCAGAAGCCCGTGGGTGCATCAGGACTTGTCGCGCAGCGGAAGGCGTACACGTTGTTCACCGAACTGGTGCGTACGTGCTTCTGGTCCAATCGGCCGCGTGCATCGGTGATCTCAAGGGTCACCGGATGGTCCTTCGGCAGGGTGTTGCGCGGGTCCTGCAGCATGAAGCTCAGGAACAGCGAATCGCCCGGGCGCCACACGCCGCGTTCGCCGTAGATGAAGCCCTTCAGGCCGCGCTCCACGTATTCGCCTTCCACGGAGTATTCGCTCAGCGAGAGCGAGCTGCCGTCATCGAGTTTCAGGTACCCTTTCTGCGTGCCCTTGCTGGCCACCACCAGGAACGGACGGTGCTTCGCTTTCGGCACGGTCACCAAACCTTCGCCGTCGGTGACGAGCGATGCCAGGCTCTTTCGCTGCAGGTCCAGCACTTCCACTTTCACGCCGCTCATGGGCGCGGTGCTCTTCAGGTCGCTCACGGCAATGAGCATGCTGCCGTCGTTGCCGCGCTTGGCAATGAGGCCGATGTCGCTCGCGAGGATGTTGCGGCTCACGCTGTGCGATTGCGAGTAGTACGCGGCGTTGCACGGGTCGGTGCGCTTGTTCCACTCGTAGTCCTCGTCCTGGTAATACTCGTCGTAGTCCTCGTAGTAGTAGTAGCTCTCGGCGTGGTCCCACTGGCCGTCGTCGGCATCGTCGATGTCGATGGGCGCGCTGATCACCTGCTGCTTCGCCTTGTCGCCCTCGCAGGGGTAGATGCTGTGCTCGCGGCGGAAGTCGAGCACCACGCGGTAGATGGCGCCGGGTTCGGTGTTGATGAGGGTGGCGAGGTCGAGGTAGTGGCGGTTCCACTTGCCGAGCTTCGGTGCGCTCTTGCCTTGCAACGGAATGATGCGGTGCAGCACTTGGCGCCCCACGCGCGCCAGTTCGCGTTCGCCTTCCATGTCGTTCACCTGAAGGAACTGTGCCACGTTGTCTTCGTAGATCTTGATGATGCGGACTTCCACCGCGTTGATGTTCACGGCATCGAAGGGGAAGAGCAGGCCATCGGTGCTGGGCAGGATGGTGCCTTTGCCCACGAGGCGGATGGCAGGTTTGATGTCCTCGAAGCTGAGGTCCACACTGATGTCCTTGCCCAGCGTGCGCTTGTTCACGTTGGCGAGGCCCTGCGCCACGAAGCCTTGGTGGTTGCCGCTGAGGCGCTGCTCGGGGTACATGATCAGGCGGTTGCCGTCGATGGAGAGGCGCACGTTCTCCTGCCCGGCGATGCCCGCTAGGCCGCTGAGGTCCTGCGTAGCGTCGAGCGGATCGCTGAAGAGGAGGGTGGCATACTGTTCTTCGGCGCTGGTGGTGGTGGCGCTGATGAGCTGCAGGTCGCCGATGGCCGGCACGCGGAACCAGAAGCTGCTGTCGGCGAGGCCGTCGATCTTCTCGGCGTTATAGGTGATGCGCAAACTGTCCGGCGCGTCGCCGCGCTGCACGCTGTCGATGCTGAAGCGGTGGAACTGCCCGTTCGCTTCATGCTCCCACGACAGCGAGAGCTCGCGTTTGCCTTGCACGGCCTTCACGCAGCCTTCCACATCCTGGCCGGTCGCATCATCGCTGGTGTAGGCGCTGGCCAGCACGCGCTGCCACGTGAGGTCGGTGCTGCTGAGCGGTTGCAGGTCGGTGACCTTCACGTCCAGTTCCTGCTGTATGATGCTTACCTGGAACTTGAACTCCTCGAAAGCATCGGGCACCTCCATGATCTTGCCGAGGTGGAATTCCACCTGGTAGTCGGCGCCGCTCTTCAGGCGCTCCTTCGGGCGGAAGGCAAGCGTGTTGTGGTCGGTCCATTCCACGGTGCCTTCCACATCGGGGCTCAGGTCGAAGAGCTCCTGGATGGCGGTCTCGCTGGTGTCCTTCCACGCATGGTCCTCCGCCAGCCGCACGAGGATGGGTGAGCGCGCGCCGATGTGCCCGTAGGTGAACGCCGGTATGTACGGCACATAGGCGTTGTCCGGTTCGAAGGGCTTGTGCTCCGGCTTGCAGGCAATGAGGGTGGCACAAATGACGAAAGCGCGCAAGGATGCGCGCAGCAAACGGTGGGTGGCTAACATGGCCGGTTAAGAAGTAGGGGGAGGAAAGGTAGGCGGCGTAGGGATGAACGGAAGGGCGGCTCGAGCTATTGTTGTATGTGCCTGTTCTTGCGTCGGGTCGCTGCCTGTCCTGCCACTTTCGCCGCCCCCACATGCGATCCCAAATTCTTTTCTTAGTCGCGGCATCCGCACCCCACGTTAACCCCCAGGTCGATGAAAGCCGTGCTTGTTTCTCTCTTCCTTGTGACGGCCTCATTCGTCGAGGCTCAAAACCTTATCGCCGATGTGACCGTGGAATGCAAGTCTTGCGTGTTCACTGGAGGCGGACCGGAGGATGGGACGACACTGGTCACTGGGAAACTGACGTATACACTCCTATTGAGGCCGAATAACACGGATGTTGTGATGGTCATGGAAAGCGAACCCGGAGCTGAGGGGGACGTGAAAGTCACCGTGAAGGTGTTCGGCAGTGGTCTGAGTCTGACCACTCAACAGACTCACGACACGATGGTCGTACTACCGCTGTTCAATTCGTCCAGCCCGAAGCCGTAGCAATTTTTCTGCACACGCTCGCGCAGTGCTCTGCGCTTTAAGCGGTGGGCCTCGGCTCTGCTTAGCGGAGTGTCCCCGGGTCTTGGGCCTCCAGGCCCGTCTTGCATCGCACCCTTACCATACAGCCTGCTCTCTCCGGCCTCCTTGTTCGCAGCGTATACGATCCGTGCAGGGTTGTCTCTTTTTTCAGCCCGCATCAACCCGTGCGAGCCCATACTTTTGAAGACCATGGATATTCAGGCACTGAAGCTCGAACTCGTGCAGCAACTCGTGAACACGAACGATGCGAGCGTGCTGGCCAAGGTGAAGCGCTTGCTCGAGCTGCTCCGCGCCAAGCCCGTGCAGTCCAAGGAAGAACACGACGAGGATCTCGTTGCTGCGGCCAGCGTTTTCGGTGGGGCAGCCTACGGCGAGGACGAGCCGGACATCAGTGGGCTGGTGCTGAAGGAGCCCAATCCGAACTACGGGGAATGAAACCCGGCGACGTGGTGCGGTGGTCCTTCGTGCAAAGCGATGGACAGCGGAAGATGCGGCCCGCGGTGATCATCGGCGTAGTGCCTCCGTTCAACGACTGGCTCGTCTGTGCTGTTAGTTCGCAACTCCACCGGGCAGTTCCGGATCTGGACATCGTCATCGGTGCTCAGCATCCCGACTTCCACCGGACGGGCTTGCGCATGGAAAGCGTGTTGCGTGTTGCCCAACTCACCACGTTGCCTGACAAGGCGGTCCAAGGAGCCATCGGCGAGGTCTCGCCGGGTACGCTCGCTGAGATGCGGACAAGGCTCAAGAAGTGGTTGGGTTAACCGTACGCCCCAGTTGGCGCTACGAGGGCACGGTCCCAGAGCTGCGGAACATCTACGGCGAGACCAATCCCTGGCAACCCTCCAAGCACGCTCTACTTTCGCCGCCCCATATGCGACCCTCTTTTCAACTCATTTCCGTCGGCAACGCGCTGGCCCTTGCCATAGGCCTTTCCTCCTGCGGCGCCCCAGAACAACGCGCCGATGACACCACCGGCGCCCCAGCCCCCACCACCGCCATGGACAAGCACAGCGCAAGCACCCCCGAGGAGGCGGTGATCAAGCACCTGGACCTGGAGCTCGCCGTGGATATGGCCGCGCACCGGATCAATGGCACCGCCACCTATGGCATCACCAATCACGGCAAAGGCCACATTGTGTTCGACACCGATGGCGGCATGGAGATCCGCGCCGTGAAGGACGGCATGGGCAACGCGCTCAACTACCAGCTCGGTGAGCAGACCTTCCTCGGTCGCGCGCTCATGGTGGACATCGGCAAGGACGTGGAGCGCGTGAGCATCGACTACACCACCGGCCCTGATGCTGCTGCACTGCAATGGTTGTCGCCGCAGCAGACCGGCGACAAGAAGCATCCCTTCCTTTTCACGCAAGGGCAGGCCATCCTCACACGCACGTGGATCCCCGTGCAGGACAGCCCAGGCATCCGCATCACATACGATGCCCGCGTGCGCGTGCCCAGCGAGCTCATGGCCGTGATGAGCGCCACCAATAGCACCGAGCGCAGCGCCGATGGTACCTACAGCTTCAGCATGAAGCAGCCCATACCGCCGTACCTCATCGCACTGGCCGTCGGCGACCTTGACTTCCGCAGCGTGGGCGGGCGCACAGGCGTGTACGCCGAACCCGGCATGGTGGAGAAGGCCGCCAAGGAGTTCGTGGACATGGAGCGCATGGTAGCCGCCGCCGAAGAACTCTACGGTCCTTACCGGTGGGGCCGCTACGATGTCATCGTACTGCCGCCCAGTTTCCCATTCGGCGGTATGGAAAACCCCATGCTCACGTTCGCCACGCCCACCATCATCGCGGGCGATGGCTCGCTGGTGGCGCTCATCGCGCACGAGCTGGCGCATAGCTGGAGCGGCAACCTGGTGACCAACGCCACCTGGGACGACTTCTGGCTGAACGAAGGCTTCACGGTGTACTTCGAAAAGCGCATCTGCGAGAAGCTTTACGGCACCGACTATGCGCAGATGCTCGCCGTGCTCGGTCGCCAGGAACTGATGCGCACCATGCACCAGCTGGAAGCCGACAGCATGCATGCCGACACCAAACTGAAACTGGACCTCGGCGGCCGCAACCCCGACGACGGCATGACGGACGTGGCGTACGAGAAGGGCTACGCCTTCCTCACCGCGCTGGAAGCAGCGACAGGTCGCGAGAAGTTCGACCCCTTCCTGCGCGGCTACTTCGATCGATTCGCCTTCCAGAGCATGACCACCGAAGGCTTCCTCGACTACCTGAAGAAGGAACTGCTCTCACCGCTCGGCATCGCCTTCAACGTGGATGAATGGGTGTACGGCCCGGGCCTGCCCAGTACCGCGCTGCAACCGGTGAGCAGCCGCTTCGCGCTGGTGGATGCCGAACTGACGAAGTGGAAGAGCGGCACTGCGGCCAACGGTCTTGCCACGAAGGCATGGACGCCCTTTCAATGGATGCACTTCCTGCGCCACCTGCCCACAACCGTTGAACACCCGCGCCTGAAGGAACTTGACGGAACTTTCGGTTTCACCAACAGCGGCAACACGGAGATACAAGCCGCTTGGTTCGAGGTGTGCATCCGTAGCGACTACCGCGACCCGTACGTGGCGCTGAGCGACTTCCTCACGCGCATCGGCCGCCGCAAGTTCCTGATGCCGCTGTACGCCGAACTGATGAAGACCGAAGGAGGAGCCGTGGTTGCGCGTGGCATCTACAAGCAAGCGCGGCCCAATTACCACGCCGTCAGCGTGCGCACCATCGATGAGATGCTCGACTGGCAGAAGATGAGCGAGCCGGTGACGATGTGAAGAGTTGACCACGGATGGACATGGATCCACGGGGATACTGATGGGTCTCATCCGTGTCCATCGCCGTTCATCCGTGGTTTGAATTGTATTCGCAGCTTGTCAGAACAGCGTTGAAGTTGACCAAGGATGCACACGGATGAACACGGATAGTCCGGGGCATTCATCCCCGTTCCTCTTCGTTCATCCGTGGTTTGGATTTGATAGGACCAGCTCCAACGAAAAAGCCCCCGACACGTCGGGGGCTTTTTCATGCAAGGGCAATGCTCAGCGGCTCAGGGCCACGCGGGTCACGTCGTGCACCTGGCCATTGGCCAGCAGCTTCAGGATGTAGTCGCCGTCCGCCAACGTGGTGAGGTCCATGGTGCGCTGTGCGCCATTGCCCAGCGTGCCGAGGTTCTCGATCATCACGCGCTTGCCGAGGAGGTCGTACACTTCCACGCTCAGGTTGCGGGCTGCGGCCGTTTCAACGGAAACGGTGATGAGGCCGGTGCTCGGCGTGGGGAACACGGACGTGAAGGCCAGCTCGCCAGATTCGTCAACGCCCACGGCGCAGCTCATCACATCGATGTTGCTGCCAGCAGGGAACGCGGCCACGAAGGTGCTCATGTCGCTCACGGGCCAGATATCGTTGTTCTTCATGATGTTGTCAGGGCCGATGAGGCAGTAGGTCGGGTAGGCGCTCACGCCGAACGCCGCATCAACCGCTGCACAACCGCCCTCGATACCGACCGCGGGGGAGTGCGAGTAGGTGCCGCCGTAAGCGGCTTCGTACGCGATCACTTCGGCATTGCTGTCCGTGCCATTGTTCATGGACATCACGAAGAGGTCGCCATCGTTGCAACCGTAGGTCTCGTGCAGTTGGTTGAAGTATGTCTGCGTGGCCTGGCAGGGCGGGCAGGTGTCGAAGAAGAAATCGAGGATGACGTATTTGCCCTGGCCAGTGATGTCGTACAGACTGTGCTGCACGCCCTCGGTATCGGTTACAGTGAAGTCCGCCACGGTGCTTCCGGTGGGGTAGTTGTTGGCTTGGGCCAGGAGCGCTCCGCTGAGGAGGGTGCTGGCGACAACGGGTAGGGTTCGCTTCATGTCTTGTTTTGTTTGTGCCAGTATAGACACGGAAGGCGGTGCCGAGGTTGTACGGACCGCACACCTCCTGGCGCGCAATGGGAAACCCAAGCTAACGATCCGTACCCAACAAGCGGCCCAGCAGGAGACGGTCGAGCGTGTGGCCACCATCGTGCTCATGAACGGTGAAAGGCACGCTGGTGCTTCTTAGCAGCGCGGCGTTGCGCTCCAGAACGTCGGCTCCCACCACGGTGTCGGCCTTGCCGTGCACCAGGTCGAACCGGCATTCCCGCCATGGATGAGCCGTGGGATCCTGTCCCAACTCCGGCGGCATGCTTCCACCCCAAACGACAATGCGCTGGATGCGGGTCCTGCCCATGGCGGCCCAACGGCAGGCCGTGGCAACGCCTTGGGAAAATCCAAGCACGTTCACGGGCAGCGCTGCCTTGCCGGACACCCGCGCGGCCAGGGCGTCCAGGTACGTTATCTGGTCAGCGATCTCGGTCTCCCGGTCCTCACGTGTCATCCAACTTGCACCTACACGTCCGAAGGAACCATCGAGGTAGAAGCGGCTGAGACCTTCGGGCGCAACGATGAGGCGACCTTCCTCCAAGCCCTCGAAGTGGTGCAGGAAATAGCGCGCCAATTGGCCATAACCGTGCAGCACCAACCACATTTCTCTGCTGCCCTCAGCACCCAACGTGTAGTAGCGCGCGGTGCGGGGAACGCTGATATGCTGCTCCGCTGCGGCCATCAGTAACGCAGCAATTGCTCCAGCGCTGCGCCGACTTTCTCCCCACTCGGGATCATTGCAGCTTCCAATGTGCTGTTCAGCGGCACTGCCGGCATGTCCAATGCGCCGAGCGTGCGCACGGGTGCATCAAGGGCCGTGAAGCACTCGTTGCTGATGCGCGAGGCCAGTGCTTGTGCGAAGGAGTTGGTCAGTTGTTCTTCCGTCACCACCAAACAACGGCCGTGGCTGCGCACCGCGGTCATCACGGTCTCCTCGTCCAGCGGCACAAGCGTGCGCAGGTCGATGATGGTGATGCAGCCAGGGTGGTTCTTCGCCGCGGCCTTCGCCCAGTAAACGCCCATGCCGTAGGTGACAATGACGGCGGCTTCGCCTTTCGCAACGCGCGCAGCATCTGCTTCTTGCACCACGCGTGCCTTGCCGAACGGTACGATGTAATCCGGCGAAGGTTCAATGCTCTTGGCTTCCTCAGTGCCTTTGATCTTGCTCCAGTAGAGGCCTTTGTGCTCGAGCATCACCACCGGGTTCGGGTCGTGGTAGGCGGCCTTCATCAATCCCTTCAGGTCGGCGCCGGTGCTGGGGTACGCGATCTTGATGCCCTTGATGTTGCAGAGCACGCTCTCCACGCTGCTGCTGTGGTACGGTCCACCGCTGCCGTACGCCCCGATGGGCACGCGCAGGATGCAGCTCACAGGGTATTTGCCCACGGTGAGGTAGCACGAACGCGCTACTTCCGTGAAGAGCTGGTTCAGGCCCGGCCAGATGTAATCGGCGAACTGCACCTCCACGATCGGCTTCAACCCGGCGGCGCTCATGCCCACCGTGCTGCCCACGATGAACGCTTCCTGGATGGGCGTGTTGAACACACGATGGTCGCCGAAGGTCTTTGCGAGCGTAGCTGCCTCGCGGAACACGCCACCGAGGCGGGCACCAACATCCTGTCCGTAGAGCAGGCAGCGCGGATCTTCCTGCATCAGCTCGCGTATGGCGAACAGGGCGCTGTCCACCATCACGGTGGGCTCGCGATCAGCGGGTGCGCGTTCACCTTTCTCCTCCGTAACCGGGGTGGGAGCGAAGTCATGCGTAGTCACATCCTCCGGGCGCGGGTCCTCGGCGTTGCGGGCCAGCTCGAAATCGGTCTTCACCGTGGCGATGGCCTGTTGCTCGAGCTTCTTCAGGCCGTCGAGTTGCAGCCGATGGTCGAGCAATTGTTGCAGGAAGCGCGGTTGCGGGTCGCGTTTGCGGTGTTCGGCCAGGTTCTCCTCGCTCCGGTAAAAGTCCATGCGCACACCGCTCGTGTGGTGGTTGAGGAGGGGCACTTTCGCATGCACCAGGAAGGGGCGGCGTTCCTTGCGCACCGTGGCGATCACTTCTTGCAGTGTGGCATAGCTCTCGAAGAAGTCGGTGCCGTCGATGGTGCGCGTTTCCAAGCCCGGGAATCCCTTGGCGTAGGCTGTTGCATCTCCCTTGCGGAACTCCGGTGCGTGGGCACTGATGTCCCACTCGTTGTCCTGCACCAGGTAGATGATGGGCAGGCTCTTCAGCACCGCCATCTGGAAGGCTTCGGCCACTTCGCCTTCGGTGATGGAGGCATCGCCGAACGAGCACACCACAACAGGAGCGTCGTTGCCGGTGCCACCGTTCATGTCGTGCGGTAGACCTGCTTGCTCTTTGTACCACAAGCCAAGCGCGATGCCCGTGGTCGGGATGCCCTGCATGCCCGTGGCGCTGCTCTGGTGCGGGATGCGTGGCATACCCTCGCGCTTCAAGCTCGGGTGGCAGTAGTAGCTGCGCCCGCCGCTGAAGGGGTCGTCGCGTTTGGCCAGCAGTTGCAGCATCAGCTCATAGGGCCGCATGCCGATGCCGAGCAGGATGCTGTCGTCGCGGTAGTAGGGCGCCACGAAGTCCTGCGGCTTCAACTGCAAACCGAGCGCGAGCTGGATCGCCTCATGCCCCCGACTGGTCGCGTGCACGTATTTGCTCGTGAACTTGAAGTGCTCTTCGTAGAGTTCGGTCATCGCCTTGGCCGTGCACATGAGCTCCCAAGCGCGCAGCAGGATGGCGTTGTCAATGGTGCTCTGCGGGTCGGCGGTCTTCAGCACGGGGTGCGGGATTACGTGAGCGGCCAAATTACTTGGCGGCTGGCTGGTCGGGCCTTCCGCATGCCGATAGCTTTGGCCGCACATTCCGACCACCTTCCCCCATGACCCGCAAAGCACACGAACTGGACCACCGCATCGTCGGCGACGACATGCAGTGCGTGGAGATCACGCTCGACCCGCAAGAGACCGTACTGGCCGAGGCTGGTGCCCTGATGATGATGGACGAGGGCGTGCAGATGCAGACCATCTTCGGCGATGGCAACGGGCAGGAGCAGAGCTTCCTGAACAAGCTGTGGGGTGCAGGCAAGCGCATCCTCACCGGTGAAAGTCTCTTCATGACGGCCTACACCAACCAGGTGAACATGCGCCGCACGGTGTGGTTCGCGGCGGCCTATCCCGGCAAGATCCTACCGCTCGATCTGCGCGACTACGGCCAACGCCTCATCTGCCAGAAGGATTCGTTCCTCTGTGCCGCCAAGGGCGTCAGCATCGGCATCGCGTTCCAGAAGAAGATCGGCGCGGGTCTCTTCGGAGGCGAAGGCTTCATCATGCAGCAGCTTGATGGTGATGGCCAGGTGTACATCCACGCGGGTGGCACCACGGTGCAACGCGATCTGCAACCCGGCGAAAAGCTGCGTGTTGACACCGGCTGCCTGGTGGCTATGACCAGCAGCGTCAACTACGACATCGAGTTCGTGGGCGGCATCAAGAACACACTGTTCGGTGGTGAAGGCTTGTTCTTCGCCACGCTGCAAGGCCCGGGGCACGTGTGGATCCAAAGCCTGCCCTTCAGCCGTTTGGCCGATAACATCGTGCGTGCCTCACCGAAACTGGGTGGCAGCCGCAAGGGCGAAGGCAGCTTGCTCGGTGGTTTGGGCGGTCTGCTCGACGGCGACAACTGAGAAAGTGCCAAGATCCAAGTAGCAAGTGTCAAGGTTCAAGAGGCGGGCAACCCGTCTTGGGTCTTGATACTTGCTACTTGGGCTTTGACACTTGAGACTCACTCCTCCGGTTTCTTCTGCCCGCCTTCCAGCGCATTGAGGAAGCCCTGCACGGCCCATTGCATCAGGCTGAAGCCGAGGGCCCACCAGAAGCCGTCCACGCGGAAGCCGTCTATCCAACGGTCCACGAGCATCACCATGCCTGCGTTGATGACCAGGATGAACAGTCCCAATGAGAGCAATGTGACCGGAAGTGTGAACAGGATGAGCACCGGCCGGATGAACGTGTTCACCAGCCCCAGCACGATGGCCACGATGATGCCGGTGGTCCACTCATCGATGTGCACGCCGCGCAACAGGCGTTCGGCCACCAGTACGGCCAACGTGGAAAGTGCAAGTCGGATCAGCAGTTTCATCGCGGCGTGAAGATGCGAAAGAGGCCGGTGGGATCCACCGGCCTCTTTCCACGTGATGCCCGTCGCGTTACTCCTTGACGAGCTTCTGGGTGTGCGTCTTGCCGTTCTGGGTGATCACAAGGAAATAGGTGCCATCGGGCTTGCCGCTCAGGTTGAGGGTGCGTTCGTAGGCCCCTTCGTAATCGCTGACGCTTTCGTGGTAAACACGCTCGCCTTTGGCATCGTGCACGTCCACGTTCAGGTCGCCTTTGCCCGGCAGGTCGAACTGCAGGCGGAAGAACCCATCGCTCGGGTTCGGGAAGCAGCGGACTTCTTCAAGCACCAGTTTGTTGTCGAGCCCGGCCACGCCTTTCTTGCGCAGCACGTCCGTCTCTTCGGGCGTCAGTTCGCGCCGCTCGATCACCACCCGCATTTCGCGGCGCACCTGGCCGTTCAGCTCATCGCGGAGGTCGTCCATTTCGCGGCGCAATTGCTCCATTTCGCGCTGCATCTCTTCTTGGTACTCCGGTGGAAGGCCGTTCCATTGCGGCATGCGGTACATGGGTGCCATGGGCGGCATCTCCGGCATTTCGGGCATCTCGGGCATGTCAGGCATCTCGATCACCATGGGCTCGTCGCCGCCCATCTTGCCTGAAAGCACCATTGTCTTTCCATCGCGCTCCACCAGCAGAACCGTTTCCGCTCCGGGCTCAGTTCCGTCAACGGCATCCACCAGATCATCGAAGTCACCGATCTCCGTTCCGTTCAGCTTCTTGATGACGTCATTGTCCTGCAGGCCCATTTCCTCTGCGCTGCTGCCGTCGACGACATCTTCCACTTGCAGGCCACCGTTCACCTGACCACCGGGCACCACGCCCAGGAACGAACCACCACCGCTGAACGAGTAGGTCCAGCCGCCATGCCCATCTCCATGCCCGTCGCCATGGCCACCGTAGTAGCTGTATTTGTAGCCTTCGCTTTCGTGTTCGCCCAGCGTGGCCGTCGTGGAACCCTTCTTGCCGTCGCGCCAGTACACCACCTTCACCGCTTCGCCGGGTTTGTGCGAGCGGATGGCCTCTGTAAGCGAACCATGGTTCTTCACCTCCTTGCCGTCGATCTCCACGATCACATCACCTTCCTTCAGTCCGGCCTTTTCCGCAGCCGTGCCTTCGATCACATGGGTGACGCATGCACCTTCTCTCACGGTGGTGTTGTTCTTGTTGGCCTTCTTGTCGTCTTCGCAAGTGCTCTGGTTCCAATTGCCGGAGTAGACACCGAGGTACGCGCGGGGTTCACCGGGTGCTTCGGCCCACACCATGGCCTCGGGAGCATCAAGGAACATGCTCATGTCCATGTCCTTCAGCACGCCGTCGTCATCGCGCTTGCGGATGTTGATCTCGATGCGGTTTGCGCCGTTCTCGATCGTCATTTCATCCAGCACGCCCATCTCTTTCAGCGCTTGTTGTATGGCCTCGGCGTCGTTCAACGGCACTTCGCGTTCGAGGCGTTTGGTTTCACCGTTCTCGGTAACGGTGATGTTGATGCGGGCTTTCGGTGCTTCCTTGTCCTGCGCTTGTGCCGAACAACTGGGCGCGAGGGCCAGCATGGCCAGCAAACTGATGGTGGAACGTGCGGTGTTCATGTTCGTTCTTGACAGGAGCGAAACTACCGGGGTGCGTAGGGAGGCGCTGTTAACGAACGCCAAAACGAGTTAAGTGCTCATTCACCGGAAAAGCGCTCCAGATCGCGCCGGTCGCGCTTGGTGGGGCGCCCTTCGCCGTGGTAGCCCCCTCGTGTGCGCTGGGCGAGTTCCAGCTTCTCCAGGTCCGCGAACGGGGTGGTTTCACGCAGCTGGCCGGGCACCAGTTTGGCTCCCACCCGCGAAGTGGGCAGCGCCAGGATCTCGAAGCGTTTCCAGATGGGAGGCACACGCACGGCTATTTCCGCTCCGGCGGCGACTTCCGCGGCGGGCTTCACCTCGCGATCGGCCACTTGCACGCGACCGCTGCGGCAAGCCTCAGTTGCCGCGCTCCGCGTGGGGAAGAGGCGCACGCACCAGAGGAACTTGTCGATGCGCATGGAAAAGGAGAGGGGCGACCTCAACGTCGCCCCTATTTTCAGTGACCCCGACAGGACTCGAACCTGTAACCAACAGAACCGGAATCTGTCATTCTATCCAATTGAACTACGGGGCCGGAAGAACCTGCCTGCGGCGGGCAAGCGGGCGGCGAAGATAGCCGTGGGGATCAGAGGTCACCGCTCAAGGGTGCGTGCGAGTTCCAAGAGGTCCTGAAGGGTGCTAATGCTGCTCCAACGGCGCTCGCGGACCTCGGGGCCCATGCCGTGGCGTTCAACCAGAAGGTCGGCCAACCGCATCATGGCAGTGTCGTTCACCTCCAATGCGGCCAATGGTGTGCCCAGAGTGGCGGCATCGAAAGTCCGTTGGGGCTTGGAGGTCACCTCGCTGAGCAGGGCCAGCACGATCCCCAGCGTGCCGCGCCCACGCTCCGGGCCCCCGGTGCGCACGAACGTGGCGATGGCATCGACGTTGCGGGCGTTATGCTGCACGAGGCTGTCACCCCGCACTTGGAACGAGAGCACCAATGGCCGTTGTGGCCAAGTGAGTTGCAGTAGGCCGTCGCTGTCCATGCCCCACGAACCGAATTCCTCGCGCTCGGTCGCTTCGCGGAAAGTGGAATACTGCACGGCCAAACCTGATGGGAAAAGGTCGAGTTGGGCGCGCCGCTCGTCACGGCCCGGCGTTCCGTACGAGAGCACGAAGCTGCCGCTGTTCGATGAGTTGGGCAATGCCGCACACCGAAGTGCCGGGGCCAGATGCACCAGCCGGTGCGCCACCACAGTGCTGTCCGCCGACCAACCGCCCAGCAACCAGACCTTCACCGCATCGCCCATATGGCCTACTTGGGTCGTGTAGAGCATGATCAGACTGTCCACTCCGGTGCCTACGGTCTTGAAGCGCTTGCCATCGGCGCACCGCATCCATTCACCTGCGCCATCCCTCAAGCGGAATTCCCCTTCGAACGACAAACTATCGCTGCCGACCACGAACGGGAAGGACTCCTGGTGGTCGGGGCGGTGGCATCCGAACAGTGAGGCCACGAACAAAACGGGCAGGGCTGAACGAAGGGAGCGCGTAGACGGTGTGAAATCCATGTTCCAACCTCCGGATGTCGCGGAGCCCGGCAAAAGTGGAGCAAGGTGATGGTTCTCCGGCATAGGCCATACGGCTACTTTCGCGCGCCGTTTTTCACGGCCCTGTACTCATCCGACCATGACCGAGCTCCGCAACATCGCCATCATCGCCCACGTCGACCACGGCAAAACCACACTGGTGGACCGCATCCTGCACCAGTGCCAGCTTTTCCGTGAGAACCAGGAGACCAGCGATTTGCTGCTCGACAACAACGACCTGGAGCGAGAGCGGGGCATCACCATCCTGAGCAAGAACGTCAGCGTGCGCTACAAAGGAGTGAAGATCAACGTGATCGACACCCCAGGCCACAGCGACTTCGGTGGTGAGGTGGAACGCGTACTGAACATGGCCGATGGTGTGCTGCTGCTGGTGGATGCCTTCGAAGGCGCCATGCCGCAGACGCGCTTCGTGCTGGGCAAGGCCATCGCGCTCGGCTTGAAGCCCATCGTGGTGATCAACAAGGTGGACAAGCCGAACTGCACGCCCGAGGAAGTGCACGAGCAGGTGTTCGACCTCATGTTCGCGCTCGACGCCAATGAGGACCAGCTCGACTTTCCCGTGGTTTACGGCAGCAGCAAGCAGGGCTGGATGGGCCCCGATTGGAAGACACCGACCGAGGACGTGAGCTACCTGCTCGATGTGATCCTGGAGAAGATCCCTGCCCCGAAGAAGGTGGACGGCACACTGCAGATGCGCATCACCAGCCTCGACTACAGCAGCTTCCAAGGGCGTATCGCCGTGGGCCGCGTGAGCCGTGGTACCATCAAGGCCGGACAGAACGTGAGCCTGGTGAAGAACGATGGCAAGGTGGTGAAGGGCAAGGTGGCCGAGCTGATGACCTTCGAGGGGCTTGGCAAGGAGAAGGTGAAAACGACCGACCTCTCGAGCGGCGAGATCTGCGCCGTGATGGGTCTTGAAGGTTTCGACATCGGCGACACCATCGCCGACTTCGAGAACCCCGAGGGCCTGCCCGGTTTCAAGGTGGACGAGCCCACGATGAGCATGCTCTTCACCATCAACACCTCGCCGTTCTTCGGCAAGGAGGGCGAGTTCGTCACCAGCCGCCACCTGCGCGATCGCCTCTTCAAGGAGATCGAGAAAAACCTGGCGATGAAGATCGAAGAGACCGGTAGCCCGGACAAGTTGCTGGTTTATGGTCGCGGTATCCTTCACCTGGGCATCCTGGTGGAGACCATGCGCCGCGAAGGCTACGAGTTCCAACTGGGCCAGCCGCAGGTGCTGCTCAAGGAGATCGATGGGGTGAAGTGCGAGCCCATCGAGGCGCTCACTGTGCAAGTGCCCGAGCCGTTCAGCAGCAAGGTCATCGACCAGGTGAGCCGCCGCAAAGGCGAACTCATGAGCGTGGAGTTGAAGGGCGACCGCGTGAACATCGAGTTCAACATCCCTGCGCGCGGCATCATCGGCCTGCGCAACCCGCTGCTCACGGCCACTGAAGGTGAGGCCATCATTGCGCACCGCTTCAAGGGCTACGAGCCTTGGAAGGGCGAATTCCAGAGCGCACGCAGCGGCTGCATCGTGAGCGCCGAGACCGGCACAGCCATCGCCTACGCAATCGACAAGCTGCAGGACCGCGGTAAGTTCTTCATCGATCCCGGAGAAGAGGTGTACGCCGGCCAGGTGATCGGCGAAAGCCCCAAGCCCGACGAGGAACTCGCGGTGAACGTGATCCGCGTGAAGAAGCTCACGAACATGCGCGCCAGCGGCAGCGATGACAAGGTGAACATCGCACCGGCCGTCAAGTTCTCGCTGGAAGAGTGCATGGAGTACATCGCCAATGACGAGTACTTGGAGGTGACGCCGAAGAGCCTGCGCATCCGCAAGGTGCTCCTGGACGAGAACGAGCGCAAGAAGGCGAGTAAGGCCGTGGTGGCGTAGGCGACTTTCGATCTTCTTGGCGATCGATCCATCGGTTGATCGAACCTGTGGCGCGTTGGTGTGTACAGCACCGCACCAACAACACACGCCCCCGACGCATCGGGATGAAACACATGAGGACTTCCATCGTATTCGGCCTGTCGGCCATCGCAGCCATCGCAGGCACAGCAGCGCTCCTGTCGTTCACCAGCACGGATCTCCATACGGACCGTGAGTGCTGCATGAAACCGGATGCGGCCCGGCCCAAGGGCTGCGTCTTCAAAACCGTCTATGAAGGCGAAGGGTTGAGCAGCAACATGGAACTGAAAACCCCGGCGGAAGTCATGAACTCGCAACAGCGCGCCTATGACTGGATGAAGAGCGCCCAGCACAACGACGGCGGGTTCGCCGCGGGCAACCACGCCTCGCAGAACGTCATGGACCCGCACGCTTCGCCGAGCGATCCCGCTACCACGGCCATGGTGGCCATGGCGCTGCTGCGCGCCGGCAGCACGCCCGAAAGCGGGCCGTACGCCAACATCCTTGCGCGCAGCACCGAGTTCCTCCTCGGCGCCGTGGAGAAGAGCGATGAGAACGCGAGCAACATCACCGCGTTGCAGGGCACGCAGATACAGGTGAAGCTGGGTGCGAACATCGACGTGGCCCTGACCAGCCAGTACATCAGCAACCTCATCGGGCGCATGCCGTGCACGCACCCGCAGCGCGATCGATGGTTGCGCGCGCAGGACAAGTGCGTGCGCAAGATCCAACTGGCGCAGGCGGCCAATGGCGCCGTGCAAGGCGGTAGCTGGGCCGGTGTGCTGCAGAGCAGTTTCGCCACCAACGCCTTGGAGAGCGCACAGCACAACGGTGCCGATGTTGACGATGAAGCCCTCGACCGTGCGCGCTCTTACCAGAAAGCCAACTTCGATGCAAGTTCGGGTACGGTGGCCACCGGCGACGCCGCTGGCATCACGCTGTACGCGGTGAGCGGTAGCACGCGCAGCAGTGCCAAGGAAGCCCGGAAAGCGGAAGAGGATGTCAAGAAGCTGAAGGACGAAGGCAAATTGGCGGCGGCGGCGCCTGTGAGCGTTGAGAACCTGCAACAGGCCGGTTACTCGCGCGACGAGGCCGAGAAGATGAACACCGCGTGGAACGTGTACAACGCCGCCAAGGTGCAAGCACAGTCAGAGACGGTGCTGCAAGGGTTCGGCAACAATGGTGGTGAAGAGTTCCTCAGCTTCCTGCAGACCGGTGAGTCGCTCATCATCAACAACGACCAGAGCTGGAAGGATTGGTACAGCAATACCACCGCGCGCTTGGTGAACATCCAGAACGAGAACGGCAGCTGGAGCGGGCACCATTGCATCACCAGTCCTGTGTTCTGCACGGCCACCGCGCTGCTCATCCTCAGCGTGAACAACGACATCGATATGCTGGTGGCGCAAGGTGCCACGGTGAAGAAGTAAGGTAGTGGCGATCTGGCGCAGGAGCGAGCAAGACCTCGCCCTGCGCCGGGTCATTCTCGGATGTCAACTCCGGGCTTACGAAACGGTCAGTCGTTTCCCGAAGAGCGCCTCACCCAAAGCCACACGAGCGCTGCCAGAAGGAGGCCATAGCCGATGATCTTCAACCACGGGAGGCGGACTTCAGCTCGTGGAAGCCTGGAGTTCACGAGCGCAATTTCCTCCTTCATGACGCCTGCGTGGACCTTCGTGTATTTCGGCCGTTGGTCTTGCTTCACTTGCGGCCACCGTCCGACCACATGGTCCTTGATGAACTCGTTCACGCGCTCCATGGCCGCGCGTTCCGTGCTGTCGCTGCCGGTGTAGCCGTTCTCGTTCAGTTCCAGTTCCAGTTCGGTGAAGGTGCACCAGCGGCCGCTCATGGTCCCGGTCACTACATCGAGGCTGAGGGTTGCGAAGGGCATGATATCGCGGTTGATGTAGATGCGCCGGCGCATCTGGTCGATGAGGGCTGTGGGTCGCAGACTGTCGGCCATCATACCGTAGCGTGAAAGGATGCTCCGCAGGCTATCGCGGTGGGATGGCAGGACCAACCCGAAGAACGGATGACGTTCCAAGGGCCCGCCCGCGCTATCCGCGGTCAGCGTGTCGGGCTTGAACTTGTACTCGCCACGGTTCAGGACATTGTCATCCACGCGATTGATCTTCACTTGCATCAACCGGCGGCCATGCTTGCGGTCCAGTGTGTCGGTGAGCACTTGTCTTGAACGAAGCCGCACACTATTGCCGACCTCGAGCAAGCGGAGCTTTTCGTCGTCGAAGTACTGGTCCACAATACGGTCGGTGGCCACTTTCGAGGCAAAGCTGCTGTCACGTTCCCGCAGCACGCAGTGCTCCGGCCCGAACTCGGCGACGAGCCAAATCCAGAGCGGATCGGCAAGGGTGTCGGGCACATGCAGCTTGTACTCGTTCTCCACGCGCATCAGGCCATTGTGGCTTGCACTGCCCGTCGATTGTGCGATCGCGCTCAGGCAGAGCAGGGCCATGAACACTGAAAGTGATGAGCGGCTCACGGGGCAATGTTAGGAGGCCAACCTTCGCGCCGAACGAAAAGCAGGTTACGCATGGTGCTCTGGTCTGTTCTGTTGGTGGTTGTGGTTGGCATCACGGTGTTCTTCGCCTATTTCAAGTTCGCTGCGCGGATCGGAGCGGATCCCATAGGCGACCGCAAGGCCCGTATTGCAGCCCTGCCGAACTATGGCAATGGAGTGCTCAACAACGCCGTGCCCGCGAACATGCACATGCCTTTCGGCACCATGCTCGGGGTGCTCTGGGAATTCACCAAGGGAGGTGCGGAACGGCAACCTGCCGGTGTTCTGCCCAACGCACCTTTCGATCGTGCTGCATGGGATGCACTGCCCAACGATGGTTTCGCATTCGCTTGGTTCGGGCATTCCTCCCTGTTGTTGAAGGCAGGCCCCATGACTTTCCTCATTGATCCTGTCTTCGGCGAACGCGCATCCACGTTCTCCTTCGCCGGCCCGAAGCGGTTCAGCTACCGGGAGCACATGCGGGTGGACCTGCTGCCGAAGGTGGATGTGGTGCTGCTCTCGCACGATCACTACGACCATCTGTGCCATGAAACGATCGTTGCGTTGGTGGCCTCCGGTAACGTGCTGAAGTACATCGCGCCGTTGGGCGTGGGCGCCCACCTGGAACGCTGGGACGTTGCGCCGGAGGCCATCGTGGAGAAGGCGTGGTGGGAGGACGTGCAGGTCGGTCCGGTGAAGTTGACGTTGGCACCCGCGCGGCATTTCAGCGGACGGGGCCTCACCAATCGCTTCAGCACCTTGTGGGGTTCATGGGCTTTCGAGTGCAACGGCCAACGCATCTACTTCGGTGCGGACAGCGGTTACTCGCAAACCTTCAAGGAGGTGGGCGATCGGCTCGGGCCGTTCGATCTCGCCTTCCTGGAGTGTGGTGCTTACAATGAGCGTTGGGCCGATATCCACATGGTGCCGGAGCAGACCGCGCAGGCTGCCGTGGATGTGAAGACAAAAGCCTTGATGCCCATCCACTGGGCCAAGTACAGCCTGGCCATGCACGCGTGGAAAGAGCCGGTGGAGCGTGTGTCGGCGAAAGCAAAGGAGTTGGGCATGCCGGTCTTCACACCACGACCGGGCCGCATTGTGCGCTGGCCCGACCAACAGGTCAGCGAGCGGTGGTGGGAGGAAGTGAATTGAGGCGCCCTAGTTGAAGATGCGTTGCACCGCATCGCCAACTACGATCAAGTGAAGACCTGCAGCGATGCATTCAATGTTGAACAGATCGTTGGCTGATGTTGTGCGCCAGCGCCGGATCTCCCGACCTGTCGCATCCAACAGACGGACTTGAGAGCCCAAAGAGGCGTGCTGAACGACGAAGGTCTCGGCGCCTGGGGTGTGGATGATCCGCAAGTTGTGCTTTCCATGTTCGTTGATGCCGATGCCGCCGTAGTAGAACGGTGGGGACATTCCGAAACAGCCTTCAAAGCCGAGCACGTAAACCGTGTAAGTTCCATTCGACGTTGGAGAAAAATCGGGTGTGCTGCCTATCCAAACAAGGTTTCCGTCGAGGTACCAGTGATAGATCATTCCCACCCCGGTCGCAAACAAGAGCCCAGCGCTCTCAACAATGGTGGGTTCCGGGGAGTCGCCGACACCGATCACGATCTGACCAGTGGTATCCGTTCCACACAAACCGTTGACCACACAGTGTATGGAATAAGTGCCTGGAGCGATGGGTCCGAACGTAAGGGTATCGGCGTTCGTTCCCGATGGAAGTGAATCAATGAACCACTGGTAGGTGAGACCGCTACCGATGGCACCAACATCAAGGGTCATGGTGCTCTGCTCACAGAAGTCTGATGGTGCGCCAGGTTCGCTGATGATCTGCGGAGGATCGCATGCTCCCGTCTTCAACAGGATGGCTGCATTGCCCTGGCCAATACTGGTGCCGTTCATGCTCCAGTTGCCGTTGCCACCGGCCACGTATTTGGTGTCATCGGGGTCGATGTGCAGACCTTCGAAGTAGTTGCTCACCGAACTGCCCAACTGCGATTCCCACTCGAAGGCGCCGTCGGCACCGTTGTACTGCAAGAGGTAGGCGCCGTTGGTCCACATGTAAACGGTTCCCGGGCCAGGGTCGGCATCGAAGTTGTCGAGGTGCGAACCGCCGACCACCACGTCGCCATCGGCATCGAGAACAAGGTTCTGGAAGTTAGGTCCGCCGCTCTGGCCTGTACTGAACACATTGCTCCAGAGAAGTGCGGGCGCAGTGGAGTACTTCGCGATCCATCCCCACATGTAACCGCCGATGTTGATGGTGCCGTTGGTCTGGCCGGGTTCCAAGCTGGCCATACCACCGTAGAATTCGCCGCACAGCACGAGATCGCCGTTGGCGTCCACTGCAATGGCGCTAGGCTCCACGGTGTTGGCGCTGGCGCCGAAGGCGAACGCATCGATGAGCGTGCCGTTGGTGGTGAAGCGCGCCACGACCACGTCATCACCGGTGCCGAGCTGGTCCAATGTGTAAACGCCCGCAGAAGGGTCCATGTCGACGCTCGTTCGGAAGAGGCCCGTCACTACGGCATTGCCCGAAGCGTCGAAGGCAATGGCCTTGGCCTCATCGTTCCACGTGTTGCCGAACACGTGCCCCCATTGATAGTTGCCGTCCGGGTCGAACTTCGCTATCAGGCCATCGCGGCTCGCCGGGGTCGGGTGGAACATGGCGACACCTGGTCCGGGGTCCATGTCGATGCTGTCGTTTATGGCACCCGCGATCCAGATGTTACCGGCCGCATCCACTTCCAGCGCGTGCATCTCATCAATGCCGCTGAACGAGCCGAAGGTCTTCGCCCATACCACGTTGCCGTCCGGGTCATAGCGGGCGAAGAAGAAGTCGCTAACGCCACCCACGTTCAGTTGCCCGGGGCCCGGATCGAAATCCACCGAGTCGATCATGTAGCCACCAATGATCAGATCACCGCCGGGCTGCCGCTCGATGAAATCAGGAAAGGCGTTCGATGCTGTGATGAGCTGTTTGGCCCAAACGAGCGCGCCCGAACTATCGTATTTGGCCAGTAGCATGTCGAAGTCCGTTTGGGCAGCCGTGGTGAGCATGGTGGTGCCCGGCCCGGGATCCATGTCCAAGTTGTTCGCGAAGTGCCCCACCGCGTACACCGCACCATCGGGACCTGTCGTGACCCCGCGCAGCGTGTTGATGTAGTTGGATGCGTTGCCCGGGCCGGTGAACGCGTGTCCCCAATCAAGGATGGGCACTTGTGCAGTCGCCTCGTTGGCGCAGATCAAGAGCAGGGCAAGGTGCGGCTTCATGCTGAAAAGGTAGGCGTGCTTTGGACGCGGGCGGCGGCAAGGAGGATGCCCGGAAGCACGGGCCTTCTATTTTGACCGCCCAACCAACCTCGACATGTCCATTAGCACCAACTCGGTCGTCTCCTTCCATTACACCCTGCGCGACGATCAAGGCACCACCCTCGACACATCCGATGGCCACGATGCCTTCGCCTACATACAGGGCATGGGCATGATCGTGCCCGGCCTGGAACAGCAAATGGAAGGGAAGAAGGTGGGCGACAAGTTCAAGGCCGTGGTGCCGCCCGGCCTGGGTTACGGTGAGTTCAACAAGGAGCTGTTGCAGAGCGTGCCTTTGGACAAGTTCGGCGGGCAGACGGTGGAGGAGGGCATGCAGTTCAGCGCGGGAGGCCAAGCGGTGTTCACGGTGAAGGAAGTGGCCGACGGCAAAGTGCTGCTCGATGGCAATCACGCACTGGCCGGTGTAACGCTGCACTTCGACGTGGAGATCACCGAAGTGCGCCAGGCCACGGCCGATGAACTGAGCCACGGCCATGTGCATGGACCGGGCGGGCACCATCACTGATCACTTCTTCGCCACCAGCACGAACACGTCCTCGTTCTTGCGCTTCATGTAGTAGCGCTCACGGGCGAACTTCTCCTTCAGGGCCGGGTCGCCGTTCAGTTCAGCGATGCGTTGGCGCGTTAGGGCGATCTGGTCCGTGTAGTGCTCGTGCTGCTGCTCCAAGCGGTGAAGGGCCCGGCGGTTCTTGAACGTCGTGAGCGCGTCGCTCTTGTCCAGGAAGGCGATCCACACCAGCAGGAACAGCGCGGTAGCCCCGTATCGGTTCCGCAGCCAGCGCGGGATCAGCTTCACGAGCTTGCCTTTCATGCGGTGAAGGTCGCTGGGCCCCGGCACCCGTCCGAAGCCCCGCGCCTTGGGAGATCAACGATCGATCGTTCAACGCCGGGTCACTTGCCTTTCTTGTTCCGGTAAGCCTTGTTCTTGCTGTCCTTTTGGATGAGCTTTTTCTCGGCCTCCGGCTTGGCCTCCATGTCCTTCAATTCACCGGCGTAGCTGTTGTTGATGGACCAAAGCATCGTTTGCAGTGTGTTCGCTTGCACCCGGTCGAAGCTCCCTTGAAGGAAGGTAGCGTTGGCGCTGACCATCTCCTCCGCCGCGCTGTAGTTCCCTTTGTCGGCCTCCATCATGGCCTGCTCCAGGTTCCAGTTGGCCTGGTATTGTACTTGGCGGCGCGTTACTTCCGCGTTCATGGCGTCGGCAATGGCCTGCTCATCGCCGCTTGCTTCAATGGCCACGAACGCATCCTGCGCGGCACGGGTGCTGGTGTTCAGCACATCATCGTACTCAACGCGGGCGGCCAGCTTCACTGGGCCGTGCACGCCTTCGCGCGGGGCAAAGGTCACCACCACGTTGCGCTCCTCGCCGCTGTACGCATCGTTCAGGCGCAGGGTGATGCGACCCTCCTGGATCGTGGGTTCAGCGCCCCACACCTTTTTCACCTCCACGAGTTCGCGTGGATAGTCGAGGGTGAGCAACACGTTCTGGGCCACCACGGCCAGCAACCCGTTCATCTCTTCCTGGAAGATGGCGGCCGTGCGGTCCGGCGAGCCGATGTACCAATAGTTGCCTTGCCCGATCTCTGCCAGCGCGGTCATCAGGTCTTCGTTGAACTCGGCCCCCACGCCGAACGTGCTCAGCGCGATGCCGTCCTTCTCGAACTTGTTGCTGATGATGCGCTTCAGCTCCACGGGTGAGGTGATGCCTTCGTTGGCCAACCCGTCGCTCAGGAGCAGCACGCGGTTCACGTAGCCATCGCGTTTCATCTTCAAGGCTTCGGCATATCCCTGCAGCATGCCGCCGCTGAGGTTGGTGCCGCTGCCCGGGTGCAACTGGCGGACGAGCTTCTTCGCTTCGGCTTTGTCCAGCACGGCGGCATCCGCGCCGCGGAGCACGCGCACATCGCTGTCGTAAGCCACGATGGTCAGGCGGTCTTCAGCGTCGAGGTTGTCCACCAGTTTGTCGAAGGCATCCTTCACGTACTCCAGCTTGCCAGCGGCCTCCATGCTGCCGCTCTTGTCAATGACCACCGCCAGGTTCAACGGCAGCCGGTCGGTGTGCGACGTGTCGCGGATGGCAGTCGTTTTCAGCAGCACGTGCAGGTCGTCGCCGCTGCCGGTCTTCACGAGCGGATGCTCGGCCATGGCGTGCAGCACCAAGGTGGTGGACTGTGCGGGTGTGTTGGGCACCGCCACAGCAGGGGCGGCGTTCATGGGGTCAGCGTCGGCCATGCGCGCAGCGGGCGGTGCGCATGCAACGCACCATACGGCCAACGTGGCCAGCAGAAGGAGCGGGGTCTTCATGTGAGGTGGTGTTAGGCGTGAATGCAAGCCACGCGTACGGGTAACGCGGCGGGTGGCCGTACACCTCCTCAGGAGGCAGGTTCGATCCCGTGGTAAAGAAACCGGTCGTACGCTACTCAGATGAACGCTGTGCGAAGATCACGTACCCGAAGTTCAGGCTCACGGCCCAGGGGTTCTCCAGCCCATCGATATAGCTGGTGTTGAACCACACCGGCCCGATGGGGCTTTGGTAAATGAGCGAGCCGCTGGCCAGGAAATAGCGATCACTGATCGGGGTGCCTTCGGCGGGTTGATCGATCGCCTCGCGCTCGATCTTCTTGTAGGGTTGGAACGCGTATCCCTCCAAGCGCAGGTCGAACTTGTTCTTCGCGACGGCGATGATGGCACGTGCGCCGACGGCCACGTATTGGCTGGCACGGAAGTCTTCGAGGAAGTAGGTGCGGCTCTCCGGGGTGGGCTGGAAAACGGGAGCACGCGCGATGGTGGCGGTGTAGTTGCTGAACGCGGGATAGGAACTGTACAGACCTTCCGCAAGCACCCCCAAGCGGAAATTGCGCGTGAGCACGAAGTACTTGTCGAAGGTCACTTTGGCGGTGAGCCATTCGTGGTGGTGGTTCTCCGGCTGGCGGCTGCCACCGCCCAAGGTGCCTGGTGTGGTCACCTCATCGCCGCCGAAGTAGCGCAGCTCGGCCTTCAAGCATTCGCCAGCATTGGGGTGCTGCTTGCGGTTGAGGCTGTTGCGTTCGATGAGCAGGCCGGTGGTCACGTGATAGAACTCCGTCACGTCAGCGGTGTCCGTGGCGTTCCACTCCAGTTGTTGATAGTAGCTGTCCTGTGTTTGCACGTATTTGAAATCGTAGCGCAGCAGGCCCTTGTTCCCAGCGCTCAGGCCCACGTTGAGGCCGCCCCAGCCTTCGCGCAGCACGATGTAGCTGGGCCGCACTTCGTCGAAGAAGGTGGTGAAGCTGGTGAAGTGGTCCCACCGGTGCAGGGTGAAGACGGGTTCGATGTAGAGCGGGGCTTGCGTGCTCAGGTCGACACGCAGCTTGGCTTGGCCCGCCGAGTAGAACTTGCCGAAGTAGGAGAGGGCTTCCAGCCGCGCGCTGCTGCGCCCGAAGATGTGGTAACGCAGACCGACCATGCCAGTGTTCACGGGTCGGCTGCTGAAGATCCCACCGAAGCGCACGTCGAGGTCCTTTTCGCGCTTCACCAGCACATCCAGGTCGTAGTTGCCGTTCTGTTTGTTCCACGTGGCCTTGGGGTGCAGGCCGCCCACGTTGTAGTCGGCGAAGAGGCGGAAGTAGCGCGGCTTCAGTTCGGCAGTGGTCATAGGCGCAGGGCGGCGGCCGATGAGGGTGCGCTCGGCGTACTTGGTCTGCTGTTTCGTTAGGCCGTTGATGTGCACATCGCCGAAGACCGGTTCGGTCAGGCGCGACTTCCACTGTGCTCGGCGGGCAGTGGTTTCGGCAGCGGTGCGGTACTGATCGATGATGGCCTTGATCTCGGGCATGCGCTCCATGGCAGCATTGTATCCGTCCTGGATAGTGCTCTCCGGGTCGTTGAAGTCGAAGAGGCCCGTGTTCGACCTGGGCGCCACGATCACGCTGTGCTCGCAGGGGATGCTATAGTCCGTCTGCTGTTGCATCATGGCGCGCAACTGGCTCATCAGGTCGTCCTCGTTGGGCGGCCCACCGTTGTATCCCACATTGCTGCCGATGATCACATCCGGCAGGAACGCGTCGTAGAGCACATCACTGGGAAAGTTGTTGAACAGTCCGCCGTCCATCATCAGGTGGCCGTCCACACGGATCGGCTTGAAGTAGAACGGATAGCTCATGCTGGCGCGCACGGCTTGCGCCAGATCGCCTCTGCTGAACGTTACAGGCCGGTTGGCGGTGATATCGCTGGCCACGCAGCGGAACGGTACGAAGAGGCTGTCCATGTTGTACCCCGCCGCCTTGCTCGCCGGAGCGAACGCGCGCATCTGCTCGAAGTCGATGAGCACAGGGCTTCGCAGGTTGGTGGGCAGGCTGAGTTGCAGGGTAGTGTCAAGGTCCAGCTTCACGTTCACCAAGGAGGCGTCCGGTGCATCCTGTTTGAAGTAGTGCATGTAGCGGTCTTCGATGCCGCCGGCCGCCATCAATTTGTTGAGCTCGGTGTTGAAGATGCTGTCGATCTCCGCAGGCGACCATCCCGCCGCGTACATGCCGCCGATGAGCGCTCCCATGCTGCTTCCCGCGATACAGTCCACAGGTATGCCGTTCTCTTCCAGTGCCTTCAGGACACCGATGTGCGCCATGCCCGTGGCACCACCACCGCTGAGCACGATGCCAACGCGCTGGGCCCACAGGCTGGCCGCGATCAGGAGTGCGAACAGGAGCGAAGAAGCGCGGCACATGGGGCGCACGAAAGTACACGCCACCAAATGGCGGTCTCAGGCCGACAGTGTGCCGATAAGACCGTTGAAATAGCCGGGTGAACGGAGCAGGCGGCTACCGTACCAACTGAACATCTCGCCATCGACCATCCGCACAGGGGTTCCAGGGCATATGAAGTTCAATTCGTCCATGTGCTGCTCGTTGAAGGGGTAGGGTTCGCTGGAGAGCAGGATGATGTCCGGGTCGGCTACGGCCAGGTCGCGCGGGGTGATCTCCGGGTAGCGCGCATCGTCCTCGTCGAACACATTCACCAGTCCGCAGCGCCGTAACATGTCATTGATGAAGGTGCCATGACCGGCCGCCATGAACGGTTCGCGCCAGATCAGATAGGCAACGGTCAGCGGCTCCTGCAAAGGGCGGACGTTGTTGAAGGCCTCTGCAATGCGCCGCGACATGTCCACTGCGCGCTTGGGCTCGCCAACGAGTGCCCCAAGACGCTCCACCATGTCCAGCGCCCCGGCCAGGTCGCGCACGTCGCTCATCCACACGGGGAATTCCTTCTCCAGTTGCAGAACGTCCAGTCGTTCGTTCTCTTCCTTGTTGCCGATGATCAGGTCCGGCTTCAGGGCACGCACCTTGGCGAAGTCCACCTTCTTGGTGCCTCCAACACGGGTCTTGTTCCTGAACCACTCATCGGGGTGCACGCAGAACTTGGTGATGCCCACGACGCGTTCGCCCAAGCCGAGATCGTAGAGAAGTTCCGTTTGCGAGGGAACAATGGAAATGATGCGGTACGGTGGTGCCCCATGGGAAACCGTGCGGCCAATTTGGTCGATGACCGCCTCCACGTTGGCTACTTCAGCCCTCCCTTCTTCCCGCCCTCGCCTGTCACATAGCTCACGAACAGGTTGAGCACTTCGACCTGGCCGGCGTCACCATTGCTGCATGCGGCCTTCATGTTGCGGATCAGCTCGCTTGAAGCTGGTGACAGCTCCTTGCCCTCGCCCTTCAGTACTTGGGCCCACGCCATCAACTCGGTCTTGCCCATGTTCCGCGTGCCGTTGAACAGATCAAGGAACTCCAACGGGTGTTCGTTGAGGTAACGCGGCACGTTGCTCTGGATGGCGTTGTAGTAATCACCTTTGGCGCCTGTCATCGTGAGCGAAATCGCACGTGCAGCATCGGTGCGCGTTCGTGCATCATCGGAGTTCAGGTTGCCGACCAACGCCACGAATTCCGGGCCGGCAGCGGGGATCGGTTCAGGGTTGCCGCTCAAGATGTTCTTGCGCGCATCCTCCGGAAGTGCGTTCAAGGTGTTCTCGTCCACCCAGCGTTTGGAGCCCGTGGCCTGCACGGTCAGGGAGTCGGTCTTGGCGGTGGAGCCGTCCACTTGGCCGTTGCCGGAGCAAGCGCCCAGCAGGCAGGCCATGGCGATGATGGATAAGCGTTGCACGTTCATTTGAGTTTTCCGATGATGTCTTGTTTGGTGATGATCCCGAACGCGTTCGTGCCGTTCGGTGCGGTGGGCATTTGCACCAGCACGGCCGGTGTTCCGTTGCCCAAGCTCTTGGCAATATCCTCCAGATGCGCTTCAGGGCTGATCAAGGGCAACGCAGGGCCCATGACCACGCGCACCTTCTGCGTGCGCACGTCGGCGTCTTCGAGGATGGCGTCGAAGAGCCGCGCGTCGGTGATGGTGCCCACGGGCTTGCCGTTCTCCATGACAGGCAATTGGTCGATGTTGTGCTTGCGCATGCGGTCGATGGCCAGCAGCACGGGTTCTTCGGCTTCCACCGAGACCAGTCCCAGCTCTTTGCCCTTCAGCAGATCGCCGGCCGTGGGTTTTTCCTCGACGAGGAAGCCGCGCTCGCGCATCCAGTCGTCGTTGAACATCTTGCCCACGTAGCGTGTGCCGTGGTCGTGGAAGATCACCACCACCGTCTCGCCCTTCTTGAAGTTGTCCTTCAATTGCAGCAGACCGGCCATTGCGGCGCCCGCGCTGTTGCCCACGAAGATGGCCTCCTCTTTCACGATGCGGCGCGTGAAGATCGCCGCATCGCGGTCGGTCACCTTCTCGAAGTGATCAATGATGTTGAGGTCCACGTTCTCGGGCACGAAGTCCTCGCCGATGCCTTCAGTGATGTACGGATAGATCTCGTTCTTGTCGAAGATGCCCGTCTCCTTGAGCTTCTTGAACACCGAGCCGTACGTATCGATGCCCCACACCTTCAGCTTGGGGTTCTTCTCCTTCAGGAAACGCGCCGTGCCGCAGATGGTGCCGCCGGTGCCGACGCCTACCACCAAGTGGTCCACCTTGCCGCCGGTCTGTTCCCAGATCTCGGGGCCGGTGGTCTCGTAGTGTGCTTTCGCGTTGCTGGGGTTGTCGTACTGGTTCGCTTTCCAGCTGTTGGGCGTTTCGTTCACCAGGCGGCTGCTCACGGAGTAGTACGAGCGAGGGTCTTCAGGGTCCACATTGGTGGGGCACACGATCACCTCGGCGCCGAAGGCCCGCAGAATGTCCACCTTCTCACGGCTCTGCTTGTCGGTGGTGGTGAAGATGCACTTGTAGCCTTTGATGATGGCGCCGATGGCCAGGCCCGTGCCCGTGTTGCCGCTGGTGCCTTCGATGATGGTGCCACCGGGCTTCAAGCGGCCATCGCGCTCGGCATCCTCGATCATCTTGATGGCCATGCGGTCCTTGATGGAGTTGCCGGGATTGAAGGTCTCCACCTTTGCGAGCACAGTGGCGGCCACGTCTTTGGTGATGCGGTTGAGGCGCACCATGGGCGTGTTGCCGATGGTGCTGAGGATGTTTTCGTGGATCTTGATGGACATGGACGTGCGGTCGCGGGCGAATGTACCGGCTTCGTTGCGGTCAGAGGTTGTCACATCGAGCAACGCCGCAAGCGTGGGCCGCAGGCCGCGTAGCGACCGAGGAGCCGAGAAGCGGCAACCGTTAGGAAAACCGGATGGCCCGCACCGGAGGTATCCGGGTTACCAGCATGCTCGGGAGCACCAACGCGGCCATGCACACCAGCAGCACACCCACGTTCAGAAGAAGGATGGGCCACCATTCCAGCAGCACGGGCACCGCGTTCACGTAATACACGTCCATGTCCAGGGATACCTGACCTGTCGCATGTTGGAGCAGGCACAGGCCGATGCCCAAGAGGTCGCCGAGCACGATGCCTATGCCGAGGATATAGGCGGCGTCGATGAGGAAGATGCGCCGTATGGTGCCGCTGGTGGTACCTAACGATTTCAGGACACCGATCATCGTGGTGCGCTCCAGGATGATGATGATGAGCGCGCTGGTCATGTTGATGATGGCCACGATCGTCATGAGCACGATCACTACCCACACGTTGGTGTCCAGTAGTTCCAGCCACGCGAACATTTCAGGGAACTGCTGCCGCACGGTGATGGTCCGCAGGCCATAGCCCAAGTGGTCGCGGTAGATGGCATCGTCCAGCGCCAGCAGGTCATCGTAGCTGTCCAGCGCTACTTCAAAACCGCCGACGTACTGGTTGTGCGTGCTGCCCTCGTGCGATCGTTCGACCCGCGCTTGCTGCACGACCAGGTCGGTGCCCAAACTGTGCGTGATCGGGATAACGACATCCGGTATGATGCGCACTGTGGAGGTGTCCGGAACGGTGCCACTGTTGTCATGCACCACCAATGTGAAGGTGGTGTCCTTGGGACGGGTCGGGAATTGCTCAGGGCGCCAGCTGGCGTTGTGCCAGTCCCATAGCTGAACCCGGTGGGGGCCCGGACCTTTCAGATCGGTACCCGGCCATTCAAAGGTGTAGTTGCGGTCGCCGCCGAAGGCCGATGCTTCCAGTGTGACATAGCGGCCTTCCTCCACATCGCCCACCAGTATCTCCGCCTGGAGCCCCCAGTTGCTGAAGCGCTGTAGATGCCCGATGTCGATGAAGACCACTTGTTGGTCCAATTGCTCCAAGCCGGTGCGATAGATACCGCACACCCTGAACTTCCGTGGCCGGATGTCATCCCGGTCCTTCACCAAGTAGATCGTTATGGTGTCTTCGTTTGCGATGGACAAACGTTCGGCCATCCACTGGCTCAGCAGCACTTCGTTGCGTGGCCCGGCACTGTCGTTGCCGACGGTGGGTATATGGCCGGACACCAATTGATGGCGCAGGAACGTCCAGTCGTGGTCGGCGCCCACGCCCTTCACTACCACGCCTTGTATCTCCCCGCTCGTCTCAATGATGCCCGGTTTGGTGGCGAACACACTGATGTGCCTCACGCCAGTAACCGTGTCCAAGTGCGGGTAGAAGGGCTGCCGGATGCTCAGGCGCGGCGTTTCCTTGGCGTCGGTCTGTTCCATGCTGGCGATCTGCAGGTGCCCGCCAGCGCCAATGAGCTTGTTGCGCACCTCCTGCTGGAAACCCGTGCTGATGGCCACCGTGATGATCATGACCGCCATACCGATGACGATGCCTGATACCGCTATCCACACAATGGGCCGCGACAACCGGTCGTGCCGATCTTTGGCCGCAACGATGCGCCTTGCGATGAAGTGTGCGAACCCCACGTTTACCCTGCGTTCCCTGAGGCCGTCGAAGATAGCCGCCGCATGTGCGGCACTTCTTGTGCTTCCTGCCTGTGCTCAGCAACCCACGGCTCCTGTGCTTGCACCGGCTGCGCCACAAGCGCTTGCTCAACCGGCCTTGGACAGTCTACGGACCGGTGCCCAGCGCACGGAGGAATACGTACCCAGGCTCCTGGGCAAGCGGGTGGCCTTGGCCACCAACCACACCGGGCGTATCGGCAACACGCTGTTGGTGGACACGCTGTTGGCCCTGAAGGTGAACGTGGTGCGCGTGTTCAGCCCTGAGCATGGTTTCCGCGGCGATGCCGATGCGGGTGCGCACGTTGGAGACACCAAGGATGCGCGCACCGGCCTGCCGATCGTTTCGCTGTACGGGGACAAGAAAAAACCCGAAGCTGCTGCCCTTGCCGATGTGGACGTGGTGCTCTTCGATCTGCAGGACGTGGGCGTGCGTTGCTTCACGTACGTGAGCACCTTGCACTATGTGATGGAGGCCTGCGCCGAGCAGGGCAAGCCGTTGATCGTGCTCGACCGCCCGAACCCCAACGGTTTCTACATCGATGGCCCGGTGCTGAAGAAGGAGCATGCATCGTTCGTTGGGCTGCATCCGGTTCCGTTGGTGCACGGTTTGACCCTGGGCGAATTGGCCGGCATGATCAACGGAGAGGGCTGGTTGAAGAACGCGGCGAAGTGCGACCTCACCGTTGTGAAGTGCGCTGGATATGACCATGGGCTCTACTACGCGTTGCCGGTGAAGCCATCGCCCAACCTCCCGAACATGGCCGCCGTGTACCTGTACCCCTCGTTGGTGCTCTTCGAGGGTACCGAGGTGAGCGTGGGCCGCGGCACCAACAAGCCGTTCCAATGCATCGGTGTGCCAGGCGGAAAACTGGGCAACCACCGCTTCACACCGGTACCGATGCCCGGCGCAATGGAACCCCCGCACAGGGCGGTGGAGTGCCGCGGGATGGACCTGAGCGAATACGGAACCTTCTACTCGCGCATGAACAAGCAGATGAACATCCAGTGGCTTATGGGCTTCCACCAGCAGGCGCCGGACAAGAAGAAGTTCTTCAACAACTTCTTCGATACGCTGGTGGGTTCACACGACCTCCGCGGCCTGCTGATGAACGGCGCCGATGAAGCACGCATCCGCGCTGCATGGAAGCCCGAGCTCGATGCCTATATGGTGCTGCGCGGGAAGTACCTGCTCTATCCGGACTTCAAGTAGCGAGCGCGCCCACATCGTACCAAGCACGGATTACTGGGCCATCAACGGAGAAGGGCGCCCATTGCTGAGCGCCCTTCCCTTGACTTGTCTCTCCCTTACTCCACCACCAACCGCTGGTTGAAGGTCTGTTCGCCCGCCGTCACGTTCACCACGTAAACGCCGCTGGCCACGTCGCTGCCGAGCTGGAGCGAGGTGCGCAGCTCATTGGCGCCTTCTGTGAGCACCACTCGGTCAAGCACCACCTTGCCGTAGAGGTCCAAAACCACGATGCGCACGTCGTGCACCTCGCTGGCGATACCGTCCAGTTCAATGTCCACGCTACCATCCAGTACGGGGTTCGGCCAGAGCTGCATGCCATTGGTGGTTTCCTCCATGGCATGAAGGCCGCCCCCGGCGAACGGACCGCTCGGAGTAGTGCAGAATGGTGTTGTGTTGTTGTTGGTAATACCAACCGTGCACATCGTGCCGACCGGGCAATAGCTGGTGCCGTTGTCGAAGCTTGCCCTCACTGTCACGTCGTATGTATGGGTGCCGCAGAGCAGGGGCGAGGTGCTCCATTTGTTCAACGGCAGTACGCTGGTGGTCGTCGCGATCTGCCGCACATAGCCGTTCGCCGCGTTCTCGAAGCGCCATTGGTACTTGTTCGCGCCGCTGACCACGTTGCAGTAGATCTTGCCCGCATTGCCGCTGGCACCGACCGTTTTACCCGTGACACCGCAACTGTGCTGCGTGCTGTTCACATTGTCCACCAATTGGGTCGTGGGGCATTGGGTCAGCACATCGATCATCATCACGCACGCCGGCCCGAACTCGGTGTTCACACCGTTCACACGGCTCCGGACCCTGATGTTCAGTTTCACGTTCGTCGGTACCGGACTGGTAACGATGCTGCTAAGCTGCAAGTATGCTGGGGCAGTGGGACCGAATGGAGCACCCGGTTGGCCGGGGTTCGCAAGGCTCTTGTAGATCAATCGGCTATATCCACCGTCCGGGTTGTAGATCCAGAACTGGTAACCATCGTCGGTGTTGCTGCCTATTCCGTATTGGCTGCTCACCGCCGGATTGGGTACTGCCGCCACCACGCTGCTCGGCAGCAGGTCCAAACGGTCGCAGCTGCTGGCTTGCATGGCATCGGTGCCGATGGGCACGCAGAACGAACCGTTGTTGGCAATGGTGCTCGTGCTGGCGAACATGCCGTCTCCCCAGTTGTCGATGATGCGGCTGCCGTTCTCATCCGTCAATCGATAACCGCCCGTGGTCATGCCATCGCCGAAGCTGTCGTACACGATCAAGCGGTAGCAGCCTGTAGGCAGGCAACAGGTCTCGGTGATGGTACTGTTGTCGGCATATCCACCTCCACTGCAAACGGCGGCTCCACCGCCCGAGGGCACGATCTCCCAGCTGGTCTGTGCGCCGTTCGCATCAGTACCCAGCTCGAGGTTCACCTCATTGTCCTGGCAGCCGAACGGAATGCCCACGCAGTTGCACGAGCCGTCCCAGAGATCGTTGATGGTGCCGGCGCTTCCGTCATCGCAAGGGCTGCCGGGCAATGCCGTTCCACCGGGCGTGCCCTCGCAGTCGATCAATTGTCCGGTGCAATTGCAGCTGGCATCGTAGAGGTCGTTGCCCGTGGTGACAAGTCCATCATCGCACGTTGTGCCGGGCAGGGCCGGTCCGCCCGGGTTGCCCAAGCAATCCTCGTAATCGCCCACGCACAGGCAGCCAGTGTCATATGCATCGTTCTGGGTCTCGATGTTGCCGTCATCGCAGGGCGAGCCCGGCAACGTGGTCCCGCCGAAAACGCCCAGGCAGTCCATGTTCAGGAAGTTCAGTTGGACATGTCGTAGGCTGCCATTGTCGAGATTGGCGGCGTCGCAAACGCGAAGAGTCCATGTGCCGTTCGGGTTTCCGGTGTAGCCGGCAAGTGTTTCTTCCGGCGCGAACGTGCCGAAGGCAGCGTTGTCAGTACCGGAGTTGAGAGTGGCCAACGCAGCTCCACCGTCCTGCAGCACCAACGGCGCCGAAGGGCAGGGCAGGCTAAGGTCGCCAAGGTTGTTGCCTCCGGCAGAGGTGGTCGGCTTTTGCAGGAAAAGGTTGCGGGCTTGGCCTGTGGGCGATACCAGCACGATCCGAAGGTCGCCGCGCCAAGTGTGTTCCACCTCCAAGGCAACGCTGCCCAGGACCACGTTGGATCCCAGGTCGTCATTCAAGCCACTGATGGGCAGGTGCACATCCAAGCTTGTATTGGTTCCGCATCCATTGTCGGGAATGTTCTGCGTACCACTGGCGAGGCAATCCCCATTATTGATGCAATTGGTGGTTGCCGTGAAGCTGCCGAGGTTCAGGCTGCAGAACGGATCCGTGTTGTTCACCACGTCAACGTTCACGTTGCTGCCACTGGTGAACGGACCGAGGTCGTAAACGCCGGGGGCATCGATGAACTGCAGACCAGGGCCCATGCTAGGCACAAGGTCCACATCGGTGGCACCGCCAAGGCTGGTCAGGTCCACCCTGATGTAGAAACCACCCACCGAGCAATCGAGAACCGCGCTGGCTGTGGCGGTGGGGGCCGCTGCGCCAACCGTCACGGCGACTTCGTTGCTGTAACTGTCCCCGTTTGGAACGGTCTCGTTCGCACAGCGCACGCGCAACACGTAGAAGTAAGAGCCCTGCGCCAGGGCACCCGTGGTGTAGCTCTGCGTGGTGGCCCCGGTCCCCCCGCTCACATCGGCGTACGGTCCGCCGCTCACGGAAGCCACCTGCCATTGGTAGCTGATGCCGGTGGTAAGGTTGATGGCATTGTTGGTCATGTTCACAGTGGCTCCGCTGCAAACGCTGGTGTTGGCAGGACTGCTCGTTCCTGCATTCGGCAGGCCTGTGCATGCCGCTACGCTGAATTCATCGGCTCCGATGGTGGGCGTGAGGGTATTGCGCGTGGCGCAGTCGATATCCGTGGTCACGCTCGTCGTGGTGCCGCCGCTCATCAGGTTGCTGATGTTGCTGGCGTCGGTGGTGACCAAGTGCAGGTCGGTGCTGCTGGTGAACACCGGCGCCACGTTCACGCTGCCAGCGTCCTGGCCGGTTGCCGTTTGCCAGTCGAGCAGGGTGGTGCGCGAGGTTCCGGTCATACCGCCGGTGATGCCCACATGATAACTGGAAGTGCCCACCGGGGTGTTGACGGCGTACAGGTCATTGTTGCTGCTGGTGAAACCGGTGAACGAGCTGGCCGCCATGGTCACAGCCACGAAGCGTCCGGTGGCGCCCGCATTGCCCAGCTGGGTATTGCTGAATATATTATTCCGGACCGTCAGCGTACCCAGGCTGGTGTTCGGCAGGGCCAGGCCCGCCGAAACCATGCTGAAGGCGCCGCCACCGGTGCTCATGGTCCCTTGCATGTGCACGGTATTGTGCAGGATGTTGGTCGTGCTTCCCGTTCCGCAACCCGCAACGATACCGGCACAATAATCCGGTGAAGTGGCAGGGCCTACCACGCCGACGACCATGTTGTTGCTGATGGTGGAGGTGCCGCTCGTGGCCGATCCCAATGCGATGCCCAGATATGTGTTGAAATTCGAGCCGATCACGTTCCCGACCTTGTTGTTGCTGATCGTCGCGTTCGTCACCTCGTTGCCAACGGTGGTGCTTGTGCTATAACTCGTGCCGAACCCAGCGCTGATGGCGGCGCGGTCACTGCTGCCGTTCACCTCGCTGATGCTGTTGCAGCTGATCATGATGTTGTCCTCGAAACCGGTGAGGATGCCGATGGTGCCCAGGTTGCTCGGGGCAACATTGTCCATCTTGTTCAGGCGGATCACCGTTCCGGAGTTCTTGTTCGCCGAGCTCGCTCCCTGGCTGTAGATGCCCACGCTGCACTGGCCGATGTCGTTGTTCTCGATCGTGTTGTTGTCGTTGTCCAGGCCCAGCGAGGTGGTGCTGATGGACGCACCGCCACTGCCAACGCCGCAGAACATGCCCGTGCCGCCGCCGCGGATGGTGCAGTTGCGGATCGTGTTATTGGTGGCGCCGGAGGAGAGCCAGATCACCGCCGAGGTGGTAGCCGTGCTGGTGTTGCCAAAGAACAAGTTCCGGCTGCTCTGCACCAAGGGGCAACAGCTGTTCGTTTGCGGGTTGTTGCTGCCGTCGATGGTCACGTGATCGGCTCCGTTCAGGACGATCAGCGCGCCAGCGACCCCATTGCTGAACGAGGGGCTGGCGCCCGAAGCAGGGCGAATGGTCAGGGTGTTGGTCGAACTGGCATCGGGGTTCGCATTGATGTTGATCGGGTGCGTTTCCGAGTTGTAGGTGGCATCGGTGAGCTCGAACACCACCGGGCCGCCAAGGCAGTTCGCATTGTACGCGGCCACAGCAGCGGTAAGCGTGGTGTAGTTGCCCCCGACGCCGACCGTGTAAGTGCCACTGAGCGTTACCCCGATAAGGTAGCTGTTGGGCGCGGTGGGTGGTGTGCTCGCTGCTGGTGGGTTGGCGCTGTAGCCGCTGGAACCACTGCTGGGCGAAACGCTCACGTTCGGCGTGCTCGCATTGTCCTGCGCAACGATGTAGTAGCTCACCACATCACCGGCCACCACGCCAGCACCGAAACTGAAGTCGTAGTTGTTGGCCCCGGCATGTGTTGCGGTCGCTGCGGTATACGCACCCGCGTTGATGCGCCAGTACAGCACCGGTAGACCGGCGCCCGTAGTGGGAACGCCGGAAGCGTCCGTTATCGAAGCCGTGAGCGTGCGCGCACCAAACGTGCACGTGTTGCCCAGAGCGGGATAGGTGATGGTCGGTGCCGTAAGGTCCACGGGTGCGCCATCGAACTCGTCCGCACCGATGTCGTTGGCAGTGGCTCCTCCGTTCACAGAGCCTGTGGGTCCTGGCCGGGCGTCATTGTCGACATCGACCGTGATCCCAGTGCCTGCGGCACCAGCCGATTCAAGTTCGGAGGGGGTGGCTGTCGGGATGTGCAGATCCGTAGTGCTCGTGAACGCCGGGTTCACGGCTTTGGACCCAGCGTCCTGGAGCGTTTGGCCTTGCCATTCCGTCAGTGTGGCCCTGTTCGTCCCGTTCCATCCGACATAGCTGTAAGCCTGGTTCTCGTAATAATTGTTGCCATTGATGGTCCCGAAGGTGAATCCACTGGGTACGGTCATGCAATAATTGCCGCTGGTGGATATCCCGGTCTGGGTGTTCGAGAAGATGTTGTTACGCACGTCGCTTCCGGTGATCGTGTTCACAGTGAACTGAAGGCACACGGAAAAATTGATCACCGTGGGATCGGTGTTCGGTTGGTTGAGGCTTATGGAGTTGTGGTAGACTTTGAGGCCAGTAGCACCGGCGCTCACACGGATGCCCACCGGAAGGTCTGGGGATGTAGCCGAGTACGTGGTTGTCCAGTTGTCGTTGTAGCAATCCCATATGAAGTTGTTGGAGACTTCGATGCCCGCATTCTCCGTGGACCCGGAAATCCATAGGCCGTAAGAGCCCTGGCCGCCAGTGTTCAGATTCTGGACGTCATGCAATCTGTTTCGACGCACTAACGCACCTGCGTTGCCGTTGGCAACCTCGATCGCTGCAATATCGGTCGTGCCTGGTGCGCTGGTCAGCCGGACGTCATTCAGCTCGATAATGGCTGAACCGGCACCAGCTGTTGTTTGCGTGTTCTGAACGTAAATGCCCCGGTTTGCCACGGCATCAGCAGCTGTGGCGTTGCCGATCACGTTGTTGCGGATTATGGCATTGTCGCACTTGTTGGCCGAGGTTCCGGCCACATAGACGCCCCAGTAGCAACGGCGCACTTCGTTGTTCTCGATCGTCAGGTTGTCATTGTTGTCGCTCTGGCCAGAGGTGGACGTGTTGCCGGCAACAGCAGTACCCGAATAGATCCCGTAGTTCGTAACAGTGGAAGTGGCCGACGCTCTTGAACCGATCACAACGCAGTTCTTGATGGTACAGAACGTAGCGCCGTTCGTGGTGCTTGTGGAAGCGAAACGGACCACAGCGACACCTGTAGTGGTGACAGCCGCTGCCTGGAATGTGAGATTGCGAGTGCCGCTTGTGCCGGGGTCATCACCATCGATCGTGACGTTGTCGGCTCCCTGTATCTCGATGACACCCCGCGAGGCTGTTGGTGCAACGGCAGAGTTGATCGTCCAATTGCCGCCCGTCGGAGCGATGAGGATGCTTATATAGTTCGAACTTCCGGTTCCGCTTGACAGGAGCGGCGTTGGAGGGGCTGGTTCGGTTGTGTTCCCCGTTATCGCACAGGTAATCGCCCCTTGGTGCGTTCCTGCATTGATCGCGGCAAAGGCGGCGTTCAACGTGGTGTACGCAGTGGGTCCCGGTCCAACACCGGTCGCGGTTACGGTTACTTGCGCATCGGTGCTGTGCGCACAACTCATGAAACACGCGACCGCAACGATCGCTTTGGACAACTGGAGTAAAGTCCTTCTCATTGGAATTGATTTCGGTTCAGGGTCAGGAAAGCCGAAGACCTCGGGGCAGAGGTGGTCAGGGGGCCGCCAATGTATCGGACCCGTTCAGCCCACAATGGGTTGTTGAAAAGTGCTCTGGGAAGCCTTGGGGGCTTTTCGACCAAGGCTAAAAAAGAAGCCCCCGCCGCAAGGCGAGGGCTTCCGGAAAGTCAGGCCAGCCTTACTGCACCGCCACACGGGAAGTGAACAGGCGCTCGCCGCTGGTCGCGTTCAGGATGTAGAGGCCGGTGGCCAGTTGGGGCAGCTCCAGCACGGTGGTCAGTTCGGTGGCACCGTCGGTGGCCAAGCTCTGGGCGTGCACGCGCTTGCCGAACATGTCGTACAGCTCGATGGTGGTCACCGCTTCGGCTTCGTTCAACCCGTGCAGCTTCACCGTCAGGCGACCATCGCGCATCGGGTTGGGCCACACGGCCATACCGCTTTCTTCCTGTTGCACCACGTGCAGGTTGGCACCGCCGCCCTGGAAGTTCTGCGTGCAGTTGCTGTTGTTGTTGGTGATGGTGACGTTGCACACTGCACCGTACGGGCAGTAGGTGGCGCCTCCATCGAAGCTGGCGCGCAGGCTCACTTGGTACACGTGCGTGCCGCAGAGCAGCGGGTTGGTGGCCCAGTTGCCGATGGTGACGACCTCGCCGGTGGTGGCAATGGTGCGCACGTAGCTGTTCGCCGTGTTCTCGAAACGCCACTGGAACTTGTTGGCGCCGGCCACTGCATTGGCGTATAGCTTGGAGGATGCACTCACCGTCTTGCTGGCGCCGCAGCTGTGCTTGGGGTCGTTCGGTGCGTTCACCAGCGTGGTGGTGGGGCAGGTACCCACCAGGTCGATCATGATGCGGCAGGCAGGACCGTACTCGCTGTTCACGCCGTTCACACGGGTGCGCACACGCACGTTCAGCATTTTGTTGGCCGGGGGCGGCATGGTCTGCAGGCTGCTCAGCACCAGGTTGCTGCACGCACCGGGACCCTGTGGCGTGCCGGGGGTGTGGTTCGCGTGGCTCTTGAAGATGACGCGGCTATATGAGCCGTTCGGATCGAAGAGCCAGAACTGGTAGCCGTCGTCGGTCTGGTCGCCCACGCCGTACTGCGCGCTCACTGCACCGCTCACGGTCGATTTGATCGTGCTGCTGGGCAGCAGGTCCATGCGACCGCAGTCGGCGGCGATCAGGTGGTCCACGCCCATCGGCAGGCAGAAGCCACCGTTGTTCGCAATGGCGCTCATGCTGGTGAAACCGCCGTTGCCCGCATTGTCGATGATCATCTCGCCGTTCGCATCGCGCAGCACGTAGCCGCCGGTGGTCATGCCGTCGCCGAAGCTGTCGTACACCAGCAGGCGATAGCAGCCATCGGCCAGGCAGCAATCCGAATCGATGCTGCTGTTGCTGGCGAAACCACTGCCCTGGCAGAGGGCCGCGCCTCCGCCGACGGGCACGATCTCCCAACTGGTCTGGTTGCCGTTGGCATCGGTGTTCAGCGTCAGCGTCACCATGTTGCCTATGCAACTGGGCGTGCCCACGCAAGCGCAGGAGCCGTCCCACAGGTCGTTGATGGTGTTCGGGTCGCCGTCGTCGCAAGGCGTGCCGGGGAGAGCCGTGCCGTTCGGTGTGCCTTCACAGTCGATGGGTTCACCGGCGCACACGCAATCGGCGCCGTACATGTCGTTGCCGGTGGTGGCCAGACCATCGTCGCACACGCTGCCCGGAAGTGCTGTGCCACCGGGTGTGCCTTCGCAGTCGAGCAGTTCCCCAACGCACAGGCAGTCCGCACCCCAAGTGTCGTTGCCGGTGGCTGCATTGCCGTCATCGCATGCTGTGCCGGGCATATCGGGGCCGCTGGGCACGTAGTTGCAGTCCACGGGCACACCAGCGCACGAGCAGTCGGGCTGCACGGTGTCCTCACCTGTGGTGTTGTCGCCGTCGTCGCATGCTGCACCGGGCTCGGGGTTACCGCAGCCGCAGTTGCCAGGGGCGGTCTTCGTGTCGTCGAAGGGGCAACCGTCCAAGCAGTCTGCTACGCCGTCTTCATCGGTATCGCCGGTTTCCACGTTGCCGCAGCCACAGTCGCCAGGAGCGATCTTATTGGGGTCGTTGGGGCAACCGTCGTTGCAGTTCGCGGTGCCGTCACTATCAGTGTCGGTGTCAGGCGTTCCACAGCCGCACTGGCCCGGAGCGAATTTGTCGGGGTCGTTCGGGCAACCGTCGAAGCAATCGAAGACGGTATCGCCATCCGTATCAACATCCGGTGAACCGCAACCACAGATCCCTGGGTTGATCTTGTTCGGGTCGTTGGGGCAGTTGTCATTGCAATCGGCGGTGCCATCACTGTCCGTATCCGTGTCAGGTGCCCCGCAGCCGCATTGGCCCGGTGCGATCTTGTTCGGGTCCGTGGGGCATGCATCAACGCAATCCAAAGTCCCGTCACCGTCCGTGTCGGCCGATTCAGGTACCCCGCAACCGCACTGACCGGGGGCTGTTTTGTTGGCATCGTTGGGGCATCCATCGTTGCAGTCCGGTGTGCCGTCATTGTCCAGGTCGGCATCGGAAACGCCGCAACCGCATTGGCCCGGTGCGATCTTGTTCGGGTCGGTCGGGCAGCCGTCCACGCAGTCTGCGGTGCCATCACCGTCCGTGTCGCCGGTTTCCGGGTTCCCGCATCCGCATTGACCAGGAGCGGTCTTCAGAGGGTCGTTCGGGCAGCCGTCATTGCAATCGGCCGTCCCGTCAGAATCCGTGTCCGTGTCCGCAACGCCGCAGCCACAGATACCTGGCGCGAATTTGTTCGGATCGCTCGGGCATCCGTCAAAGCAATCGAACACCGAGTCGCCATCACTGTCCACGTCGGCCGTACCACAGCCACAGATGCCTGGTGCGATCTTGTTGGGATCGGAAGGACAACCATCGTTATTGTTCGATACATAGCCCGGTGGCGCGCTGCATGCTTGTTGCGTGACACCGGGGTCACCTGAACCGTCCGAATCGGCATCGGCGTACCACGTCGTTGCGCTGGTCACCGTCACGGGAACCGTTGCGTTGTCAGAACCGCACGTGTTGCTCACGGTAATGGTGTAGTTGCCCGTGGCGGGTCCATCCACAGTGACGTTCGCGCTGGTGTTGTTCGGGCTGAAGGTGCCGGTGCCGCTCCAGCTGTATGCGACCGCTGGGTTGCCTGTTGCGGTAACGCTCAGTACCAGGTCGTCCGTGGAGCACACGGGACTGTTGCTGGTGGTTCCGGTGATCTGCGGTACCGAGCAGAAGTTCAGTTTGCCGAGCAGGAAGTTCCCGAGGTCGTCGGCAGCGTCATCGCATATGGTCAATGTCCAAGTTCCATTCGGGTCGCCTGCGAAGCCAGCGAGGGTTTGCTCGGGAGCATAAGGACCGGTTGCGTTGTTCACGATCGTAGCGGCCGCTGGGAGTGCAGTGGCGCCGTCCATCAAAACCAGCGTGGCATCGGGGCAATTGGACGGGTCCCCGAGGTTGTCACCGCTGCTGAAGCGGTCAAGCAGGAGGTTCCGGGTCTGACCTGTCGGAGAGGTGAGGGTAATGTCGAGGTCGTTGTTCCACGTGTGCGAAACGATGAGTTCCACACTGATCAGCCTTGCCTGGCCAGGTGCCGCACCCAGTACGGTTGGCAGGCCACTGATCGGGAACCCGACATTCAGGGAATTGCCCGACGCACAACCGTTGTCGGCAATGGCATTGGCACCGGTGGCGGACATGCATGAACCCGGATTGTAGGTGTACGTGACCACCACGCGACCTGCGCCTCCGTTGCCCGCGTTCACAGTGATGCAGCAGCCGCGTTCAGCCCCTCCTCCGCCACCCCCAGGAGCGGAACCGTTTGCACCGGTGCCGAAGGTGCCATTACCCCCGTTACCGCCATCGCCACCACCGGAAGGCGCGCTTGCACCTGTTCCTCCTGATGCATTGTTTCCATTGGCCGCCGTACCAGCGGATGAACCACCACCTCCGCCAGTGCCGCCGGGTGCGTTGGCACCGTCTCCTCCATCGAAAACCACATCACCGAACGATGCTGCCGCGGACCCGCCTGTTGCACCCGTGGAAGAGTTGTTCGCAACGCTGTTCCCACCTTTTGCCATAACGGTGGTCGTGCTACCGAACCAGGAATCACCGCCCGGTGAAGCGGAAGTGCTTCCGGCGCCAACCGTAACTGTATACGAATTGCCAGGGGTCACCGAAAGCACGCTCCGCGCATAAGCGCCACCGCCGCCGCCACCGCCCCTTCCATTGGAGCTCCGGGTGCCACCGCGGCCACCGCCGCCCCAGCATTCCAGTGTAACCTGCGTCACTCCGGTTGGTACGACGAAAGTGCCTGAAGCGGTGTACGGTACTGCGATCTGACCATATGTGCTCGACCAAAACAGTAAGAGCAACATGAATGGAACCAGTCGGCCGATCTTCTCCAAATTCCTCCAGAATAGCTTTGTGCGCTGAGTAGTGTTCTTCATGGGATTTCCGCTTGAGGGCCCCGAAACTCGAACAATGGCCATCCGGCTGTCAATAGTGGTTCATCGACGAGTGCTTGGATATCATCGACCAAATTGACTATCGGACGACGAATGCCTATCGATGCCCAACGAGGCGCTGGTTGCTGGATCCAGGCCTCGGACCGGCCATCGCGGACCACATGTTCAGATGCAGTGGTGTTGTCGGCCGGTGATGCAATGGTCAATGGCTCCTATCTGAAAGAGACCGGCCTTTGCTCACGAACGACGGCCTGTCCTCTCGCCGTGCTATGCAGGTCAGGGTCCATCACGGTCAAAATTCCCTTCGTGCTTCCAGTATGACGGTGTACAGCTCTGACCAGAACTCCCGATCACCATGCGGCTGACTTGATGCCCGGTCGTCGGTTTGACCGGCAAGCCGGACTCTTTCAACATTCTTGTGCTGCAGGGTCGGGATCCTCCGTCGGTTCAACCCCGACCTTCGTGCCCGACATGGACATCAACGACCTGCTCCAGAACCTGCGCGAGGCGCTGGAGATCACCCCCGACAACGACAAGCTGCGCGCGCACCTGGCACAGACGCTCCTCACGGCAGGTAAAGCCGACGAGGCCGCCATGGAATACAAGCGCGTGCTGCAGACTTCACCACGGGACAACAAGAGCAAGCTTGGGTTGGCGAAGGCCTTCGCGGCGTTGCAGCAATGGAGCGCCGCCATTGTGATCCTCGAAGACCTCCATAACCAAGGTCCGCCGGAGCATGAGGTGCACCTGCTGTACAGCCGCGTGCTGTTGCAGGAAGGCAGTTTCGACAAGGCCATGGACATCTATGAACAGCTGCTCCGTCGTTGGCCCGACCGCCCCGATGCCGACCTCGACGAAGAGTTCCGGGTGACGGGAAACCAGGGCGATGCGACGGAAGAAGAAGGAGACGACGACGGACCTCCCGGCGAACTCAACGCCCGTGACCTCATCGTGAAGAGCAACGTCACGTTCGCCGATGTGGGCGGCATGCAAGCGGTGAAGGACGAGATCGGACTGAAGATCATCCAACCGCTGCTGCACCCCGATCTGTACAAGGCCTACGGCAAGAAGATCGGTGGTGGCATACTGCTCTACGGCCCGCCGGGCTGCGGCAAAACGCACATGGCACGTGCCACGGCCGGCGAGATCAAAGCCACGTTCATCAGCATGGGCATCAGCGATGTGCTGGACATGTGGCTGGGCAAGAGCGAGCGCAACATGAAGCGCATCTTCGATGTGGCCCGCAAGAACCGGCCATGCGTACTCTTCATCGACGAGATCGATGCGCTGGGCGCCAACCGCGGCCACATGAAGCACAGCGGTGGCAGCCATGTCATCAACCAGTTCCTCACCGAAATGGACGGCATTGATGCTGACAACGAGGGCCTGCTCATCATCGGCGCCACCAACATGCCGTGGCACATCGACCCGGCCTTCCGCCGCCCGGGCCGTTTCGACCGCACCATCTTCGTTCCACCGCCCGATACCGAAGGCCGCGCCAGCATCCTGGAGATCCTGTTGAAGGGCAAACCTGTGAAGGATGTGGCCGTGCGTGATATCGCCAAGAAGACCGAGCACTTCAGCGGTGCCGATCTGAAAGCCGTCATCGATCTGGCCATTGAAGAGAAGTTGAAGAGCGCCATGAAGACCGGCGTGCCCGAGCCGCTCACCACGAAGGATCTGCTGAAGGCCGCTGGATCGCACAAGGCCACCACGCGCGAGTGGTTCACCACGGCGAAGAACTACGCGCTCTACGCCAACGAAAGCGGGCTCTACGACGAGATCCTGAAGTACACGAAGTAGATGGAGGACAACCGACTGATGCGCGCGGTCCTGCTCTACAACCAGCACCGCTACGCCGATGCCGAGCGCGAGCTGCGCGACCTGCTGGCCAGTGATCCACAGCAATCCGCGGCGTTGCAACTGCTTGGTGAGGTCTTCCTGCAGCAGGACCGCGTAAGCGACGCGCGCAGCGCCGCACAACAGGTGCTGGGCATGTACCCGCACAGCGCCGATGCGCACGGCCTGCTGGCCCGCATCGAGATCGTGGACGACAACCCCGCGAAGGCGGAGCAGCACGCGATGGAAGCCGTGCAGTTGGACCCCGGCGACAGTGGCAACCACGGCACGCTCGCGTTCATCCTACTCCGCCGCAATGAACACCAGCGTGCGTTGGAAGCCGCCGACCGCGGGCTGGCCATCGACCCGGAGGACCTTCGCTGCCTCAACATGCGCACCGAGGCCCTCGCACGCCTCGGGCGGAAAGAAGAAGCCGACCACACCATCGGCAAGACGCTTGAGCTCGACCCGGAGAACCCCTACACGCACAGCAACACCGGGTGGGCCGTTCTGCGCCGTGGCGATCACCGCAAGGCGATGGAGCACTTCCGCGAGGCACTGCGCCGCGATCCCATGAACGATCACGCCAAGGCGGGCATGGTGGAAGCGTTGAAGGCGCGCTACTGGATCTACCGCATGTGGTTGCGCTACGTGTTCTGGGTGAGCAACCTGAAGGGCAACGTGCAGATGTTCCTGATCATCGGGCTCTATGTCGCCAACCAATTGTTGCGCGGCCTGTCCGACCGGTTCCCGGCATTGGCCCCGCTCATCTACCCGCTGCTTATTGCCTATGCGGTTTTCGCCATCAGCACATGGGTGCTGGTGCCCATCAGTAACCTCTTCCTGCGGCTGAACAAGTACGGTCGTTATGCCTTGGACCGCGACGAAACGATCAGCAGCACATGGACGGGCGTTGCGTTGCTTACCAGCGTGTTGGGCCTTATCGCCTGGCTGGTCACGGGCATGTCCGGCTTCCTGGCGCTCGCAGGCTTCGGCTTCCTGATGATGATCCCGCTGGGCAGCATGCTGAACGCGCACAAACGAAAGCGCGGCATCCTGAAAGTGGCCGCCGTGTTCTTGGGGGTGCTCGGGGCAATGGCCGTGGCGCTGGCGTTCCGCACAGATATGGTGATCAGCCCGGCAAGCACCGTCTTCCTTGTCGGCCTACTGATCTACCAGTTCGGCAGCAACTTCCTGCGGAGCAGGGATTGAGCGTGCACTTCCAACCTTGGCTGGTCGCGGTAAAGAGCCAATGGCCCTTGGCTGTTGGCCAATGGCTCTTGCCGCTCCCCCTTTCCATCCCACCGCTCCTCATTCGGTCACGCGGCGCCCATTGCTGGCCGGGGTGCCCGGCTACATTTGGCGACCTTCAAGGAAACCTGTGATGTTGAGAGCCTTCCTCCGAGCCCTGCCCGTGTTCCTCGTGTTGCTCAGCACGGCCGTTCCAGCCCAGTACGCCACGGTGCGCGGCTTCGTGTACGACAAGTCCAATGGCGAACCGCTCCTGTTCACCAATGTGCTCCTGAAGGGTGAAAAGCACTTCGCCAGCACCGACGAGAACGGCTACTTCTCCATGAACAAGGTGGAGCCGGGCAGCTACACCATCAGTGTGCGTGTGGTGGGGTACGACAGCTTGGAGAAGAGCATCACCGTGAAGGCGGGACAGATCCTCACCGAGAAGCTCTACCTGAGCAAGGTGGCCAAGGAGTTGAAGGGAGCCACGGTGAAGGGGCGCAAGACCGAGGTGCAGAACAACGTGCGCATGGGCCTCACGCAGCTTACCCCCAAGCAGATCGAACGGCTGCCTGCCATCGGTGGCGAGGCGGACCTGGCCCAGTACATCCAAGTGGTACCCGGTGTCATTTTCACGGGTGACCAAGGCGGCCAGCTCTACGTGCGCGGTGGAAGTCCCATCCAGAACAAGGTGCTCATGGACGGCATGGTGCTGTACAACCCGTTCCACAGCATCGGCCTCTTCAGCGTGTTCGACAACGACATCATCCGCAATGCCGATATCATGACGGCCGGTTTCGGTGCCGAGCACGGTGGCCGCGTCAGCAGCGTTATGGACATCACCACCCGCGACGGCAACAAGACCCGCTTCGGCGGCCGCGTGAGCGCGGGAACCTTCGCCGCCAAAGCCATGGTGGAAGGTCCAATGAAGCGGCAGACCGATGGCAAGGGCGGCAGCAGCAGTTACCTGCTCAACTTCCGCCACAGCTACCTGGACCAGACGAGCAAGAGCCTTTACAGCTATGTTGACACGGCGGGCCTGCCCTTCAAGTTCACCGACATCTACGGGAAGCTCAGCTTCAATGGGGGCAACGGCAGCAAGTTCAACCTCTTCGGCTTCAACTTCAGCGATGGTGTAGAGTACCGCCAGGTGAGCGACCTGAAGTGGAACAACTACGGTGCGGGCTTCAACTTCGTGCTGGTGCCCAGTGGCAGCGCGGTGCTCATAGATGGTGTGTTCGCCTATAGCAACTACAAGATCCAGCTCGATGAAGCCGACCTGGACCCGCGCTCAAGTTCCATCAGCAACTTCAACGGCGGTCTCACCTTCAAGTACTTCAGCGGCGAGAACGAGATCAAATACGGGATCGAGGTGCTCGGCTTCAGGACGGACTACAGCTTCTTCAACAGCGTTGGCAACGAGTTCCAGCAGCAGGAAAGCACGAGTGAGCTGGCCGCCTTCGTCAACTACAAGATCAAGAAGGGCGCGCTCGTCATCGACCCCGGTGTGCACCTGCACTACTACGCCAGCCTCAGCGTGTTCAGCCCCGAGCCGCGCTTGGCTGCCAAGTGGAACGTCACCGACGATTTCCGTTTGAAAGGCGCCGCCGGCATGTACAGCCAGAACTTGGTGGCCGCCAACAGCGACCGTGACGTGGTGAACCTCTTCTACGGCTTCCTCAGCAGCCCCGACAACCTGCCTGAGACCGTGACCCTCGAAGACGGCACCGTACGCGACGTGAAGGACCCGCTGCAGCGCGCCAACCACTACGTCGCCGGGTTCGAGGTGGACCTCACGCCGGAGCTCGAGCTGAACATCGAGGGCTACCTGAAGGACTTCAAGCAGGTGACCAACATCAACCGCAACAAGCTATACAACGACAACGATCAGTTCGCCGACAAGCCCGATGAGCTGAAGAAGGACTTCATCGTGGAGACCGGAAAGGCGTACGGTGGTGACATGCTCCTGAAGTATGAGAAGAAGAACACCTTCGTGTGGGCCGTGTACTCGCTCACGTTCGTGGATCGTTTCGATGGTATGCGTGCCTACAACCCCATCTGGGACCGCCGCCACAACGTGAACCTGGTGCTCAGCCAGGCCTTCGGCAAGTTCGATGCGTGGAAGATCAACATCCGCTGGAACTACGGCAGTGGCTTCCCCTTCACGCCCACGCAGGGCTATGGCGAAGAGCTCACCTTCAACGGTGGCATCGGCACGGACATCACCACGGCCAACGGCGACCTGCACACGTTCCTGGGCGACCTGAACAGCCGTCGCCTGCCCGACTACCACCGCTTGGACATCGGCCTCACCAAGACGTGGCGCATCGACGAGCACCAGAAAGTTGAGCTGGACATCAGCGTCACCAACGCTTACGACCGGCAGAACATCTTTTACTACGATCGCACGCGCAACGAACGCAAAGACCAGTTGCCGCTGCTGCCCAGCGCGGGGATCAGCTACACGTTCTGAGCTCGCGGGCCGATGGCCGCCCGGGCCTTGGGTTGAAGGCCGCATCTTCGCCGCACCATGCGCCGTAAGATCCTCAACGACCCCATTTACGGCTTCATCGCCGTGCCCGATGCCACGGTGCTGCGGTTGATCGATCATCCATGGTTCCAGCGGCTGCGGTACATCAAGCAGTTGGGTTTGTCGCATCTGGTGTACCCCGGGGCGTTGCACACGCGCTTCCACCATGCCCTTGGCGCCATGCACCTCATGGGCCAGGCCATCGAAACGCTGCGGAGCAAGGGCCATGCGATCAGTGATGATGAAGCACAAGGAGCGGCCATCGCGATCCTGCTGCACGATGTCGGACACGGCCCGTTCAGCCACGCCTTGGAGAGCAGCTTGGTGGATGGCATAGGGCACGAGGAAGTGAGCGCCGTGGTGATGGACGCTCTGGACCAAGAACTTGACGGGGCGCTGGATACCGGTCTGGCCATTTTCCGCGACAAGCACCCGAAGCGTTTCCTGCACCAGTTGGTCAGCAGCCAGCTGGACGTGGATCGGATGGACTACCTGAACCGCGACAGCTTCTACACCGGGGTAAGCGAGGGCGTCATCGGCGGCGACCGCATCATCAAGATGCTGGAGGTAGTGGATGACAAATTGGTGGTGGAGGAGAAGGCCATCTACAGCATCGAGAAGTTCATCGTCGCGCGGCGGCTCATGTACTGGCAGGTGTACCTGCACAAGACCGTGGTGAGCGCGGAAGTGATGCTGGTGGAAGCACTGAAGCGTGCCAAGACCCTTGTCGCCGGTGGTGAGGCGCTGTTCGGTTCACCGGCTTTGCAGCGCTTCCTGCTAAAAGCCCACACCGGGGCCGATTTCCGCGACATGGCTGTTCTCCGTGACTTCCTGCGGTTGGACGATCACGACATCATGGGTGCGGTGAAAGTCTGGGCGGGCCATCCGGACAAAGCGCTCGGCAGGTTGTGCAGCGACATCGTTGAGCGCCGTACCTTCAAGATCGTGCTGCAAGCCGCCCCCGCCGACCCGCAAGTGGTGGCGGAGAAACGTTCGGCAGTAGCCCGAACGCTCGGCATACCAGAGGAACAAGCTGCGCATTTCGTCCTGACCGGTCGTGTCGTGAACAATGCTTACGACACCACGACAGACCGCATTGAACTCGTGTACAAAGACGGCCGGGTGCGTGATATCGCCGAGGCGAGCGACAACCTGGGCATCGCCGCGCTCAGCAAGCCGGTGGAAAAGTGGTACATGGCCTGGCCGCGATGGGCTACAGCGTCCTGAGCTGATCACACCTGGAAATACAGCTCGGTCTGTCCAGCATCACGGCGTGGACAGGTCTCGCAGAGGTCCTCGCCGAGGAGTTCGTAGGCACGTTGCACGGCCATCTGCGTGCTGGTGAACTTCACCTTCTGCTCCCGGTAAACTTCGCTCTGCTGCATGTTGAAGCCTGTGCGTAGCATGGCGTTGTAAAGGTCGTCGCGCACGCCGCACACTATGACGTGGACGCCGCCGCCCTCCATGCGCTCCACCCATTCGTTGAAGGCGTGCATGCACACCGCATCGGGGTTGCGCACGCGCTTCATGCGGATCACCAGCACGCGCGTGCGACCGAACATGCGGCCCTCGATGGTGGCCAGGTGGTGCTCCAGTTTTGGCAGGCTTCCGAAGAAGAACTCCCCTTCGAGCCCGAACATCAGCAGGCGCGGGCAGCGGTGCTCGTCGGGCATGCGCTCGGCGATGACGCGGTCGCGCACAGTGAACTCCGTGAGCAGCATGCGCCCCGCGCGCGGCACTGCCAACATGAACGACATGAACACGCCGATGAGCACGCAGAACTCCACGCTGATCGCCAGCGCCGCCACCGCAGTGGCCACCACGATGCCCGCATCAAAGCGGCTCGCCTTCATGTGGTAGCGCACTGACTTGAGGTCGATCATGCGCACTGCCGTGACGATGAGGATGCCGGCCAGGCACGCTTTCGGGATGTACTGTGCGTAGGGGGCGAAGAGCAGCACGATGACCGCCACCGCCGCAGCGCTGATCATGCCGCTCCATTGCGTGACAGCACCTGCTTGAACATTGATGGCACTGCGCGTGAGCGAGCCTGAGCCTGGAATGCACTGGAAAAAACCGCCGCCGATGTTGGCCAGTCCCTCGCTCAGGCATTGTTGGTTCTCATCGAGGCGTTGTTTCTTCTGCGCGGCGATGTTCTTCGCCATTGCGATCGCTTCCAACAGGCCCAGTGTGGCGATGGCCAATGCAGACGGGGCGAGCTCGCGCACCTGCACCATGTCGATGCCCGGCACTTGGAATGACGGTAGCTTGGCCGGGATGTCGCCCACGACGGCAATGCCTTCAACGTCCAGGAAGAGCGTGCCGACCGAAACGATCACCACGGTGAACAGCAGGTCGGGGAAGAGCTGCCAGCCGATGCTCTTTTTGGCCCAACGCAGCAGGACCACGAGGCCTATGGAGACCAGTCCTACCCACAGCGTAGGCACGTCCACCGGGCCCCCATCGGTCATTGTTCGCCAGAACCGTTGCAGGAAATGGTCGTGCACAACGCCCACGGGGCTTTTGCCCAGCAGGTTCTTCATCTGGTCCATGACCAGCAAGAGTGATGCACCCGCGGTGAATCCGACGATCACCGAATGCGAGATGTAGCGCGACAGGTCGCCCAAGCGGAGCAAGGCAATGCACAGTTGGATGCATCCGATCATGAGCGCCAACAGGATCACCGCTTGGATCTTGTCGTCGATCAGCGCAATGGGCGCCAATGCTGAAAGCACGGCGATGCTGATCACGTTCGTGGGCCCGTTGATCAACTGCCGGCTGCTGTCGAAGAAGGCCCCCACGGCTGTCATCACGATGGCCGTGTAGAGACCATACTCCGGCGGCACACCAGCGGCCAGCGCATAGGCCATGGCTTGCGGCACGGCCATGGTGGCCACGGACAACCCGGCAACCAGATCGCCGCGAAGGGCACGGGCGGTGTACTTCCGCAAGCTGTCCAGCGCAGGAACGAACCGCCACCAACCCGTGGGCAGGTTGGCGAGCGTTGGCCGGGCGCTTCTGGACATGGGGCAAGGATAACGAAGAGCCCCGGCCTTGCCGATTTCCCACCAAAGCAGAAACCCCGGCTCCATCGCAACGGATGGATGCCGGGGCTTCCGTTGAAGACGGAGTGCTCAGTGCATCACCACCAGCTTGGTGCGGCTCTCGCCGATGCACACGTGGTAGGTGCCGTTGCTCCACTGCGCGGTGGCGATCCGTACACCGCCGTTCACCCGACCGCGCCACACGCTGCGGCCCACGGCGTCCAGTACTTCCAGCACTTCGTTCGCACCACTGCGGACCACCAAGTTCACGAGGTCGGTCGTCGGGTTCGGGTATACGGACAGGCTCACGACTTCCGGCCCAGCAATGCCCACCGTGTTGTTGTTCGCGTTGAAGGTGGGGCCTTGGATGGTGAAGGGTCCGGTCCCGTTGGGCACGCGGGCCCAGCCCATGTCCGTGGTTTGCCCACCGAAGTCGGTCTGGTCCACCAACAACGTATCGGCGTTGGTCAGCACCACGCTTTCACCGCTCGCGCTGAGCTTGAAGTTGGCGTGCGCGTTCCCTTGAACGCCGTCTTCATCAGCCCAGATGATGAGGTAGTCATTGCCGCCGATCGTAGTGCCGGTCGGCACTTCCCATTTCGTAAGGTCGAAGGGCGTGTCGCTCAGGAACCAGCCGCTCAGGTCCACAGCGTTCACGTCGTTGTTGTACAGTTCGATCCAATCGTCATACTCGCCAAGGAAGTCCGTGGCGGTCGTTGCGTTGCTCGCCATCACTTCATTGATCACGATGCCGCTGGCCGGTGCTGGAGCCACCTGCACTTGGTATACGTACACGTCGTGCTCCGCACCCACCGGGCTGTACTTCACGCTGCGCGCCGCGTTGTTGGCGGCAGCTTCAATGTAGTAGCGCACCCACGTGCCCGCGTTGTTCCCGGGAACCTGCGCGCCGAATACACCATCACCGGCTGCTCCATCGTTGTGCGCACCGTCATCGAGCATGGGCACCTTGCTGAACAGGCCGGTAAGGCCGGGGCTCCAGTAGAGCGTTGCGCCGAAGATGCCATTGGTGCTTGTGATCAGCGCGGTCACGTCAACGACGCTGCCTGCTTGCGGCGAGCCGTTCAGCACGCCGTCCGCAATGTGGTCCACCACGCCGATGGTTGGCGCGATCTGCGCCACTTCGGTGTTCGCGTTCAAACTGTTCCGGCGTGTGGTGATACTGTTCAACAATGAAGTGACGCCACTGGTCCACTGTGCATAGGTCATCAGCTTCTTCGGGTCGTTCATCACGATGGTATCGATCATTGCTTCGTAGTCGTTCACCATTTGGTTCACCTGCACGGCGTCCAAACCGTCGCCGATCACGGTGCGTAGATGAGCCAGGTAGCGTTGGCGCAGGGCTGGCACGGCGAAGAGGCGGTTCATCAACGGGTAGTTGGCGTTGGTCTGGTTGTGGAACGCCGACCACGTGAGCGACATGTTCTCCAGCACGCTGTTGCCGTCGTACTCCTGCATGTTCATGCGGCCTTCCACGGCATCCCAGTAGAGGCTGTAGTCCATCTTGCCTTTGTAGATGTAGCTGTCGTCGTCGCCGAAAGCGATCTCACAAGCCAGGAACCACAGTGCGCGGTCCACATTGAAGACCTTGTTGAGCGAGTCTTCGAGGTTGGCCAGAGGGGTGTTGTTGAGTTCATCGCAGGTGCGCACCAACTTGTCCCAAGGGTTGGCGATCTCGCTGTTCTGGAGGGTGTAGTATGCCTGGTAATCGGCGGTGTCAGTACCGTGCCAGTTCAGTGCGGCCGTGCCATCGCCCCAGCCGGGCCCGCCGCCGCTGCTTCCGGGCGGTCGGTCGGCGCGCCAGCGGATGCCATCGTTGTTGAAGTACCACTCCTTGATGTACGTGCCGTCCAGTCCTTGGATGTTGGGGTACAGGCCCCAGTTGGCGCCGTTGATGTAGAGCTTCACATAGTTGGCCTTGGCCGACGGGATGTGCCGACGGATCATCCGTTCGTACAGCACTTCGCGCATGAAGCTGTTGTCCTGGAAACTGTTGTTCAGGTTCAACGATTCGTAGCCCTTTACATCCTGGCCATCGACCCACTGGTCCATCTTGATGTCGAACGACTTCTTCTGGCTGCCCGGCGGCAATTGGCTGTAGCTCGTCTGCCCCTTGAAGCGCACGCCCACGCTATCGTAGGTGACGCCATCGAACACCATGGTGGCCGGAATGGGTGTCTGGCTGTTGTAGTTGTTGGTGAGCAGCGTCCAGTAGTTCGTTTGGGGGAACGTGAGGTAGAGGGCCCGCACGCTGTCCGGCCGGTAGAAACCAGTGGGGTTGTCGCGGCCGTTGGTGTAGAGGATGCGGCCGTCGGTGCTGGTATACCAGTGGTCGGGCAGGTTCTGGGCGGTGGCCCCCAGCGCAAGGCACAAGGCCGCCGGGACAAGTCGCAAGTTCATCGGGAAGGGGTAAGGAATCAGTGGCTAATGGAAAGGGGAAGGGCCAGGCCTTCGCAGCGCACAGTGTAGGTGCCTGCGCTCCAAGTGGACGCATCGAACCGGACCGGACCGTTGGCCGTGGTGGTGAACACCGTGCGGCCAAGGACATCCAGGACATCGACAACCGAGCCCGTCGGCGCGTTGGCGAGGGTCACCGCATCAGTGGCGGGGTTCGGGTAGAGCACCGGTCCGTTGGACGTTGCGTTCTCGTCCACGCTCACTTGCCCGTTGTACGCTGCGAACGTGGGCCACAGGTAAACGAAGGGGCCAGTGCCGTTGGGCAACCGTTCCCAAGACACATCGGGGTACATGTCGCCGAACGTTGTCTGGTCCACCAGCAGGCTATCGGGGTTGAAGAGCAGGACTTGTTCCCCGCCGTTGCTCAACTTGTAGTTGGTGTGCAGGTTCCCTTGGTTCTCATCCTCATCGCACCACACGATCAGGTAGCCGTTGGCGGGTATGACGGTGCCCACCGGCAGGCGCCACTTGAACGGCTCGAACGGCGAATCGCTCAGGAACCACAGGCCTACCTGCGCGGTGAAGTTGTTGGTGTTGTGCAGTTCGATCCAGTCCTCATACTGGCTGTTCTCGTCCTGCGCGGTGCTCACATTGTCGGCCATCACTTCGTTGATGACGATGCCGGTGGCCGGAGCGGCTGCGAACTTGTGCTGGTAGAAGTACACATCGTGCTCTGCGCCCGGTGGTGCATAGCTCGAGCTCAACGCAGTGTTGTTCGCTTTGGCCTCGATGTAGTAACGCACCAACGTGCCACCGTTCTGTGCGGGGATCTGCGCGCCGTAAACCCCGTCTGCGCTGGCGCCGTCGTTGTGCGCGCCATCATCGAACATGGTTGTCTTCGTGAAGATCCCCGTCTGACGGTTGCTCCAATAGAGCGTCACGCTGCTGATGCCGCTGGTGCTCGACACGGCGGTCCGCACGTCCACGGCTTCACCTTCGGCCGGTGAGGCGTTCAGTCCATCATCCACATCGTGGTCCACGCTCGTTATGGAGGGCCCGACCTGCGCAACTTCCGTGTTGTTGAGCAGGTTATTGCGGCGTGTGTTCAGGTTGTTCTCCAATTGCGTCACTCCGCTGTTGAACTGCGTGTAGGTCATGAGCTTTTTCGGGTCGTTCTGCACGATGGTGTCCACCATGGCCTGGTAGTCATCGATCAGCGCGCCCACGGCGGTAGCGTCCATGCAATCGGCGATGACGGTGCGCAAGTGCGCGAGGTAGCGCTGGCGCAAAGCGGGCACGGCGAACAACCGGTTCATCAGCGGGTAGTTCACGTCGTTCTCGTTGTAGAACGGGCTCCAGCTGAGGTTCATGCCGCTAAGCACGCTGTTGCCGTCGATCTCATGCGTGGTGATCCAGCCGCTCTCCGGTTCGAAGTAGATGCTGTAGTCGTTCTTGCCCTTGTGGATGTAACTGTCGTCATCGGCGAAGGCGTTCTCCACGGCCAGGTTCCACAGCACACGGTCGATGTTCATGTACTTGCCCAGCGAGTCCTCCAATTGGGCGAGCGGCGTGTTGTTCAGCTCATCGCAGACCTTCACCAGATTGTCCCATGGGAATTCCGTCTTGCCGTTCTGCAGCGTGTAGTAGTCCTGGTAGTCGGTGCTGTCATTGCCGAGGAAGTTGAGGCCGCCGGTGCCGTCGCCCCAGCCGCCCATGTTCTGGCCGTCGGGCCGTGCGGCGCGCCAGCGGTCGCCGTTGTTGCTGTAATACCATTCGTCGAGGAACTCGCCACTGAGGCCTTGGACGTTCGCGTAGAGTCCCCAGTTCTCGCCGTTGATGTACAGCTTCACGTAGTTGGCCTTCGCGGCGGGCACATGGCGGCGGATGAGGTGGCTGAACATCACCTCGCGCATCATGCTGTTGTCCTGGAAACCGTTGTTCAGGTTCAACGACTCGTAGCCGTCGATGTCCTGCGCGCTGTAGGTGTTCATGTCGATGTCGAAGCTCATCTTCTCCGAACCGGGCGGCAGCATGAAGTAGCTCGTCTCGCCCTTGAAGCGCACGCCCACATCGCTGTAGGTGGTGCCATCGTAAGACAGCAGGGCCGGTATGGGCGTCTGACTGCTGTAGTTGTTCTGTAAGAGCGTCCAGTGGTTGGGCTGTTGGAAGCTGAGGTAGATGGCCTTAACCGTGTCCTCGTCGTAGAAGCCCTTGCTGTTCTGGTCGCCCGTGGTGAGCATGCGGCCATCGTCGCTGATGTTGATCATCTGGGGCAGGTTCTGGGCATGGCACAATTGGCCCGCGGCCCAGCCCGCGAGGAAAAGGGAGAAGAGGATGCGCATAAGGTTCCGTTAACAGCGGATTGACCGCGAGTTAACGGAGCGGTTTAGTGCGCATCAAACGGGTTCGATGAAGGCTGCGACTTGTCCGACGTCCGGTGGTTTCTACCGTTCGGAGACGGCTTCACCACCGACGTAGGTCGCAAGGACGCGCGCCTTACGCAGCTGCTCGGCGCTCACTTTCAGCAGGTCCCTGTCAACCACCACGAAGTCGGCCAACTTGCCAACTTCCAAGGTCCCCTTCTCCGCTTCTTCGAAGGCGGCGATGGCGTTCCAGATGGTCATGCCGCGCAGCGCATCGATACGGGAGAGGGCTTGGTCGGGCATGTAGGGATAGATGCCCGGAGCGTCCGAAGGCAGCAGTTTCGGCGTGCGTTCAACCGCAGCGAAGTAGGTGGCCAACGGATCGATGGCTTCCACCGGGAAATCGGTGCCGAGCGCGAGCATGCCGATGGCACCTTGCAGCTGCTTGCAGGCGTATGCGTTCGGCAGGCGCGCATCGCCCAGTCGTACACCCGCCCAAGGTGCATCGCTGGTGGCGTGCGTGGGCTGCACGCTGGGGATCACATTGTACTTGGTGAAGAGTTGCTGATCGGCCGGGTCCACCACCTGAGCATGCTCGATGCGCCAGCGCTTGTCGTTCTGTTGCTTCAGCACTTCGCCGTACACGTCCAGCACCAAGCGGTTGGCGCTGTCACCGATGCAATGCGTGGCCATCTGGTAGTTGTTCGCCATGCACCATTGCGCCACTTCCGCGAAGTGCTCGCGTGGGTGCAGCATGAGGCCGTGATGCGTGCTGTCGTCCGCATACGGCTCCAACAACAAAGCACCTCGTGAGCCGAGCGCACCATCGCCGTAAACCTTCACGGTGCCCACGCGCAGGCGGTCGGTCTTTATGACGCCGCGCTTGGCGAAGTGCTCCAGGTTGCCCGGTTGGTCGGCCACCATGGCGTTGATGCGCATCTTCAGCACGCCCTCGGCCTGCATTTTCTCGATGAGTTCGATGGTGCCGATGTCGAGCCCGGCATCATGCACACCGGTAAGGCCTGCAGCGAAACAATCGCGCTGGGCTTCGAGCAAGGCCTTGCGCTTCTCCGGTTCAGGTGCATCATCGAAGATCTTTTGGAAGACCTCCACAGCATTGTCCACCAGGATGCCGGTGAAGCGGCCATCGCGCATAAGCATCTGGCCGCCGTCGATCTGTTTGTTCAAATCGAGACCGGTCTTCAGCAAGGCAGCGTCGTTCACCAGTGCCGCGTGCCCATCGATGCGTTGCAGGAGCACTGGCCGATCCGGGAACAACTCGTTCAGACGTGCATTGTCGGGATACAGCTTCACGGCCCAATCATTCTGGTCCCAGCCGCGGCCAATGATCCACTCCTTGTCCGGGTGTGCTTTGGCAAAGGTTTCCACCCGGGCCAGCAGGTCATCGGCGCTGGTGCAGCCCAGCAAGTCCACCTTCTGCTTGTTGAGGCCATAGCCCAGGAAGTGGCAATGGCCGTCGATGAAGCCGGGGTAGATCCATTGCCCAGCAGCGTTGTACGTCTCCGTGGCGTTGTACTTGTTGCGGATCTGCTGCTCGGCACCCAACTCCAGGATGCGCCCGTCCTTGATGGCCATTGCTTGGTACACTTTCTCTTCCGCATCGAGGGACACGATGTGGGCGTTGTGCACCACGAGATCGCCGTCGATGTGGTTGTACTTGCAAGCTGGGAGCAAGGTCAGTGCAAGCAGTGCGAAGAGGGCGCGGGATGTCATGGGAAGAGCAGGTTCAGTTTCGGCCAGCGGGCCACAAGCCTACGATGGTCAACAACAAGCAGGGCGATGATGGCCATGAACGGCAGGAGCGGCACACGATAGCGCACCAGCGCGCCCATTACTGGTGTGGTCCAGCCAATGACGAGCATCAGCAGTGCGCAGTAACTGATGAGCAGGAGCAGCATGGCGCGGTCCATGCCGGTGCGTTGCCGGAACGCGATCGCAAGTACCAGTGCGGCCAAGAGAACCAGGTTCTCCACGGCGGGCGGCAACGAAAGCGCTCCGCCTTTGAGCAAAACGCTCGGGCCCAGGAACGCGTTGAAGAACGCGATGGGGGCCGCCGCGAGGAAGCTCCGCCATTCCGTGGTGAGCTTCGGTACGTACACCACGCTGCCGGCGTTGGTGGCGGCCGCAAGTCCGTACATGTCCTTCTGCTTCACGCTGAAGAGATGGAGCAGGTCGTAGCCCGGCAGGATGCGTTGCATGTTCAAGGCCAAGAGCACGCATACCAGCATCACACTGGTGAAGACGACGAGCGCGGGCGCCTTCTTCCACCGTGCGCAAATCGCCCATGCCAGCAGGCCCGGCAGCAGGCATGCAAGCACGTAGAATTTCAGGACGAAAAGCAGCGCCGTGCTGAACGCGATCGCGAAGAGCGATGACCAATGTCCCTGCCCGCTCACTGACCGGAACACATGCAGCAGGAACACGCCCAGGCCGAACATCAGCAACGACTCCTTGATGACCGCGCTGCCCCAGAACAGCACACCGGGCAGCAGGAAGACGGCCACGGCCAGCGCCCGTTCCTTGCCTTGCATCCACGGCAGGAAAGCGCGGTGCAGGCACACGGATCCGACCAGTGAGAGGAAACACATGAACACCGTGTGCACGTGATAGTGCCCGAACGAAAAGATCCGCACGAAGGCATTGAAGCGGATCATTGTGTGGGCGTCGTTGTACAGGTTGCTCTCGTACTCGCGGTACCAATGGTCGATGCGCTTGTAGTAGGTGATGTCGAAGTAGCCGTTGTCGTTGGCGATGCCCAGCAGCATGCGGAAGAAGTCGCCGGGGTTCGTCCACAGGGCATCGTACATCACCGCGCTGCTGTCGAAGAACTTGTAGATGTCGGCATCGCTGCGGTTGGTGTAGTGGTAGGTGTAGAGCCACCACACGCCCGTGCCTGCCAGCACCTTCAGCACCAGCACGACCATCAGGAACCGCTTGCCAAGTGCGGGCCCACCGAAGAAGCGCAGCTTGTGGACCGCCAGCAGGAAGAGGGCGAGGTAGGCGGTGGCGAGCAGGAAACCGAGCATGTGGGGCCTGACGGAGGTGGCCGCTAAGGAAGTCGCTTATAGGAGACCGTTCGGTTGTTGGCGGCAACCTCGGTCGGGAGTGTGCAGCGCGACGGGATGAACGGATAGTGCCCCCGACCCTCCGACGAATAGGCTAGGAGCTCATCCTCATTTCGTCCCAGGCTCGAAGTCGAGCACCGGCGAATTCATGCAGAAGCGCTTGCCGGTCGGTGGCGGGCCGTCGTCGAACACGTGGCCCAGGTGGCTGTTGCAACGGCCGCAACGCACTTCCTCGCGCACCATGCCATGGCTGCGGTCCACGATGTAAGCGACGCTGTTCGGTCGTATGGTCTCGTAGAAGCTCGGCCAGCCGCAGCCGCTCCCGAACTTGCTGTCGCTTTTGAAGAGCGGATTGCCGCACACTGCGCAGTAGTATGTGCCAGTGCCTTCAAAGTCCCAGTACTTGCCGGTGAAGGCCCGTTCGGTGCCGGCTTCCCGGGCGATGTAGTAGAGCTCTTCGGGCAGGATGCGTTTCCACTCGGCGTCGCTCACGGTCAGCTTGGTGGTGTCGGTGCGGCTGTAGTGCGGGTTCATGTTCGGTTGTGCCGTGGAAGGTGGTGCGTTCGGGGTGTCGGCTTGGGCGCAACCCAAGGTGGTGGCCAGGGCGGCGAAGCAGACCAAGAGGGATTGACGCATGTGCAAAGTTGTTGATGGTTTTGGTCGTTCCGCCTCCACATACGGTGCCAATGTCCGGGTGGATCGGATGGGATGGCCGACCGGTGTGGTCGTCAGATCCTTGCTTGGTAGGTGTAGAGCTCGAAATAGCGACCCTCCTTGGCAATGAGTTCGGCGTGCGTGCCGCGCTCGGCGATGCGTCCATGTTCGATCACCAGGATCTCGGTGGCCTGGCGGATGGTGCTCAATCGGTGGGCGATGACGAATGTGGTACGGTCCTTCACGAGCTCGTTCAAGCTCTTCTGGATCAGCGCCTCGCTCTCGGTGTCCAGGTTGCTGGTGGCCTCGTCCAGGATCAGGATCTTCGGGTCGGCCAGCATGGCGCGCGCAATGGCCACACGCTGGCGTTGACCGCCGCTCAGCTTCACGCCGCGCTCGCCGATCACGGTATTGAGCCCCAGTTCCATGCGGTCGGTAAACTCGTTCACGTAGGCGCCTTTCACCGCCTTCAACAATTGTTCTTCAGTGGCGTCCGGTCGCGGGAAAAGGATGTTCTCGCGGATCGTGCCTTCGAAGAGGAAGTCGTCCTGGAGCACCACGCCCAGGTGACGGCGGTAGCTGGCGAGGTTCACCCGGCTCAGGTCGTTACCATCCACCGTGACTTTCCCTGAAGTGGGCGTGAGGAAGGTGGCGACCAATCCCGCTATGGTGCTCTTGCCACTGCCGCTGGTCCCCACCAAAGCGATCACCGAACCTTTTGAAGCTTCGAAGCTGATGCCGTGCAGGACATCCTTGTCCTCCTCGTAGGCAAAACGCACATCGTGAAAAGCGATGTCGCCCTTCACGTCAGTGATCTGGATCGGGCGATCGTCCACCACATCCTCAGGCTGCATCTTCATGATCTCCTCGGTGCGGTCCAAGCCGGCGAAAGCTTCAGTGAGCTGGCTGCCTATGTTGCTCATCTGCACGATGGGCGCGATCATGAAGCCCAGCAGCACAGTGAACTGCACGAACTCGCCGCTGGTGAGGTCGCCGCCAACCATCTGGTACGCACCGATGCCCATGATGCCTGCGCTGGCCAAACCGAGCAAGAGTGTGCTCATGCTGCTGATGAACGAAGTGGCCGTGAGGCTGGTCTTTACGTTGTCGAACAAACGCTGCACCCCTTTCTCGAAGGTCTTGTTCTCCTGCTCTTCCGCACCGAAGCCCTTGATCACGCGCACACCGTTCAGCGTTTCGGTGAGGCGGCCCGTCACCTCGGCATTGATCACGCCGCGTGTGCGGAAGATGGGCCGGATCTTGCCAAAAGCCTTCATGGCCACGAAGGCGAAGAAGGCCACCGGCACCAGTACGAAGAGCGTCATCCACGGGCTGATATAGATGAGCCACATGAGCGAGATCAGCGCCGTGAGCGTTCCGCCGATGAGCTGCACCAGCCCAGTGCCCACCAAGTTGCGTACGCCTTCCACGTCGCTCATGATACGGCTCACCAGCGCGCCGCTCTTCGTGTTGTCGAAGAAGCTGATGGGCAGCGATAGGATCTTGCGCTGCACCTGCGTGCGCAGCTGACTGATGAGCAATTGCGCTTCCACGCTCAGCAACTGCGTGAGGATGTAGCTGGTTACGCTCTGGATGATGAGCGCGCCCACCACGGCGGCGAGCAGGATCCACAGCATGTCCAGGTCGTTCTTGCCCACCACATCGTCCAACAGGTACTTGGTGCTGCCCGGCAATACCATGCCCGCCACACGACTGATGACGATGAGCACCAACCCGATGAACACGTTCTTCCTGCGCGGCCAGATGAACTGACGGAATGCCGTGCGCCAGGTGACACTCGGTTTGGCTTTTGGCAGTGAGCCACCGGCCGCTCTCATTTTGGCGCGTTGGCCGTTCGGTGTGCGCTCAGCGCGGGAAGTAGCGAGTTTGCGTGGATCCAAGTGCAGGGTGGTTCGGATAGGGCCGCGCGAAGGTCAAGGGTTGGGCCATGCGTTGGCATATGGACGGATCGGCAGGTGCGGACCCATCGGCAACCGCGATTTTCAATGCTTGAAGCGCACGAATAACCGTCCGAAGTTGTCGCGGTCCTTATCAATCCGGTGGTAGGTCTTCTTCACATCGGGTAGCTGCAGGAAGCGCAGCACCTTCTTCTTCAACTGCCCGCTGCCCTTGCCGGGGATGATCTCCAGCATGTCGATGCGGCGGTCGATGCAGAAGTCCATGGCTTCATGCAGCGCGCGGTCGATCTGGTCGCCTTTGTTGAAGATGTCGTGGAGGTCGATCTTGTGCTTGCTCATCGTTCACCGTTCCATCAATCGCGCAATGATCCCCTTCGCTGCCAGCGGGATCTTCGTGCCCGGACCGTACACATCGAAGTACCCGAACCTAGACACTTCGCTATTCGCGTTCCACATGTAAACTGACACTTGAGGCCTTGATCTTGATTGCACGTCCAGTAACGAAGGTGATGATCATCAGGTCGTTTCGGTTCGTGTCAGACTCTGTCGTCTGGACACCCCAGTCTTCATCAGTGTCGTCCGATGTGAATCCCATGATGTCCGAAGTGTTCTTGTCTGCATTCACATACTCAGATGGATAGTCAGCATCAGGCTCACATTGAAGCACGTGCTCCACGTTCACAAAATCAAGCGTGAGTCTTAGCGGGTCAGTGTGCTTGATCCAATTCCCGACTCCTCTTACAAAGACCAACGTAGCCGTACCGGATCGTGAGTTCTGGTCGAAGCGTTCTAGTTGATAGCAGTTGTGCATGTCCAATTCATAGCCATCGACCAGGAAGCTGATCATATCGCCGCCGATCTCAAAGTTGGTGAGGGTCATCGCCGAGACAGTGCTTGGACAATCCCCATCGCCGCCACCGGTATCCGCGTCCCCGGCCCGTACACATCGAAGCAGCCTGCTTGCCTATGGGAGTTCATGGTTCTTTTCTTCTCCAAAGAAGGAGGATCGCCACGACAAGACCAAGAATTGCAAGCCATTTGCGCAGGAAGAAATCAAGCCCATTGATGCGAGCCCAGTGCGTGACGTTCATCAGGGGATACCGCTCTGACGCATGACCGTCGTATCCGATCACTTCGCCTTCCGCCAAGATGTAGTCGTTCCTCAGGTCATACGCATCCGATGGAATCGGCTCGCCGGTCACGTACACATCATGCCGCGACAACGACAAGCCAGGAACGGCATCAATAGCCGGGGTGCTGAGTTTCCAGTTCCCCACCACGACACCGTAATCCCCGCCCGTGGTGGCAATGACCTCCAGCAGAACCTTGTGAGGATCGAAGAAGCCAATGCTCCACAGAAGAGATGCGCCCGTACCAATGGAAAGGACGAGCAGCACATAGGCCATGCGACGTTTCGTCATCGCCAATTCACCGGGTTCTCCGCTATGTACTGCGCGATGCGCCCGTATTCGCCTACGTCGCGGCGGATGGCGCGTTCGTAGTAGCCCGGTTGCCAAATGCGTTGCGCAGTGACGCCGTTCAGGCGGTTGATGCGTTTGGTCGTTTCCGATTTGAACGCCGCGATGATGGCCCCCAACGAACCGGCGACAGGTCCACGCGGTTTGGCCGGAACATTGTCGATCACAGGACCATCGTTCAATGCCCCCGTAGCGTCGACCCACCGGGTCGACCCGGTGCCCACCGGTGGTACCAACGCAATGATCGCATGCAGATGGTCCGGCATGATCTGTAGTTGATCCAGCCGTGCGTGCGGGAAATGGTGCGGGATGGACCGCCAGCATTCATCGACGATGCGGCCCGCGTCGTTCAATTCCATGAACGCATCATTGGCCGGTCCACCCGTAGCGTCGACCCACTGGGTCGACGTGCATAGTGCCGGGCCACGCACAATGTTCCCGAAGATGTTCGCGCGGTGCCACACACACAAAGTCACGAAGTAGGCGCCCTGTGTGTAGTCGCGATCGCGGAGGCGGATGTGTTTGTGGAAATGTGGGGGCATGGAAGGTCGCGAGGGTCGACCCAGTAGGTCGACGGTACAGGTACGCCTAGGGGAAATCTGTGGATTGCCGTTCAGTGTTCCATCAATCGTTTGATGATCCCCATCGCCGCCTTCGGGATCTTCGTCCCCGGCCCGTACACATCAAAGCAACCCGCATCCTTCAGGAATTGGAAATGATCGGGCGGTATCACCCCTCCGGCCACCACGAGGATGTCGCCGCGTTTGTAGGTCTCGCGCAACTCCTTGATCACCTCGGGCACCAGGGTCTTGTGACCACCGGCGAGGCTGCTGATGCCCAGCACATGCACATCGTTCTCGATGGCTTGTTTGGCTACTTCCTGCGGCGTTTGGAACAGCGGACCGATGTCAACGTCGAAGCCGATGTCGGCGAAGCTTGTGGCGATCACCTTGGCGCCGCGGTCGTGACCGTCCTGGCCCATTTTAGCCACAAGGATGCGCGGACGACGGCCCTCCACCTTCGCGAATTCATCGGCGAGGCGCATGGCCTCCTTCATCTCGGGATCCTGCATGCTCTCTGCTGAGTAAACACCACTGATGCTGCGGATGGTGGCGCTGTAACGACCGAAGGCTTTCTCCAGTGCGTCGCTGATCTCGCCCAATGTGGCTCGGGCACGGGCAGATCTAACTGCTAGCTCCAGCAAGTTGGCCTCAGGCTGCAGGCCTCGGGCTTCAGGCTCGTCGGCGCCTGAGCCCGAGGCCTGTGGCCTGTGGCCTGTGGCCGCTTTCGTCAGCGCTTGCAGAGCTTCTTGAACCGCACCTTCATCCCGGCTCGCGCGGATCTGTTTCAGCCTGGCGACTTGGGATTCGCGTACTGAAGTGTTGTCCACCTCCAGCAATTCCATCTTCGTCTCATCCTCCGTCACAAAGGCGTTCACGCCGATGATCTTGTCCTTGCCTGTGTCGATGCGCGCTTGTCGTTTCGCGGCGGCTTCCTCTATGCGCATCTTCGGCAGTCCGGTCTCGATGGCCTTGCTCATGCCGCCCAGCTCTTCCACTTCAGTGATGCGCGCCCACGCCTTGTGGACCAACTCGTGCGTGAGGCTTTCCACGTAATAGCTGCCGCCGAGCGGATCGATGAACTTGGTGATGCCGCTGTTCTTCTGCAGATAGAGCTGCGTGTCGCGCGCGATCTTGGCGCTGAAGTCCGTGGGCAGCGCGATGGCCTCGTCGAGCGAATTGGTGTGCAGCGATTGTGTTCCACCCAGCACAGCGGCCAGCGCTTCCACCGTGGTGCGCGCCACGTTGTTGAATGGATCCTGCGCGGTGAGGCTCCAGCCGCTGGTCTGACAGTGCGTGCGCAGTGCGAGACTCTTCTTGTCCGTCGCGCCGATCTCATGCAGCATCTTCGCCCAGAGCAAACGGCCGGCGCGCATCTTGGCGACTTCCATGAAGAGGTCCATGCCGATGCCCCAGAAGAAGCTGAGGCGGTTGGCGAACTCATCGACCTTCATGCCGGCCGCGATGCCCGTGCGGACGTACTCGATGCCATCGGCCAGCGTGTAGGCGAGCTCCAGGTCCGCTGGCGCACCGGCCTCGTGCATATGGTAGCCGCTGATGCTGATGCAATTGAACTTGGGCATCTTCTTCGCGCAATACGAGAAGATGTCGCCCACGATGCGCATGCTCGGCCCCGGCGGATAGATGTAGGTGTTACGCACCATGAACTCTTTCAGGATGTCGTTCTGGATGGTGCCTTGCAATTGCTCCGGTGCCACGCCTTGTTCTTCCGCCGCCACGATGAAGAAGGCCATGATGGGCAGCACGGCGCCGTTCATCGTCATGCTCACGCTCATCTTGTCCAGCGGTATGCTGTCGAAGAGGATCTTCATGTCCTCCACGCTGCTGATGGCCACCCCGGCCTTGCCCACGTCGCCTTTCACGCGAGGATGGTCGCTGTCGTAGCCGCGGTGCGTGGCGAGGTCGAAGGCGACGCTCAATCCCATTTGCCCTGCTGCGAGGTTGCGGCGATAGAAGGCGTTGCTCGCCTCGGCCGTACTGAAGCCCGCGTACTGCCGGATCGTCCACGGACGGATGGCGTACATGCTGCCGTAGGGTCCGCGCAAATAGGGCGGGATGCCGGCGGCGAAGTGCAGGTGCTCCAGTCCTTCGAGGTCTGCGGCGGTGTAGCGGGGCTTGAGGAGGATCTCCTCTCTCGTCGGAATGCTGGCCTCAGGCTTCATGCCACGGGCCTCGGGCTGGGCAGCGCTTCCCTGGTCGGTCAGCGCTGTGGCCAGAGTTGTGGTGAGCTGCTCCGTGGTGAATGAGCCGCCCAGTGGGTCCGCCACGCGAGCGAGAAAACTCTCATCGCGCAACAGGTTGTGGATGTTGCGCACGGCGCGGCGCGCGAGGGCATCGCCTTCGGGCAGGGTAGGGGTGGGGATGGTCAGACCATCGCATCCACCGGTGATCGCGCTCATCGCTTGCAGTGTGGCGCGGATCAGGTTCTCGTGGGCGGATTTGGTCTCGGCAGGGTATGAGACCACCGCTTGGATCCATGTGGTGTGCGAGCAGTCGTGTTGCGGCTTGAACTCATCAACGACAGCGGCCCATGCTTCGCGGAACGCACGCAGACGCGCAGCTTCCACGAAGAGATCATCGCCGAGGTGAAGGCGGAACTGAAGGCGTGCGCAGGCATCATCGATGGTGAAGCCTTGGGCGATCAAGTGGGAGAGGAGCGCGCGGCCTTGTTGAAGCGCATCGGCGGTACTGCGCGCTCCGCCATCGCTCACGCTGAAGAGGCGCACACGCGGATGCTTCGCGAGCTTGTCCTTCAACGCGCGCACATCGGCATCGTGCGGAAGACCAAGGCACAGGCTGACTTCCGCAGCAGGCGTGTTCTGTTGGGCGTGCGAAGCGAGCAATGCATCGAGCATCGCCGCATCGCCGTCCACTGATAGGTCGATGGCACCGATCCACACATCCTTCAGCAGGGCATGGAGGTCGTTCGGTTTGCCGTAGAACTCCAGCGCATCGGCACCGCCCGTAAGAGCTTCCAGCGCCAGCTTGTTCGCATCCGCACCGTTTGCATCGATGCCTACCGTTGCGCGCCACGCATTGCCATCTCTCTTCACACCCCTGCGGCGAACGCCCTGCGGACCGCCATCAGTGGCCACATGGAACGGCGGCAGTTCCTTGCCGTCCACGTTCACGTTCAATGTGGACAGGTCCTTGTCCTTCAGTTCCTTCTTGATCACGGCCTCCCACTGCTCGCGCGTGGCGGGCGGGAAGGCGTCGAACAGCTTCGTGGTTGCCATCGTGGCGAAGATCGGCCGCCCACCGATCGGTGGCTGTTCCCTGACCGGTCGTTCCGTCCGGGCTCCCGTTCCCCCGGCAGGGTGCCCCGTTGCCCGATCCTGAGCATCCTTGGGCAGACGACCACACCGGCCTTGGCGTCAAGGGTGAAAACCATCCGATGCCACTACGGCTCCGCTCCACGGCTTTTGTTGTTGCCCTATCGTTGCTTTCCGCCCAGCACGCTACCGCGCAACTGGCGGGCGACACGCTGTTCGATACCGACCAGGTCATCAACATCCAGCTCTCCTTCGATGACCCCGACTTCTGGATCACCTTGCTGATGAACCACCAATCGGGCACGGAGGCGCTGATCCCTGCTGATGTGGTCATCACCGACCTGTCCGGCACCTACTCCTTCGATAGCGTGGGCGTGCGCCTGAAGGGGAACAGTTCGTTCGATTTCTACCCCACGCAGAAGAAACCCATCAAGATCGACTTCGACGCCTACATCGATGGGCAGAAGTACCATGGCCTGAAGAAGCTCAACCTGAGCAACAACTGGAGCGACGCCAGCCTGCTGCGCGAGAAGGTGTTCATGGACGTATGCCGCCGCGAAGGCGTACTGGCCCCGCGCGTGGGTTTCGCCAATGTGTCGCTCAACGGCCAGGCGTGGGGCTTCTACAGCGTCATCGAACAGGTGGACAAGACCTTCCTGGACCGGTGGCTGGGTGCCAACGATGGCAACCTCTTCAAGGCCGGCGACAACTACACCCCCGATGGCGGCGGACTGGGTCTGGAAGCCGACCTGAACCACTACGGCAATGTGGCCACCAACTACACCGGCCGCTACGAGCTGAAGACGAACGAGGTGCTGAACGATTGGACGGACCTGATCGAGTTGCTCGACTTCATCGACAACACCAACAGCACCGATCTGGTGGCCGGGCTGCCCGATCGCTTTGAATGGACCGGCGTGCTGCGCTCATTGGCGCTCGACAATCTCTTCGGCAACATGGACGCGTACTACGGCACCGCACGCAACTACTACCTCTACCACGACAGCACCACCTTCAAGTGGAACTGGGTGCATTGGGACGCGAACATGGCCTTTGGACGCTACGTGCCGCAATGGGTGAACGATGTGGCTGCGCTGCCCGCCACGTACACCAGCCCGGGCCGCCGGTTGCTGCAGCGTGTCATGGGCAACGCCACGTTGCGCCAGGCCTATTTGGTGGAATACTGCGATCTCTTCGAGCGGTTCACCAATGCCGAACTGGACCCGTACATCGATCAGTTGCACGACCTCATACAGCCGCATGTATATGCCGACAACAACAAGGAATTCCAGAACGCCGACTTCGAGAACAACATCGAACAGACCACCACGGCGTTCAGCGGCGGGTTCTGGTGGACCATGCCCGGACTGAAGTCGTTCATTGCCGAGCGGCGCACCAACCTCCTGAACTCCACCCTCGATTGCAGTTCAGTGGGCATGCCCGAGGTGTTCGCGGAGGCCTTCGCCGCATACCCCAACCCGACCACCGGCCCGGTGAACCTCACCCTGCCGATGGGGGTGCGATTGCGCGATGTGCTGGTGACCGACGCGCTTGGCCGCCGCTGGGAAGTGCCCATGACCGGTAACGGCTTGGACCTGTCGGCGCTGGCCCCGGGCAGCTATGTGCTCACCGCCATGGAAGGAGAGGAGCAGGTGCGGGTCTTGGTGGTGAAGGAGTGAACGACAGCTCTGCGATAATGACGGATTATGCGTCTTGTTGAAGATGTGAAATCCGTCACTATGTTTGCATGCCGGATAATCAGTCGGCGTGATGACAGCTTCCGTGGCACTGGAGCCCAAGCCCGCTTATGGCGGAACCGTTCTACATGATGGGATCATCATGGAGAAGATCCTGCTGCTGCGCGGCCAACGGGTGATGCTGGACCGGGACCTGGCCGAGCTGTACGGTGTGCGGTCGATCAGGCTTCGGGAGCAGGTGAAACGGAACAAGTCAAGGTTCCCTGGCACCTTCATGTTCCAACTGACGGATAAGGAGTTACGGGATATGGTATCGCAAAATGCGATACCGTCTTTCAGTCATACTGGTGGTGCTTTGCCTTATGCCTTCACGGAGCATGGCGTGCTGATGCTGGCCAACGTGCTGAAAAGCGAGCGGGCCGTGGCCATGAGCATCCGCATCATCGAAGTGTTCGTGCATATGCGCGGGATGATCATGGCCCACAAGGATATCCTGCTGAAACTGGAACAGATGGAACGAAGGGTGGAGGAGCATGATGACAGCATCGGCACCCTGTTCCAATACTTGAAAGAACTGCTGAACCCGCCCGTTGCGCCGCGTCCGGCTATCGGGTACAAGCGTCAACAACCATGAACAACGCACGCACCCTCAACACAACAGCGGCACCGGCCCCGCCCCCCGTGCTGCCCTTCGGCAACAACCTGAAACTCCTGCGCAAGCGCCGCGGCCGCAGCCAAGAGGAGGTGGCCGTGGCCCTCGACGTGAAGCGGTCCAGTTGGAGCGGTTACGAGAACGGCTCAGCCGAACCGCCCTTCGACCTGCTCATGCGCATCAGTGGCTATTTCAAGGTGAGCATCGACCGGCTCCTGCGCGAGGACCTGTCCCTCTACGGCGAACAGCAGCTGAGCATCCTGGAGCGCGGCGGCGATGTGGACGTGAACGGTATGCGCCTGCGCGTGCTGGCCACCACCGTGGGCGGCGACAACGACGAGAACATCGAACTGGTGCACGAGCAGGCCCGGGCAGGTTATGCCACCGGCTACGCCGATCCCGATTTCATCAGCGTACTGCCCACTTTCCGCATGCCCTTCCTCAGCAAGCAGAAGAAGTACCGCACCTTCCCCATCAACGGCGACAGTATGCCGCCCGTGGCGCACGGTAGCTGGGTAACCGGCGAATACGTGCAGAACTGGGAGCTCATCCGCGACGGGCAGCCCTACATCGTGGTCACCCGCGCCGAGGGCATCGTCTTCAAGGTGCTCTACAACCAGATCAAGGAGAAAGGCGCCTTCCTGCTGTGCAGCACCAACCCTCTTTACGAGCCCTATGAGGTGCCTGTGGGCGAGATCCTGGAGATCTGGAAGTTCGTGCACTTCATCAGCCACGACCTGCCCGAGCCCAACCTTACCCGTGATGATCTGGCCCGCAACGTCATGGACCTGCGCGCCGAGGTGATCCGCCTGCGGACCTCGCTGGAGGGGCAGGGGCGGCTGCCGTTGTGATGCGCGCCTGTGCCCCGGCGGTGAACAGGCGCATGCTCATGACCTATGTTAAGGCAATGTAAGATCCATGCGCAACTAACGTTATCTTGGCATCGTTGAAGGGAGGTACAACGACGCCATGAAAACGCTTGCCACCGCTCTTTTGTTCCTTCTGCTCGCCGGGGCCCAAGCCCAGGAGCAATTCATACAGGAGCGCTACCCGAACGGCAAGCTGGCCAGTACCCAGTACATCGATGGTGATCAGGTCCGCTTCATCACCTACTACGAAAGCGGAAGGGTGAAGGAATTGGGCGGTTTCCGTGATGGCTTGCGCGATGGCGTGTGGAAGCAGTTCGCCGAGAACGGTGTAGTGCTTTGCGAAGCCCTCTTCATATCCGGCCTTCGCAATGGCCATTGGACCATCCGCAACGTGGAGGACCAAACGGTAGGCCTGCTCAGCTATGCCGACGGCGACTTGTCGCGGGCGGAACAGCGGAGTGCCGCTGGCGACCTGATCGCGGCCCGCACCTACTGATCTAGCTGTTCCAGAAGTCGGAACGCCCGCCGTGCCGCAAGGCCTTGTGGACGATCAAGGCCAGACCGATCACGGACACATTGCCGCCGATGAGCATAAGCAAAAGGGCCCCCGGCCAATGCTGGATCTTGAACAGGAAGCCGAGAAGGAGAAAGGGGATGCCAATGCCCAGCAATACGGCCGCATGCCAGGCCTTCATCCCTTTTTGAAGAGGGCGTTCTTCTCCGTCATCGCCTTGAACTCGATGGCGTGCCCATCGGGATCCTCGATGAAGAAGCTCATCTGCTCACCCACTTCACCTTTCATGACCATGTTGGGGTCGATGAAGAAGGTGACGCCGATCTTCTCGCACTTGTCGCGGAGCTTCTTCCAATCTTCCGGATCGAGAACGATACCCCAGTGATCACTGGGTACATTGCTTTTGGGGTTGTACACGCGCGACACACGCTCCATGCGCGGCACTTCCTGGATGGTGAGCTGGTGGCCGAAAAAGTTGTAGTCCACCCAGTTCTTGGCGCTGCGGCCTTCGGGGCAGCCGAGCAAGCCGCCGTAGAATGCTTTGATGCGTTTGAGGTCGGTGGTGGCGAAGGCGATGTGGAACTTCCCCTGGAGCATGCGGTGCTCGCCGGAACTTGATCGCTGGCGATGGCGGTAAGGTAAGCGGGTCAGGTCGCTGGATCACGGTCAATGGCCGTGGGCTTTTCCACCGGCCCCAATGAAGAACGCCACCGTTGCGGGTGGCGTCCTGTCCAAGTTCAGGTGAGGTGGTCAATCCTCATCGTCATCTTCCTCGTCGTCGCCGCCGGCGTCATCATCATCGTCATCATCACCGTCGTCGTCATCGCCATCATCATCGCCCCCGGCGCCCTCGTCGTCGCCACCTCCGGCTTCTTCTTCGCCGCCTTCTGCGCCCTCCAGTCCTTCCGGTGCCTCGTCATCGTCGCCACCGCCGCTAGGACCACTGTCCTCCTGGTCGAGAAACTGCTCGATCTCCTCGCGGCTTTCGGGATTGATCTTGATGAGGTAGAGGGCCTCGGGGGTCTTGAGCTCGATGACGCGCAGCAGGTCGCCCTTGGCCGTTGGGATGGACTTGATGTGCGACGAGTCGATCCCGTCGGGGTACTGTTCCTGAAGGGTTTCCTTCAGTTCGTCGGTAAGGGTGTTGAAGGAGCGTATCAGTCGTTGCATGGGAGCGCGGGCTGTTACATATCAAGTATGTATGCGAAGATGAGCGGCGCGACAATAGTAGCATCGCTTTCGATGATGTACTTCGGCGTGCCGATGTCCAATTTTCCCCAAGTGATCTTCTCGTTGGGGACGGCACCGCTGTAGCTGCCGTAGCTGGTGGTGCTGTCGCTGATCTGGCAGAAGTAGCTCCAGAACGGGATGTTGTCGCGCTGCAGGTCCTGGTGCAACATGGGCACCACGCAGATGGGGAAGTCGCCCGCGATGCCTCCGCCGATCTGGAAGAAGCCGATGCCGTCTTCGCCACAGTTGGCGGTGTACCACTCGGCCAGCCACATCATGTACTCGATGCCGCTCTTCATCATGGTCGGCTTGCAGTCGCCCACGATGCAATGCCCGGCGAAGATGTTCCCAAGGGTGCTGTCCTCCCAGCCGGGGCAGATGATGGGCAGGTTGCGCTCAGCGGCGGCCACCATCCAACTGTCCTTCGGATCGATCTGGTAGTACTGCTTCAGCACGCCCGAGTTGATCATCTCGTAGAAGTACTGGTGCGGGAAACGGCGGTTGCCGCTCTTGTCGTCGGCGGTCCAGAGGTCCACCACGTGTTTCTCCAGCCGCCGGAAGGCCTCGTGCTCGGGGATGCACGTGTCGGTCACGCGGTTCATGCCGCGGTCCAGCAGGTCGCGCTCCTGTTGCGGCGTGAGATCCCGGTAGTGGGGGATCCGCTCATAATGGTCGTGGGCCACCAGGTTCATCACGTCCTCCTCCAAGTTGGCGCCGGTGCAGCTGATGATGTCCACCTGGCCCTTGCGTATCATCTCGGCCAGGATCTTCCCGAGTTCGCCCGTGCTCATGGCACCGGCCAACGTGATCATCATCTTCTTGCCGCCGGCTTTGTGCGCCTTGTAGCCTTTGGCGGCGTCCACCAGGGCGGCCGCGTTGAAGTGCAGGAAGTGCTTCTCGATGAAGCTGCTGATCGGACGATTGCTCATGGTCGCTGAAAACGGGGCGAAATATAGACGCGCGATATCACGCGCATCGGTGCATCGGATGCTGGGTCGAGAGACGTACGGAAGTCACGGATCAGCGACGCGCCAGTTCGGCTTGCGGCAGATAACCGAGCAGTTCCAGCATGCGCTCGCTGCTTTGTTCGGGAGCGAAGAGCCAATCGACGAGGCTTCCATCGGCCGCCCGGTCCAGCAGCACGTGCTTGGGTTTCGGGATGAGGCAGTGCTGGATGCCGCCGAAGCCGCCGAGCGAATCCTGGTAGGCGCCGGTGTTGAAAAAGCCGATGTGCTGTTTGCGGCCCGCACGGTACTTGGGCAGGTAGATGGCGTTGACGTGCTGCTCGCTGTTGTAGTAGTCGTCGCTGTCGCAGGTCATGCCACCGAGGAAAACGCGCTCGTACTCGTCCTCCCAGTTGTTGATGGGCAGCATGATGAAGCGCTTGTTGATGGCCCACGTGTCCGGCAGCGTGGTCATGAAGCTGCCGTCGATCATGTTCCACCGCTCCTTGTCGTTCTGCTTTTTCTGGTCCACGATGCTGAAAAAGGTGGCGCCGCAATCGCTCACGGTGAAGCTGCCGAATTCGCTGTAGATGTTCGGTTCCTGCACCTTGTTCTCGTCGCAGATGTCCTTCACGCGCCCCACGATCTCGCCGATCATGTAATCGGCATCGAAGCTGAAGTTGAGGCTGTTCTTGATGGGCATGCCACCGCCGATGTCCAGCGTATCGAGCGTGGGGCAGAGCTTCTTCAGGTCGCAGTAGACGTTCACGCACTTGCCCAGCTCGTTCCAGTAGTAGGCCGTGTCCGTGATGCCGGTGTTGATGAAGAAGTGCATGAGCTTCAGCTTGAATTTGCGCTGCTTGCTCACGTTGCGCATGTAGAAGGGGATGATGTCCTTGTACCCGATACCGAGACGGCTGGTATAGAACTCGAACTTCGGTGCTTCTTCCGCGGCGATGCGGATCCCGATGTCGCACTGCACGTTGATGGCTTCATCGAGGCGGTGGAGTTCGCCCATGTTGTCGATGATGGGCACCACCTTGAAACCGCTATTGGCCAACCGTGCGATGTTCCGTATGTAGCGCTCGTCCTTGAAGCCGTTGCAGAGGATGGTGGCGTCCTTGGGCAGCTTGCCGCGCTCGATCATCAGCTCCACGATCTCGATGTCGTAGGCGCTGCTCGTCTCCAGGCTCACGCCTTTGTCGAGCACCTTGTCGATCACATACTGGAAATGATTGCTCTTGGTGCAGTAGAAGTACGTGTAGGTGCCCACGTACTTGTGCTCCTTGAAGGCCTTGGCGAAGTGCGCCCGTGCCTCATCGATCTTCTCGCCGATCTTGGGCAGGTAGCTGATCCGCAGCGGCGTGCCGTACTTCTCGATGATCTCAGTCAGTGGAAGATCGTTCCACGTGAGGTTGCCGTCACGGAAGTTGAATTCGTCCTTCGGGAAGTCGAAGGTTTGTTCGATCAGGTCGATGTAGCGGGTCTTCATTCCCCTTACGGAAGTGAGCTATGGTCGGTGTGGGCCCATGACCCGTCAGCACAGAGCGGACCCTGTGGGGCTGTGGAGGTCGAGGACGATGGTACGGGGCTGAGGGACGTGGCCGGGGAACGGCGAGGGCGGCTGCCCACTGGGGTTCCGATGTCCACGGTCGCTTGCATCAGCGGAAGCCGCGGTAGGGGACGCACGGAAGCAGGGCGGTCCAAGTAAGATCGCAAAGGCCGGTGCTTCGTTTCGTCATTCCGTGGTCAGACGGACCAAAAGTAGAGGCGTCGTGGATCCATGGCCGGATGCGGGTGAAATTCTCCCGGCAGGCGCTGTGATATCACAGCCACCGCTTCCGCCGGAACCAGATCAGCATGCCGACCGCTACGGCCAGCATCAGGCCCCAGATGGCGTAGTAGCCGAAGTGCCAACGAAGCTCGGGCATGTGGTCGAAGTTCATACCGTAAACGCCCACGATGAAGGTGAGCGGGATGAAGATGGAGCTAATGATCGTGAGCACCCGGATCACTTCGTTGCCCTTCATGTTGAGGGTGGCGTGCCAGGTGTTCTCCAGGTTGCTCAGCATGGCGTTGAAGGTGGCGATGCTGTCGGCGATGTACACGGTATGGTCCTGTAGATCGTTGATGTAGCGGCGCGTGTTCTTCTCGAAGAGTTCGCTCTGGATGGTGTTGAGCCGACCGGCCAATTCACGCATCGGGGTCACATAGCGGCTCACGGTGATCAGCAAGCTCCGCAGTTCCTGCATGCTGTGCAGGTCCTCGCGCCCGGGCCGCACGGTCACCTTCCGCTCCAGTTCCTCGATCCGGCTGCCAAGGTCCTCAACGATGAGGAAGTAGTTGTCCACGATCACGTCCAACAGGGTGTAGAGCAAATAGTCGGCGCCGCTCTTGCGCACCCTGCCCAGCTTGTGCCGGATGCGATCACGTATCGGGTCCAGGATGTCGCCCGGCTTCTCCTGAAAGCTCACAACGTAGCCTTTGCCCAGCACGAAGCTCACTTGCTCGCGTTCGATCCCGCCGGTCTCCTCGTCGAGGCTCAGCATCTTCACCACCACGAACAAGTTGCCGTCATACTCTTCCACCTTGGGGCGGTGATCGGTGTTCAATACGTCCTCCAGCAGGAGAGGGTGCAGGCAGAACCGTTCGCCGGTCTGCGCCACCACCCTGTCGTCGTCGAGCCCATCAATGTCCAACCAACTGACTTTCTCTTTCGGATCGGGCAGCTGGAGGTCGCCAACCGTGGCCAGTTGTTTTTCCTCGTAACCATCGGCATTGTACGTGAACAGGATGATGCGCGAAACGCCGCTGGTGCCGGTGCCCACGGCCACGAGCGAGCCCGGTGGAAGTCCCGCTTTGCCGCCTCGGGTCTTGACTTTCTTCATGCCTTGGCGGGTTGGCCTTTGTGCACCACAACACGGTGCGGATAGGGGATCTCGATGCCTTCGCGGTCGAAGCGCAGCTTGATGTTCCTCAGCAGGTCGAAGTGCATGAGGCGCGCGGCTCCCGCATCATCGGCCCACACCGCCGCGCGCAGCGTAACACCGCTGTCGGCCAATGCGGTCACTTGCACACGCACCGGCGGCAAGCCGTTCTCCACTTCTTCGGCCGTGCGCCGGTCGCGATAGGAGGGGTGCTGCATGGCTTCGTCCTGCAGCACGGCGATGGCCCTGTCCAGATCGCACTCGTAGCTCACCGTAACGCTCACGAACTCGCAAGTGGCGGCATCTCCGATGGTGCTGTTGACGATCGTCTCGTCGCTGATCTTGCTGTTGGGCATGATCACGCGCCTGTTCTCGAATGTACGGATGACGGTATGCCTGAGCGTGATATCCTCCACAACGCCGCTGAACTCGCCCACGCGGATCTGGTCGCCGACACGGAACGGTTTGAAGGCGACGATGAACACACCACTGATGATGTTGCTGAAGGCGCCCTGCGCAGCCAGGCCAATGATGGCCACCAGGATGCCGGCACCAGCGAAGAGCGTAACGGCGATGTGCTTGAACGACGGGATGCTGTAAATGATCGCGGCAGTGGCCACCAGCCCAACAATGAACCGTGTGGCGTTCTTCAGGAAGCGGTACCGTGTGGCGTCCTCATGGGCGCGCTCGCTGCGCATGTATGCGCGCTTGAGCAGCAGACGGATGAACCGTTCCAGTACGAACGCAGCCAGCACAATGACCACCACCTTGGCCAACAGCACCAGGTTGAAGCCCAGCTTGTCGAGCAGCATGTCGAATTTCTCCGCCGAGAGTTCCATCGTGACAGGTCAAACATATCCTGTCAGTGGGGTCGTTCAGCAGTTGTGCTCAGGCATTGTCCACATCCTTCAGGTCGATCGCGAACCGGGCGCCACCGGCCAGGTCGATGGGCATACGGGTCCTGCGGAATAGTCGCATGCCGACGCCATGAAGTGCTACGCTTCGGTCCGTGACCTCCAAGGCTGAGCCCTCGCGCAGGCCGATCACGTTCATTTCGCGGTTCACCTCGAGGTACTCTGCGATGCGCTGGTCACGGCTCTCGCCCCCATGGCCTTGGATGCGGAGCTCCGTGTAGTGCGGGTTGACCTGCCAAGGCACCAGTCCCATGGCCCGCAGGCTCGGCGGTTCGCAGATGGGCATGTCATTGGTGGTCATGATGGTTGGGCAGGCCACATTGCTCCCCGCGCTCCAACCGATGTAAGGAAGCCCCTCCTGCACCCGCCTGCGGATGGCACGGACCAGGTCGTGTTTGTACAGTAGTTTGAGAAGATGGAAAGAGTTGCCGCCACCTACGGCTACGGCGTCGCACGCAGCCAATGCGGCCACCGGGTCCTTTTCCCGGTGAAGGCTGAAAAGGTCATGGCCCATTTCGTCGAAGACTTTGGCCACGGTGTCGGCGTACTCTTCCATGCTGAACGACACCGCTGCGAAAGGCACGAAGGCCACACGCTTGCGGCCTTCGCCGAGGAAGGTGGATGTCAACGTGCGGGGCCAGGTGAAGAAGACTTCACCCGGCATGGTGGAATTGCTGAGCAGAAGAAGTCGCATGGGACGAACATAGTTGACCTCACCCTGCCCTCTCCCAAGGAGAGGGTTGAATGCCTGCAAGTAGCTACGGCACCGCGACCGACTTGCTTGCGCGATTTGGAAGGTGCCCACCATGCCGATCGCTTGTACTCTGACCCTCTCCTTGGGAGAGGGCAGGGTGAGGTGACGGAGGACGGTCACTCCGCCGCCACGATCGTCCCGCTCAGGATCAATTCGATCTCGGCAGGTTCGCCATCGGTGAGCAGGCGGACGGTTCGCCGGAAGTCGCCCTGCGGCGCACGGCCGCTGAACTGCACAGGGAGCTTGATCGTGGCCCCCGGCGCAATAGCTTCCTCAGGAGCGACCGCCGTAGTGCAACCACAATCGGCCTTTACGCTCAGGATGCGGAGGGGTTGGTCGCTGCTGTTCTTGATGTCGAAGACGAACTCAACGGGTTCGCCTTCCTTCAGTTTGCCCACGCGTTTCACTTGTTGTTCCATCAGCAGTGTCTCACCGCTTGCGCCGGAGATCTCCGCTCGTTCGATCTCAATGCGCCGTTCGCGCGCAGCATCGGGGTCGTACACGCTTTTGCGCTGGTCGCGCAGGTTGTCGCTTACGCCCGTCTTGGCTTTCTCTTCACCGAATGGAGCACGTTCGATGGTAAGGCGTCCACCGTTCGCAGCAACTCCGTCAAGATAGGCTGCAAGCGCACCGCCGTTCCATGCCCGCATCAGGTTCACCAGGCTTTGGATACGGCGCAGCGAGAGGTTCACATTGTAGTCGCTCTTGGCCAGGGGGCTCGCGAAGCCGCGCACCAGAAGGTTCACTTGGCGGCCCTGGTCAAGTGTGCCTTGCAGTTCGCTCATGAACTGCTGCACCTTGTCGTAACCGGCTTGCGCTTCGTTGCCGAAGAAGTTCCCTACGCTCGTGATGGCTTCGTCGCGCGCATCCCCGTCCAGCATCCCGGCGAACTCCCGCTCGTATTGCGGCAGCATGGCCTTGTAGCGGTACCAAGTGCTGTCGTACTGGTGCTCAGTGGTGGTGCTCCAGCTGCGCGGGTCGGGCTCGTCGTTGTGGAAGTAGAGCTTCAGCGGCAGGTATTCAATGAGCTTCCGCACCGGAACGAGCGCCACACTGTCGAGCATGGCCGTGGTGTCCGGCGGGGGAGGCAGCACGCGCGGCAGCTTCCAACGGTAGAGGTCGTTGCAGCAGGTCTCGCCTTTCTTGGCCAATGAACCGATGCGGTTGCTGGTGAGCCAGCCCTCGCCGGTCTCGTCGTTGAAGACGGGGTAGAGGTCGTTGGCCGGTGAATTGATCGGCTGCCCTGCGTTATCCGGTGCGTTGAAGATCTCGTTCTTCCATTCACTGCGGAAGACATCATATCCACCGAGACCAGCGTGGAAGTCACTGCTGAACCACAGTGTGCCCGTATTTTCATCGAAGGCCGGACAAGTCTCGTTGCCGGGCGAATTCACCAACGGGCCCGCGTTGCGGACGTTGCTGGCTTCCGAGCCGGTGAGATCGGCCAGCCAGATGTCCATGCCGCCACGGCCATCGGTTCGGTCGCTGGTGAAGAACAACACTTCGCGATCGTTGATGCGGGCCACCCAGGGTTGCGTGGTGTTGGCATCGGTGCTCAATCCGTTGACGGGTTGTCCAGGCGATTTGATCAAGCGATGTGCGATCGAGCGACGGCCGTCGGGATCCACCATGGTGAAAAACTGGCGCGTGGCATCGGCCCAGAAGAGGTTCGCGTGTTCGCTGCCCATGGCATCCGGCGGTCCTTGTTCCATCATCGGCGGGTTCCACGCTGCACCGTGCTTCGCGGCCGAATACACCCCAACGTGGTAGGCTGCTGTGTCCTGCACCTCGCCGTCGTTGTTCACATCGCCACGCAGGCTGCTGAACCAAAGCGTGCTGTCCGGCCCGAAGCGCGCTCCGAAATCGCTGTCGTAGCTGTTCACCGGTTCGCCCAGGTTCACCACCACGAACGTGCTGGTGCTGTCTTTCATGGCCTTCGCCAAGGCACAGCCCGCAATGCCCTGTTCGGCGCGCAGGTACGCGAAGCTCTTCTTGTCCTTCTCGCGCTGCTTCAGCTTCTTCCATGCCTCTTCGGCCTCCTTGTATTTGCCGTTGCACATGAGCATTTCGGCCAAGTGCAGCTGTGCCTCCGGGTGGATGCGCGTGCGGTCCTTCTGCACCACCTTGGCGTAGTTCGCTTCCGCTTCCGGGTAGCGGTGGCACAAGCGGCACGCCTCGGCCATCTTCCATTGCGCCTCCATCTTGCCGCCGTCCGCTTCCAAGGCGTTCCCATAGAAGCGCGATGCGCCGTAGTGGTCGCCGCGTGCCATGGCATCGTCGCCCCACTGGATCCATTGTCCAGCGCTTTGTGCGTCCGCCGAGCGGTGCAGCACGACGAAAGCCATGAGCACCAACGCACGCAACAGGATCAGATCTGCTCGGGGCATGCCTTGTATCGCGGTAAGGTGAACGTGCGCCCCATGATGTAGATGGCCGTGAGTTCGATACCGCCACGATTGCGGCTCGCAGGCACCAGTTCGCTCACGTTGAAGTCGTAGCTGATGCCGATGTCCCAATCATCGTACTCAACACCGGCGAACAGGTAGCCTGCATCGGCCCAACGCCAATAACCGCCCACGTGCACTGCGCGGCGAAGGCCCATCATCTCGCTTTGGATGAAACGCACGGAGCCGCCGAGGATGAACTCGCGGAACTTGCCCTGGCCCATCCACTGCAGCATCGGCAACACATCGATCTTGTTCGCAACAGGGACCTGTCCCACGAAATTGAGAGCGGTGCGTACATCCAATGGGCTGCCAGGACCGCCCATGAAACCGATGGTGGGTGTGGTCAGGTTGTAGAAGGAGAGACCGGCATCAACACGTTTGCGCTTGGCCATCACGTAGTGGTAGCCCAGCCCAGCGTGAAGGTCGAAATGCGTGAGTCCATCGCGTGCGAAGGATTCGTTGTTGCTGAGCGATGGGTCGTAGTAGAAGCCATTGTACTGCGCGTCGAAGTACAGGTCGCTGTAGTTGATGCTGATCGCGGTGAAGCCCGTCTGCAGGCCAGCGGTAAGCGAATGCTGCTTGGCGGCGTCGATGTGCTTCGAGTAGCTGCCGCCCACGTTCAGTCGGAACGTGTTCAGGCGTGAATCGCCTGCGCGATCGTTGAACAGCCATGCGCCGAGGCCCAATCCTTCCACGCCCTTCACATCTTTGGCATCGCCGCCAAGACCGAACGTGCGATAGGGCTTTGTCACGCTGCGCCATTGCTGGCGGAACACGCCGCTGAAACGGTACGCGCCATCGAATTGCCCGATGTTGGCCGGGGCGGTGGCCATGGGTGTCCGGAAGAACTGGCTGAAGTGGATGTCCTGGGCGTGAGAGGTAGTGATGATGAGGATGCCCAGGGCCATCAGCCAATGGCCTTTGGCCCGTTGGTGCGGTCCGCTCCTTGGGTGGCCTCGTCGGGTGTTCGAAGCACCGACGGGCCAACGGCCAACGGCCAGGAGCCAGGAGCGCATCCCCCTCATCGTATCACCGTGGTATTTCCTTTCTCGAAGTGTTCCTGTCCATCCGCACAGCGCACCTTCAACCAATACACGAAGACCGCCGCATCAACCGGCTTTTCCTTGTAGGTGGCGTCCCAGCCCTTGCCTTGGTCGGTGGTGCTGAAGACGAGTTCGCCCCAACGGTCGAAGATCTTGAACTCGAGGCTGGTGATGTACCTGCCGCGCACGAAGAGCACATCGTTGTTGCCATCGCCGTTCGGGGTGAATGCGTTGGGCACGTAGATGTCGGGTAGGCCACAGTTGAACTCGAACACCGTCACGGTCACGCTGTCGTTCTTCGTGCAGATGCCATCGCTCACGGTCACGACGAACGTTGTGGTCTGGTCAACAACGGCGGTCGGGTTGCCGATGCCCGGGTTGCTGACCTGCCCGGCTGGCTGCCAACTATAGGTGACCCCATTGGTAGGTGTGGCACCCAACTGGACGGTAGTGCCCGCCACAACAATGCTCTGGTCCACTGTGGCGTTCACCGCACCGCCGCTCACCTCGCTCACGTTCACCGTCGTAGTCCCGGTCCAAGTGCAACCCGCGGGTGTGGTCACGTTGCAGGTGAAGAGCGTCGTTTCTGAAGGACTGACCTGGGCGGTCGTGGTCCCTTGACCCGTATCAACATCATTCGCAGGCCCCCATACGATCTGCGATCCAGCCGGTGCACCGAGCAATTGCAACGTCGCTGTTTCATCAGCACAGATCAGACTATCACCGGTGAGCGACGGGTCGGCCATTTCAACCGTGATCGTCACGGAATCGACGCCGACGCAATTGCCTGCGGTCGCCATCACCCAGAAGGTCGTGGTCTGGGTGACGCTCACCGACACCGATGGGTCCAGGGGGTCGATGTTCAACTGGTCGGTGAAGTCCGGGTTGGTGCTCCAATGGTATTCATCAATGGCGCCGCTTGCGGAAGCGGTGAGCACAAGGCTGCTGTTGGGGCCGCAGATCGTTGTATCCGGTCCAGCATCCACCAAGGCATTGTCCACGATCACCATTTGCGTCACCGTATCCGTGCAAATACCATTGCCGATGAGCAAGGTGTAGGTGATCGTGCTTTGTGGGCTGCTGATCGGATTGGCGACGGTGGTGCTGCTCAGCCACGTGGAAGGGCTCCATTGGTAGGTGATGGTCGGGTCGGCAATGGGCAACAGACCGATCTGCACCTGCCCACCTTGGCACACGCTGGTGTCCGGCAGTGAATAGCTCTCGTTGCCCAGCACCACCACCTGTTGTGTCATGGTATCGGCTTCGTTGCAGGCATTGGGATTGAACGCAATAAGCGTGACCTCATATACCCCTGGAGCCGGATAGACATGCGTTGGTGAACCCAGCGAACTGCTGGTGTTGTCGCCGAACAGCCACAGGTAGCCGCTGGCGCCGTAGCTGTTGTTCTCGAACACGATCGGTGTCGGCAGGCAGGCCAGTTCCACATCGAAGTCGGCGACGACGATGGGGAAGTCGAAGTCGAACTTGAAGACACCGTTGTTGCAGTTGGTGCTGTTGTTGGTGGCGCTCACCGCACCGGGGTTCGGCTCGATGGGGAAGTCGCTGTTGCCGCCGCATCCAGCGCATACGCTTTGGTACACACGCCCGCGGCGATCGAAGCGGCTGGTTCCGCCGTCCACGTGCTCCGCGCTCGTGTTCCCCCCGAAAAAGGTGCCGTAGAACAGGTTGCTCATGTCCACTTCGAACACGGCCAGGTAGAAGTCATTGCCTGTCGTGGTGGTCTGGTATCCGTTCGGTGTAACGGCCATGCCAGTGACCCCGAGCGGCAGGCCAATGCCGATGTTGCTGCCCCAGCCGCTCACGTAGAGCTTGTCGCAATAGTCCACCAGGAAGGCCGTGGGGCTGATATCCAGTGTGCCATCACCGACACCGAAGCGCGAGCCTATCAACAACGTGGTGAGGTCGTTGTCCAGCTTGGCGATGAACTGCCCAGCGTTGGGCACGTTGTACGGCGCGTTGAAGATGAGCTGGTTCGCCGGGGCCAGGGTCTGCCCATAGAGGAACACGTTGCCTTGTTGGTCCAGGTCAACGAAGTACGCTTGGTCGTAGGCCGTGCTACCGTAGTAGCTGCCGGCATCCATGGTGGTGCCGTTGTTGGTGAGGTGCGCAACGAACGCATCGGCCTGCCCGCCTTGGTTGCCCTGTTGGTATGCTGAATTGGTCGTGGGCAGATCACCGCTCGCACTGCCGCCGCAGATGAAGAGGTCGCCGTTGTCGTCCAATTCGCCACCGAAACACGCATCGGCATTGCTCCCGCCGAAGTAGGTGCTGAAGAGCAGCGTGGTCAGCGAGGCATCCATCTTCACCACCACACCATCGTGACTGCCTCCGGCAAAACCCTGTTGGAACGCATTGTTGGTGGTGGGGAAGTCAGTGCTCTCCGTACAGCTGATGATGTACACGTTATCGTTCGCATCCAGTAGCACCTCGCCGCGCATCTCATCGGCGTAGTTCATTTTCAGTGCAGTACTGGTGTTGTGGCCATCGTTACCGGTGCCGCCCAGATGGGTGCTGGCCAGCAAGGCACCGCCGTTGTTGCTCAACCGCGCCACGATCATATCGCTGCCTGATGGATAGCTGACACCGATCCCCTGTGGCGAGAAGGATACCCCACCACTGAACGCTGAATCAAAGCATCCCGCAGTGGTAGGAAAGTCGGGCGAGCCCGTGGTGCCCAGGATGAACACCTCGTCATTGTCGTTGACGATGAGGCTATGCGGCAGATCATCGCCTTGACCACCGATCATGGTGCTCCAAACGATGAAGGTGCCGGTGGTGTCGTATTTGGTTATGGCAATGTCGGTACCTACGATCCCGCCTTGTCCATCGCCCCCGGCCCAGAAAGTTTGATAGGCACCAACAGTGGTGGGATAACCATTGCCGAAGGAGGAACTCCCGCTGTACAGGAAGCCGTCATCATCGTAGGTCGCGGTGTAGCCGAAGTTGTCACTGAAGCTGCCGCTGTAGGTGGAGAAGGAGAGGGTGGGGTCGATGATCAGCGTACCGTCGTTCGCCAAGTAAGGAACACTCAGCCCCACTATGCCTTCCTCGTTCAACACATAGGTCGCATCGATGAAAATGGACATGCCCTTTGCAGGCTTCCATTGCACCATCGGTATCGCCTCGGTCAACCTGCCGAGTGATGTAACTATCCTGAGTTCCTCCCCCTCAAGGAATGTTCCATCAGCACCTTCGTACGTGAAAAGGATGTCGCTTGCATCAGCCCCGGGCGCAACGATGAAATCGTACTTCAACCCGTTCGCATCGCTCTTCACCTCCACGTCGATGCCTGGCCACACATCGTCCATCATCACAGAGGTGAAGCCGCGGACGTTGCCGGCCCATTTCGACTTGTCCCTACCCATGATGTAGTTCGTGTGGCCGCTGCGTAGGCCTTTGCCTTCCACCTTCAGGGCCCCATCGGTGCCAAGGAACCTCAACTTCAGGGCATGGTGGCGGATCGCAGGACTGGCATCGTCGTCCTGGTGGCCAGCGTGTGCGCCATGCAACCGGTGCACAGCTTCTGCATCGTAGAGGTCGATGAGTATGCCGTCGCGTTCCACCCATACGGTGGCTCCTGGTGCATCGGCTCGGAAAGCCACTGTAGCAGGCCACTGGCCCTTGTTCTCGTTGTAACGCAGGATGGTTGCTTCCTGCGCCACGCCGGTTGCCGGTGCAAGGCTCAGCAGCAGCAAGAACAATGGGGCGAACCGTCGCAAGACCATGGGCCGGTGAATTTATCCAAGGTCCGGACGTGGTGATATGTGCCCCGCGTTGCTTACCCCAAGCAGCACACGGTGCGGAAGTCCCGCCGGACCGCCGAGATCACTTGTTGGCTTGCTGGTCCTCGTCCAGGGCCAGTCGGAACTCCACGCGACGGTTCAGGCTTCGATGCAGTTCGTCGGTGTTGGCGGCAATGGGCTTGTTTTCGCCATGGCCTACCGCCACGATACGGTCTTTGGCCACACCATGGGTCAGGAACCAATCGGTGACGCTCTGTGCTCGGCGCTGGGACAACTTCATGTTGAAGTCTGTCTTGCCTTGGTCGTCCGTGTGGGCCTCGATGACGAGGTTCAGTGCACTGTGTTTGTTCACCAGCCGGAGCACTTGGTGCAATTGCTCCTCGAATACCGGCTCGAAGGTGTGCGCTCCGGTGGCGAACAGCACGTTGCTGACACGCAGCACACTGTTGTTCAACTGTTGGGCGTCCAGGTTGGCCAGTTGGCTCATGTCGAGCACCTTCTCCATCTCCACGGCCATCACCATGGCGTCCATGTACTTGAGCTGCTTCACCTTGGCGAACACTTCGTACAGCTCGCCCAGGTTCTTCGCCTCGCCAACACTGTAGGTATATGTTGCCGAAACCGGGTCGTACCGCTCGATCACCGGATAGTACTTGCGGATCTCCGCGAAGCGCGGGTCGTTCAGGTCCAATCGCTCCCGGCTCCGCAGGAGTTCAACACTGAAGCGGACATCCTCGCCTTCGCTCACGGCAAGTTGGAACTCGTCGTTGGCCAACGTCTTGTAGGTGAACTCACGCGTTTCACCGTTCGCTGCCAGGTACTCGACATCCACCGGTGCATCCAAACGGTCCTTGAAACGATCGATGACGGTGATGTTGCGGGCAATGCAGCGGTTGCGGATCACGCCCTCGGCATCGGGGCGGCTGAGCACGTCGAGCTTCACGGTGTAATCGCCGGCCTTGTCGTAGGCATGGAGCACGTTGCTGCCTTCGCCTTGCGCGCCATCGCCGAAGTCCCACTTCCAATCCGCTATGCGCAGCTCAGGCAGATAGGTCTCCTTGGCATCGAAGCGCACTTCGCGTCCTGTTCGGGCCGAGTCAATGATGGTGATGTACGGCTGGTGTATGTCTTCGATGATGAGCTTGTACCGTCCCTCCTCGAAGAAGACCGATCTACTGGCGGTATCCACCAAGTTGAGCGCAACGGTGTATTCGCCAGGCCCTTTGAAGCAATGCTGTGCCTTCAGCCCGGGGATGATCGTGCCGTCACCGAGGTTCCACTCGTAACGAAGGGGCAAACCACGCTCGGTGAAGCTGGCGTTTTCTTCGAAGGTGTAGCAGTAGTTGTTCTCCTGCTGTACTGCGCAATCCACGAAGAGCGGCACGAACCGGTCGAAGCGGTAGATACGGTCGTCGCCGTCGCGGTTGCTGCTGAAATAACCGCTGATGCCACCGGGATAGCAAGTGAAGCCGAGGTCGTTGCGGGGTGAATTGATCGGGGCGGGGAGGACTTCGGCCGTACCCCATGCTGATCCATTGGCCTTTGCGCACCAGATGTCCAAACCGCCTTCGCCACCACTGCGGTTGCTCGCGAAGTAGATCCTGCCATCATCATCAATGAACGGGAACAGCTCGTTGTCCTTGCTGTTCAACGCGTCCAGCGCAACAGGCTTGCTCCACTTGTCGCCGTGCAGTTCCGTGATGAACAGGTCGGTGCCGCCTTTCCCTCCCGGCATGTCACTGGCGAAGACCAAGCGGCTGCCATCGGCCGTGAATGCGGCGTGCATCACGTTGTAGGCCGGGTCGTTGTGCTCGAAGGCTTTCACTTTGCCCCAACCGCCGTCCTTCTTCTCGCTGAAGAAGAGCCCGATGTTCTCGTCGCCCTCTTCGCCGTCCATTTCCCGCGCCCGCTTCAGGTTGCGCGTAAGGCACATGAGCTTGTTGCGGTCCGTGAGCGCGGCCGGGCCGTCGTTCACTTCCGTATTGATCTCCTCGCCGAAGGGGAATGGCTTGCCCGGCACACCGTTGCGCAGACGAACGCGATATAGGTCGCTGAGGGGGCTGCCGGTCTCTTCGCTTGTGTACCCCACGAGCTGGTCGCGCTCACGGAGACTTGCGAAGACCAAACTGCTGTCCACGATCATGGGCGCGAAGTCCACGCCTGCTGGAGAGAGCTCCAACGGCCTCACCGAATACGCCACGTTCTGTGCGGCCGCGCGGAACGCAGCGCAAAGAACGATGATGGTGAGGAGGGTGGGGCGGAACATGTGATCGTCAGAAGTAACGCGGGTCGCGGATCTTGATGCGGTAGCCGAATTCGTATTGGACCATCACTTCGTGGGTGCCGCTGTGATAGGGGGTGATGCTGCTGATGCCCATGTCGTAGCTGTAGCCGAAGCGCAGTTGCGGCTTTGGCAGCACCTCCAGCATGCCTACGAACGAATCGCCACTGCGGTAGCTGGCGCCCAGCCAAACTTTCTCGCGGATGATGAGATTGGCGCTCAGGTCGCCTTGGACCGCACCGCCGTATTGATAGCGCAGCAGTGCACTGGGCTTCAATTTCAACTTACGGTTCAGGTCGAACACGTAGCCCCCGGTCAGCATCGGTTGGTATTGGCGCACGTCGTTGCTTACGCTGTAGTTGTTGCGATCGGCGTTGTAACGGTGGCTGAGGAAAAAGGGTACGCTGGCCCCCATGAAGAACTTCTTCTTGTAGTAGAAGGCCCCGGCACTGAAGTTGGGTTGCAGGGCGCTCGGCGTGTTCTGCGCGAATAGTGCATCGCCTTGTTCCGTGGTGCGCACCTCTGTCCATTCAGCCTTGAGTATGCTGAGGCCACCCCCAAGGCCGAAGCTCAGACGGCCTTTCCTGAACTTGATGCGGTATGCATAGTTGAAGAAGATGCCTGTCTCGCGGCTCACCCCGATGCGGTCGTTGATGATCATCAGCCCGAGGCCCATCTTCCTGCGGTTGAGGGGGGCGTGCACGCTCAGTACCTGCGTTTCGGGAGCGCCTTCAATGCCCACCCATTGGTTGCGCCAGGTCAGGTTGGCAGCCAGCGCATCGCGACTACCCGCGTACGCAGGGTTGATGAGCAGCCCATTGAACAGGTACTGGCTCGTGAGCGGAGTGTGTTGCGCTATGGCCGAAAGCCCGCACAAGCACACCAGGGTTGATGCGATCCACTTCACCATCGGTCAGCGCTTGATGATCAGGTAGCCGTCGTACGTGCGGCCCTCGGTTATGTTCAGGACCATGAAGTAGGTGTCGTCCGGTAGCTCGCGACCGGTCCAGTCGTTCCTGTAGCCTTCGCCCTCATAGACCTTCCGGCCCCAGCGATCGAACACCGCAATGCGGCTTTCGGGGTATTCCGTGATACCGGGTATCACCAAAGCGTCGTTCACACCATCGCCGTTGGGGCTGAACCCGGTGGGTATGCTCAATTCGTTCACCGTGATGAGCACTGTGTCCGAAACGGCGGGGCACGGGCCATTGCTTGCGCTCAGAATGAAGGTGTTTGCGCCAAGACCGAGCAGATATACCTCGGAAACGAGCATGGCTGGATCGGTGATATTGCCGCTGCCGGAAGCCAAGCTCCACAGCCATGCAGTGCCATCGGTGGTGCCTTGCAGCACAGTGTGGTCGATCACATCCAAGTGTTGGTCGGGCCCGGCGTCCACGGTCGGTACCACAGCGGGATCTTGGAAAGTGATCTGCACGCTGTCGGCTGAATAACACTGACCATCGCCAACTGTCCACAAGAAGTGGTGCACACCTGAGATGCCGCCGACCATCGTGCTCGGGGAGTATGTGTCGGCGATCGTCCCACCCGTGAGCGAGGTCCATATACCAACTGCGGTTTGCAGTGTGGCAGCCATCTGGTGCTCAAGCCCGCACACTTCTGCATCGGGACCGGCATTGGCAACCGGCGCAGGGGTGATGTTGACGTAACCGATACCGTTCGAGGAGCAATTGCCCAGCGTTGCGGTGTAGGTCAGTTCGACGAGTCCCAGCATCCCGCTCGGGTTGAACATGTTGCCGATCACTCCGGTGCCGGACCAAGTGCCACCCGTGGCGCTTCCGTTGTTCAGAAGAGTGTTCAGGTCCAACGGAGCAACGCCGTCGCACACGCTGCCCGGACTGGTCCAATCGGCGGCAGGTACCGTGTCTATGGTGATGCTCTCGGTGTGCACTCCCGTGCAACCACCCACCTCCACAGTGTAGAGCACCGAGTAAGTCCCCAGTGGTGATGCATCAAGATCGATCGTTCCGAGGGCATCCATCACCAGTGTTGTGGGAGCGCTGGTGAACGCCCCGCCTGGAGTGACCGGATTCGTGATGGGGTCGAAACCGTTCTGGCAGAAGGTGCTGTTGCTGTAGAAGAAGGTTGCGTCCGGCGTCCCGCCGATGGTCAGCATCAGGGTATCGGTGTTGCAACCAACGGTGTGGAAGTAGGTGCCGCTCTGGTTGTAGGTCTGCCCGCTCGTGCTCCAGAAGTAGCTGTTGCAATCGCTGTCGGTGGTGCTGCTGCCGGTGGTTCCGGTGATGGTCAGCACCAGCGTGTCGGTGTTGCAGCCGACAGTGTGGGTGTAGGTCCCACTAGCGGTGTAGGTCTGCCCGCTGGTGCTCCAGAAGTAGCTGTTGCAATCGCTGGCAGAGGTCGACGTTCCCGTAGCTCCGTTGATGGTCAGTACCAGGGTGTCGGTGTTGCAGCCGACGGTGTGGGTGTAGGTGCCGCTAGCGGTGTAAGTCTGACCACTGATGCTCCAGAAGTAGCTGTTGCAATCGCTGGCAGAAGTCGACGTTCCCGTAGCTCCGTTGATGGTCAGCACCAAGGTGTCGGTGTTGCAACCGATGGTGTGTGTGTAGGTGCCGCTAGCGGTGTAAGTCTGACCACTGGTGCTCCAGAAGTAGCTGTTGCAATCGCTGGCAGAGGTCGACGTTCCCGTAGCTCCGTTGATGGTCAGTACCAGGGTGTCGGTGTTGCAGCCGACGGTGTGGGTGTAGGTGCCGCTAGCGGTGTAAGTCTGACCACTGATGCTCCAGAAGTAGCTGTTGCAATCGCTGGCAGAAGTCGACGTTCCCGTAGCTCCGTTGATGGTCAGCACCAAGGTGTCGGTGTTGCAACCGATGGTGTGTGTGTAGGTGCCGCTAGCGGTGTAAGTCTGACCACTGATGCTCCAGAAGTAGTTGTTGCAATCGCTGGCAGAGGTCGACGTTCCCGTAGCTCCGTTGATGGTCAGTACCAGGGTGTCGGTGTTGCAGCCGACGGTGTGGGTGTAGGTGCCGCTAGCGGTGTAAGTCTGACCACTGATGCTCCAGAAGTAGCTGTTGCAATCGCTGGCAGAAGTCGACGTTCCCGTAGCTCCGTTGATGGTCAGCACCAAGGTGTCGGTGTTGCAACCGATGGTGTGTGTGTAGGTGCCGCTAGCGGTGTAAGTCTGACCACTGATGCTCCAGAAGTAGTTGTTGCAATCGCTGGCAGAGGTCGACGTTCCCGTAGCTCCGTTGATGGTCAGCACCAAGGTGTCGGTGTTGCAACCGATGGTGTGTGTGTAGGTGCCGCTAGCGGTGTAAGTCTGACCACTGATGCTCCAGAAGTAGTTGTTGCAATCGCTGGCAGAGGTCGACGTTCCCGTAACTCCGTTGATGGTCAAGACCAGGGTATCGGTGTTGCAGCCAGCGGTGTGGAAGTAGGAGCCGCTCTGGTTGTAGGTCTGCCCGCTGATGCTCCAGAAATAGCTGCTGCAATAGCTGGCGGTGGTGCTGCTGCCGGTCGTTCCGTCGATGGTCAGCAGCAGGGTATCGGTGTTGCAACCAACGCTGTGGAAGTAGGTGCCGCTCTGGTTGTAGGTCTGCCCGCTGATGCTCCAGAAGTAGCTGTTGCAATCGCTGGCGGTGGTGCTGCTGCCGGTGGTTCCGGCGATGGTCAAGACCAGGGTATCGGTGTTGCAACCAACGCTGTGGAAGTAGGTGCCGCTCTGGTTGTAGGGCTGCCCGCTGATGCTCCAGAAGTAGCTGTTGCAATCGCTGGCGGTGGTGCTGCTGCCGGTGGTTCCGGCGATGGTCAAGACCAGGGTATCGGTGTTGCAACCAACCGTGTGGAAGTAGGTGCCGCTCTGGTTGTAGGTCTGCCCGCTGATGCTCCAGAAATAGCTGCTGCAATCGCTGGCGGTGGTGCTGCTGCCGGTGGTTCCGGCGATGGTCAAGACCAGGGTATCGGTGTTGCAGCCGACGGTGTGGGTGAAGGTGCCACTACCGGTGTAGGTCTGCCCGCTCGTGCTCCAGAAGTAGCTGTTGCAATCGCTGGCGGTGGTGCTGCTGCCGGTCGTTCCGTCGATGGTCAGTAGCAGGGTATCGGTGTTGCAACCAACCGTGTGGAAGTAGGTGCCGCTCTGGTTGTAGGTCTGCCCGCTGATGCTCCAGAAGTAGCTGTTGCAATCGCTGGCGGTGGTGCTGCTGCCGGTGGTTCCGGCGATGGTCAAGACCAGGGTATCGGTGTTGCAACCAACCGTGTGGAAGTAGGTGCCGCTCTGGTTGTAGGTCTGCCCGCTGATGCTCCAGAAGTAGCTGTTGCAATCGCTGGCGGTGGTGCTGCTGCCGGTGGTTCCGGCGATGGTCAAGACCAGGGTATCGGTGTTGCAACCAACCGTGTGGAAGTAGGTGCCGCTCTGGTTGTAGGTCTGCCCGCTGATGCTCCAGAAATAGCTGCTGCAATCGCTGGCGGTGGTGCTGCTGCCGGTGGTTCCGGCGATGGTCAAGACCAGGGTATCGGTGTTGCAACCAACGGTGTGGAAGTAGGTGCCGCTCTGGTTGTAGGTCTGCCCGCTGATGCTCCAGAAATAGCTGCTGCAATCGCTGGCGGTGGTGCTGCTGCCGGAAATGCCGCTCGGACAGGCATCAACGCAATCGGCCACACCGTCGTTGTCAGTGTCCACATCGCTCACTCCGCAACCGCAAATGCCGGGGGCGATCTTGTCCGGGTCGTTAGGGCAGCCGTCGTTGCAGTTGGCGGTGCCGTCGCCGTCGCTGTCGGTGTTGTCGGTCGTACCCGCGCACACGCAGTTGGTCAGCACATCGTTGATGGTGCAGGGGTCGTTGTCGTTGCAGGCGGTGCCATCGGTGCTGTTGTCGCACGTGTCGATCGGGTCGCAGATCATGTCGCCGTCGCTGTCACCGGCAGGCGTACCCGCGCACACGCAGTTGGTCAGCACGTCGTTGATGGTGCACGGATCGTTGTCGTCGCAGGCCTGACCGTCGGTGCTGTTGTCGCACGTGTCGATGGGGTCGCAGATCGTGTCACCGTCGCTGTCACCGGCAGGCGTACCGGCGCATACGCAGTTGGCCAACACATCGTTGATGGTGCACGGGTCGTTGTCGTTGCAGGCCTGTCCGTCGGTGCTGTTGTCGCACGTGTCGATGGGGTCGCAGATCGTGTCACCGTCGCTGTCACCGGCAGGCGTACCGGCGCATACGCAGTTGGCCAACACATCGTTGATGGTGCACGGATCGTTGTCGTCGCAGGCCTGACCGTCGGTGCTGTTGTCGCACGTGTCGATGGGGTCGCAGATCGTGTCACCGTCGCTGTCACCGGCAGGCGTACCCGCGCACACGCAGTTGGTCAGAACGTCGTTGACGGTGCACGGATCGTTGTCGTCGCAGGCCTGACCGTCGGTGCTGTTGTCGCACGTGTCGATGGGGTCGCAGATCGTGTCACCGTCGCTGTCACCGGCAGGCGTACCCGCGCATACGCAGTTGGCCAACACGTCGTTGATGGTGCACGGATCGTTGTCGTCGCAGGCCTGACCGTCGGTGCTGTTGTCGCACGTGTCGATACAGTCCGCGTTGCCATCGCCATCGGTATCGGTATCAGCCACCCCGCAACCACAGGTACCAGGGGCGATCTTGTTCGGGTCGGCAGGGCATCCGTCAACGCAGTCGGCAGTGCCGTCCGTGTCGGTGTCCGTTCCAGGAACACCACATCCGCATACGCCCGGCGCTGTGATCGTCAGCCAGAACCAGCCGCTGTTCACACAGCCATCACCGATCACATACCCAATGGGGTAAGGGCCGCCCACATCACTTGAGCCAAGGTCGATCGCTCCTGTGCTCGCGTCGATGGCCACGCCCGCTGAAGCCAGGAACTCCGCCCCTAGCACCATTGGTGAGGCGACAGTCGGGAAAACGGTGCTTCCGTCCTTACAGAACGTGTTCGACGCATACTGAAGCGTCACTGTCGGTTGAGCGACCGAAACCATGACTTCTGCTGAAACACTCGAGCACGGAGCGCCGGCCTGCACACTGTACGTGTAGGTTCCGTCCTGCATCGTGGCTGGATCGAACGCGTTGCCGATAACCGTGCTCGGACCGGACCAATTTCCTCCCGGGGAAGGAGTGCCGCCGAGTTGATCGAACAGACTTACGGGAGCATCAGAGCATACGATGTTCAATGCACCGTCCGATCCGGCGTTCGGGACAGCGACATAGGTTATCGAGAATGCCGCTGTGTCATCCGTGCAGGGGGGCGTTCCGTGCGTGATGTACCAATAGGTGTACGTGCCTGGTGTCGCAACGGAGGGGTCGACGATACCACCGGGCAGTACCAGGCCCGTGCTCTTCTTCCAGGTTCCGCCTGGGTTCGCGCCTGATGTGATCAGCGTGTTCAGGTCGAACCAAGTGGCGGACATGCACAATGAGGTGTCACCGTTGTTGCCCGACCACACAGCGTCATGGACTTCGATCGGCATCATGATGGAATCTTCGGGGCAGCCACCGGTTGCCGACCACTTGTACTTGATCGTGTAATTGGTTGCCGTGGTTGACCCCGGAAGAAAAGACCCGGTCCAGGCATCCAGCGTGCTGATGGTCGGGTCGGCACTGAAGGTTCCGCTCGCCGTGCCGCTGATGGTTGGCGTCACCAACGTCCCTTCCGTACAGAATGCAGAACCAGGATAGCTGACAGATGCGGTTGGTACGGGTGTGGCTGTGGTCGACAGTGCTGTGCTCGTCGCGCTGCAGCCATTGCCATCGGTGACGGTCACGGAGTAATTGCCGCTAGCCGTTGCGCTGATGCTCTGTGCCGTGGCCCCATTGCTCCAGAGGTTGCCCGTTGCGCTGCTGCTGGTAAGGGTCACGCTACCGCCGTCGCAGAAGGTCGTTGGGCCGCTTGCTGAGATGACGGGTACGCTCGGTGTGGGGTTCACGACAATGATCGTAGAGGCTGTTGCCGTACATCCTCCCACGCCCGTGCTCACATAACCGATCGTATGGGAGCCGGGTCCCGCAACGGACGGATCGAACGTGTTTCCGGTCACCCCTGTGCCGATCCAAGTACCACCGACCGGTGTTCCGTTCAACGTGAAAGCGCCGTTCTGCGAGCATACTGGGCCATAGTTGCCAGGAGATGGATCGGGCGATGCCACCACGGTCACTGTAGCCGTGTCCGCTTCGGGGGAGAAGCATGGTGCGTCAACAGCTATGGTCCATGTGCCTGGTCCAAGGACGGCCGGATCGAACGATCCATCGCTGCTGACAAGCCCTGCGCAATTGATGCAGGTGTAGGTCACGCCGTTCAACGGCATGCTGTTCGTCGGTGCTACGGTTCCTTCGTTCGTGCAGACGGTAGTTGGATAGGCAAGGTCCGGAAGTCCGGTGCCCATGGTGACAACGTCGAACACGCAGTAGTGGGGAATGCCCGCGGCGTCGATGACCTTGTAGGTCACCGCCGTGGTGTCGTTAACCGCCCACGCCCCGTCGCTGTGCGTTGCACCCGCCCAGGTCAATGGGCCACAAAGGTCCACTGTCGTGCTGTCCTGCGGTGGAAGCAGAACACTTGTGGTGCAGTCGCCGGCATTCGTGGCAGTGAACGATATGGCGCCTGAGCAATGGACAAGCGTATCGCGCACCAGCACTGTATACGTGCACGCGTCGGAGTTCCCTCCACCGGTTGCGGTAAGCGTTATGGTATACTCGCCCGGAGGATATGTTCCGCTGGGAATGCTCGAGGTCCATACTGCACCGCAGATTCCGTTTACCGCCAGCGGTTCGGCCAGCAGTTGGGCGCTACAGGTCAAAGGGTCGGCTTGCAGTACCGTGTCATTCGGGCAAACGATCGTTGGGGGTGCGTCGTTGTGGATCCAAATGGTGTGGTTGTTCCACGTGCCGTTGCCCAAACTGTCGCTCACCCACATGGTCATGTTAACGAGCGTATCCCCATAGAACATGGTGAATGCATCAGGCTCCATGTCGATGGTAGCGCCGTTGCAGTCCGTTGCGGTCACGTACGTGGTTAGATCAGGGAAGGCCACCTGGCAGCCAGCGCCCAGGTATACGTGGAAGGAATCGGTGAGCGCGCACGTGATCTCCGGGTACATGCTGTCCACTACAACCACTTGCCATTCGCAGGCGGCCGAGTTCCAGTGATCATCGCGATGCACTTCGCGGAAGCGGTGCGTACCACGGGACAGGGTAATGTTCGCCCAACCGGAAACGTCGAGGTACGTGCTGCTGTCGTGCATCAGCACGTACGTCTCGTATTCCGCCTCGGTGTCGGGGTCGCAACCGTTGCCGTCCGTGGAATGGATCACGGGGAACACGTACCCGAGCGTGCAGTCGTGACCAGCGAGCACCAACGTGTCGTTTCCCGGACAATTGGAGAAGACGGGGGGCACGGTGTCCAGTACGGTCACCGTGAAGGTGTCGAGCGTATTGTTCCAGCCGTCCTCGGCTTTCCAAGCAATGTCGTATGTGCCCGGACCGAGCAAACTTCCGCTCAACGGTCCGGCATTCCAGCTGATGGTGAGGTTGCCGCAGGGAACTTCGACCATGTAGGGCAGTTGTTCGCCGACGTTCTTGTCGTTCCATCCACTGCTCGACTGGACCACTCCATCGGCTGTGCCGTCAGTGTCACTTGGTTCGCTGGCCAACCACGCGTCGAACACCATCGGCTCCCCGTTCGGCCAAACGAACGTGCCTTCGGTCGCTTCGTCGTTCAGCCCGATCCACCAATCGGAGAACCCGTTGGCATCGCCCGCGTCAGCAAGGAATTGGTTCTCCGTGGCTGAACCGATACAAGCCAAATGGCCGCCCATTGAAAGAGCCTGGACATGTGCCGCATCGCGCGTCGTTGGATTGGTGAACAGGTAGTAGTTGCTACCGTTCATAGTGCCGATGTACAGGCTGCCAACAGGTGTCGGGGGAGCCACGCAGCCGCAGTTGTCCGTGGCCGACACCATGTAGTTGAACTGCACCGTGCAGTTGGTGGCACTCACGTAAAGCGTTGTGTCGTTCGGCATCACCAGGTCAGGAGCCTGTGTGTCAGCCGTTCCGACCGTGAGCGTATTGCTCATTGCGCTCGGACATGCACCATTCGTTACCCTCACTGCAACCTGCAGGTCGCCCGTCAGGTTGTTGATGGAGTGCGTGGCGGTATTGTTGACGACGTTGGTCCAGGATACCCCGTCAGGGCTGGCCATCCAATCGAGAGAAGAGCCTTGATGTCCCGTGAGGACGAGATCCACCGTTCCCCCCGGGCAAACGGGGGAATTGCTCGTAAGCGTGCCACCGAGCGATGGAGCTTGAACGGTGACCGGCTTCGTTGTGCTCTTGGTGCATCCACCTGAGTTCGTCGGTACCGTGTAGGTCAGGCTTACCGTGCCAGATGCGATCGGCGCGGTCCATTGTGTCCCCACCAATGTTCCATTGCTGACGGTCCAAGTACCGAAATCGTAGCTGCCGAACATCGATTTCACGCAATCGACATCGCCCGCGGTCGAGCCGGCGGTCTGCTGAAGCCTCACGAACCGTCCTTGTGCGGTGGTCGCAACGGTCTTCCAGGTCATGAACGCATTCGAAGTGTTCACCGATCCGCAAGCCACCCATGGACCGGCGGCGGTCATGCCAACTGAAATGTTGAGCACGGGTGTTGGACCAGCGCTCATGCCATTGCGTCGGAAGCGCACTTGCAGGAGTTCCCCCGCAGGCACGGTATCCGTGAGGTCAAGCACCAGTGTGGCTGTAGCGCCGGTCAGTGTTGCGTAGGCTGCGTCAGAAGCGCCCAACGCACCAGCGGCGTTGCCAACCCCCGACATGCTTGGAGAGAAGGCATCGGCGTAGGTCACCGTGGGTTGGTACAGCAGGCTCGATAGGTCCACTGTATTGCCTGCGCAGGTCCCCGAAGGAAGGTTCCTCCAGATGGAGGGGTCCTGAAGTCCAGCGAACCGAAGGCCCATGTTCGCGAACGCGATGAACCCGTCATCACCGCCCAAGCTTGTCAGGGACGCGGCCCCGAAGACGAGGTCAGAATCGTACGTGCCGGCCAAGGCAAGCCCACCGGTGCGGCTTGTGGCAATGGCACCGCAAATGGCGGAACCGGTGCTCAGTACGGCTTGGTGCGCGATGAGCTGGCCGGACGGACGGAAGGTCAGAACGAAGTTGTCGGCGTTTCCCGTGCCGCTCAATGTTGAAGCACCAACGTTCACGTTGCCCTTGAACGAACCACAAACCAGCACGGCCCCGTTCGGGGAAACGGCGATATCCCTTCCGATGAACTCGTTGCTCGTTTGCGACGCACCGAACGTTGCTTGCAGTGGTGTACCGGCCGTCTCGCTCAACTTGGCGAGATAGAAGTAGTTGTCGGTCGGTGAACCCGAAGGGCCGGTCAATGGGGCGAAGGAGGTGGTGCCGTTGCACTGCCCAGTGACGTACACTCCCTGGCAGGCCATGTTCACCGAAGGGGTTCCGAGGTCGGTGGGGGATGTATTGGTCAAGGGCCGGGTCCAGCGATGGGTTCCGTCCAATTCGAAGGCGGTGATGTAGGTGTCGTTTTCCGTACCGCTTGACGAACTGTGCACCATGGACAACGGTTGCCACCATTCAACGGTGGGCCCTGCTGCACGAAGGCCGGTGACGATGAACGAACCGTTGCTGGCCACGTTGGCGACCAGGTCATCCCCGTTGCCGGTGCTCCTGGCCGTGTTCATCCACTGGATCGTCCCGTTCGGTGCATAGCGCGCCAAGAAGACGTTTTCATCGTTGCTGAACCACAGTTGAAGCGTCCCGGGCGTGTTCCGGCTGCTCAACAAAGCCCCGTTGGCGGTTGCATATCCTTTCGTTCGCCCGGCCACAACAATGCCCGTGGCGTCGACAGCCACGGAGGGCATGTCCTGATCGTCAGGCCCGGAAATGGTGTAGGCCCACAAGAATCCACCGGTTGGATCGTACGCCGCTAAGAATATGTCCGTACCCCCGCTCGAAAGCGAGGAGAGGATCGCTGTAACGCTGCCCGAGGTGAAGAACTGGGCGCTGCCGGTGAACGTGCCCACCACGTAAACCGTCCCGTCATCGCTGACGGCCACACCGGTGGCCTTGTCCTCCCCACCGTCACCGATCTGCACCTGCCACTGAAGCGAGCCTGCGTCATTGTATTTGCACAGGAAGGCTTGATCCTGGGCCGTTAGGGCCATGCCGGTGTTCAGGGGGTTGGTTCCATCCACCGCCCCGACCGCATAAAGGGATTGGTCGTTCGGGTCGAAAGCGACGTCATTCGCTGCATCATCACCGCTCGAAGGTGTGCCACCAAGCGTTTTGGCCCAGTTCCACGGATAGGTCTGGGCACCTCCGCTCAAGGGCGGGCCAAGGAGCAGAAGGAGCGCCGAATGACGCAACAGGGTCCTGAAATGCCTTAGAGCAATGGGCATTTATCGAAGTTTTTCGGATGCTGGGCGGGTGTCCGGGCCACTTCAGCGTGTGCTTCAACGGCAAGTCGTACGTCCGGGTTCCGGACTTGGATGGGGCCTCCCCGTTACTTCGTAGCGAACAGCGCATTGACCGTACGGTGGAGAACGATCCGCAAAGGCTTGAGGAAGAGGGGTGGATCGCCGCTGCCCGTACGGATCCTGCCGCGTTCTCACCGCTCTATCACCGCTATCACAAGCCTATTTTCCTCTTCATCCTCAAGCGGGTGCACGACCGTGATCTGTGCAGCGACCTGGCCTCCCAAGTGTTCTTGAAGGCCATGGGTGCCATAGGTCGCTATGAGGGCAGGGGACTGCCTTTCAAGGCGTGGTTGTACCGCATTGCGCTCAACGAGGTGCTCATGCACTTCCGCAAGCACAAGGGCAAGCAGTACATGGAAGTGACCACCCCGCAGGCATCGGCCTTGCTATTGAGCGGCTCCGAAGACCAAGAGGTGGACAGGTCGCTGGACCCCGAGGTGATGAGCGTGCTGTCGTCGGCATTGTCGAGATTGGCCCCCGGACAAGCCATGCTGATCGAATTGAGGTTCTTCGATGGGCTCAGTTTCCTGGAAATGAGCCAAGTGCTGGGCGTTGCGGAGGCGGCGGCCAAAATGCGCACGCACCGTGTACTGAAGACATTGCGCGAATACATGACGAAACGCACACGATCGAGCTGAGCGCCATGAGCAAGGAATATCGCATAGTGGACAACGCAGCGGTTCCCTCGGACGCGGACGTGGCACGCTATGCCGACTTCGGCAAGTTGGTGTACAACTACCAGCGCATGACCAAGCCTCTGTACAAGCGGCCGCTTTACAAGGACCCCAAAGTATTTCTCGTTATCCTGCTTGTTGTGCTGTTGGCCGTGCTCATCTCACGGACCGTGAACGACGAGCAGCCCGGTTCCGGCGACCGGCCGATCCCTGAGGAGGCCCCGTGATTCAGGGCGTCTGTGCTTGGCGTTGCGCGGTAGGCACGGTTCCTCCGATGTTGATCAGGATGGGGTCCCTGTCGTTCCCAGCGCCAGTGTACTTGATGGTGGCGTCCATGTTGCTGTCACTGTTCGAGTAGACGCCGCTAATGGTAGCGGTAGGGATCGTGCCGCCCACGGCGATCAGGATGGGGTCACGGTCGTTCAAGGAACCAGTGTACTTCAGCGAATTGTCCGGGAGCACATTGCCCTGCCACTGGCCGAAGACGCCATTAGGCAGAGCACAGCGTGCTTCTGTACCATAGGTAGCGGTCGACGCAAGGGTCAGGTCCACCGTCGCATTCGGGAAAGTGCTGCTGTAAGTCCCGGCGGACATGACAGGGAGGTGGTTCCGGTGCCGAACAGCGACTTCCCAATTTCCGGGTACCAACGGCACTTTCACCATGGATGTTCCATCCAGTTCCACCACACGTCCATCGCGCAGGAGCAACGCTGGTCGCGAATGCTGGATGGCGTGAGGTGGTTCGCCCTGTCTCACTTCCACGACCACCCAATCGACCACCGCTGAGGATCCGGCAACCGCCAGCACGGAAGGCAATACGAAGGCACCTGCACCCAAGGTGAAGTTGTACCCGGCGGCAGTGTAAGGTTCCATGGTCGGCACAAGACCCGCGCTCCGCAGATCATCGCGCATGAGCCCGGAATTCCCATCGTAGGGTCCTTGAAGGTTGGTGCGCAGATCGATCACCGTGGCGTCACCGTGGCAGAGGCAAGTGATCGCGTGTATGAAGTCGTTCTGCCCGTTGAAAACGTCGCCATCATCGCAAGCGTGACCATTGAAGATGAGCGGGTCCGTGTCGTCGCAATCCGTCGGAGTGTCGATGTAGCCCGGAGGTGCCTCGCACTGCATCACCTCGGTCGTCCAGCTTCCGTAGCCATCGCCGTCCAAGTCTTCGTACCAAAGTGATCCCGGGTTGATGTCCGCGTTGGTGTCGTCGCAATCGGAGTTGGTCGGTACGTATCCCGGCGGTACGGTGCAACCGAACGCGCCATCCTGGAAATGACCGGAGCCATCCCCGAAACCATCTCCGTCAAGGTCAGCGAAGGATGGAACAGGAGTGCAGGACAAGGTCAGGAAGCCCAAGTTGTTCCGCCCGTCGGCGGACCACGCGCCGCCGAATGCTACGCGGTCGTCAGGCAGGACCGCTGCAGAGTTGATGACCGTGCCGGTCGAAAGATGGAAATCGACACCAGCGGCAGCGGCCGACGTTCGCCCGAGGAACACAAGCCCGGGGGTGTAGGCTCCGTTGGCGAACTCGAAACTGCCACAGGCCAACACTCCGGTGGAATGCAGCGAGAGCCGACCGACGGAGCCTGAGACGCTCGCGAACCAACTGTCAGCGATCCCGGTTTCCGGGTCCACCCGGCCAATGTTCGCCCGCCCGGCACCCCCAAGGGTCGTGAAATCGCCGCCCACGTACAACGTACCATCACCGAAGGCCAATGTCCTCACAACGCCGTTGCACCCACTGCCCCAGACGTTCTGTGGACTGAGGTTCGGATCGAGCTTCGCCAAGTTCTGCATGGCCGCCCCACCAACGGAGCTGAACCCTCCGCCAGCGTAAAGATGAGTGCCGTCGGCGATGAGCGCGAGAACAGGTCCGTCCGGATCAGGTGCCCAGGCCGTAGGTGTGTTGGACAATGCCTGAAGATCGAAAGCGCCAAGATTGCTGCGGGGCGATCCTCCCAAGGAGTCGAACCAACCGGCCACGTAAAGCACGCTGCCATGCTTGCAGAACGCCCGCACATCGCCGCCCCCGAAGGGACCGGTGGTGGTGGGTGCCCATGGCAACAGGTTGCCGCTGGTCACGTCCAAAGCGGCCAGCGAGGCCCTTGGTGCTCCCGCCACATGCGTGAATTGACCGCCGATGAACAGATCCGGACCTTCAAGGTGGAGCGCTGTAACCCCCCCGGCCGGGGCACCATTGGGCGTTGATACGCCGGCTGCGCCAAAAGCCGTTGCCTGGCCCGTCGTCAGGTCGATGGCAGCAAGACCGTGCCTACGAACACCACCGACCGTTGAGAAATTGCCTGCCACGTAGAGGTCGTTGTTGAAAGTCGACAACGCATCAACCGGCCCACCTATGACCGGGTCCCAAGAACCAAGCGCTGCGGTCACTGGGTCAAGTGCGACAACGCTCGCCCGGCCCCCGAAGGAACCGTTGAACTCACCCGAAACCAAAAGGGATCCATTGAACATCGACAGCCCACGTACCTCGCCTTCGTTGGCATCTGCTGGAGCCCAAGTAGTAGCCACACCTGTAAGCGGGTCAACGCACGCAACCATGCTCCTGGGGACATTGGTTCCGGAGGAATTCACAAAGGGAAAGTCGCCTCCAATGAATATCCCTTGAGGGCTGGGCAGAACGGCGTGAACAGAACCCCATGCGCTCGGATCCCACGCTGTCGGATCCCCAGCAGCATCGAATGCGGCCGCCCCTTGTCGAGCAACAGCCGGGGACCCCACCGTGCTGAAGGAACCGCCAGCGTACAAGGTTGTCCCGGACCAAGCCAAAGCACGCACCACCCCGCTTGGTTGAGGATCCCAAGGATCGACCGTGCCATTTGCCAGATCGATCCTCGCCAAGTGCTGCCTGACGCCGATGTTGTTGAACGAGCCCCCCACGTACAGCGTTGAGCCAACGACCAATAGAGCTCGTACATCGCCGGTCCCACTTCCATTCTCCGGGAACGTCGCGTCAGCGGCACTGCTCCCGGATGGGATCTTGACCAGGTCCCTTCGATTCGAACCCCCGAGCGAATTGAACTCACCACCGACGAACAGGTTCCCTCCTGCATCGAGCGCTAGGGCGTAAACACCCGTGATCGAAGAGGATATCGCTGGGTCCCAATCGGGGTCGACCCCGCCGGTCGGAAGCAGCTTGGCGATCTTGTTCCGGGGCAACCCGCCTACTTCGCTGAACGTGCCTCCGATGTACCAACCACCGCCCCCGTCGGAAATGACGGTGAGCACCCGGCCGTTCGGTTTGTCGTACGCCAGATCCGGTGCGGTGCCCGGATAGGTGATCTTGGCCCCGAAGGACAGCGCTGGGCCGACCGTTGAAAAGCTGCCGCCGAGGTATGCCCGGTCGTTGATCGGATCCAATACGATGTCGAATACGGCTCCATCGGTAACCCACCAGTTCTCATCGAGCGTAGCTGTTTGGCCAATGGCCTTGGTCGATGCGCACACCAATGACAGACACAGGAGGATCGTTCTTTGTTTCATGGCCTTGGCATATTGGACAGGTCCGTGAAACTAGAAGATCGCCGGGTACCGGCAATACGGACCCAACGGCAGGGAAACCACGCCCCGATCTGGAACGCTCTTTGGCCGGATTCGGCCTACTCCACGATAACGGGTTCTACCGCTGATCCGGCCCCTGTGCGGAGCATCACCCAATAGCCCCCGGCACCCAAAAGCGTGAGGTCTGCACTTATGTTGTGGAACCCGGCCGGGAATTTATTCGGTATTGCAGGTGCATGTACTGTACGTCCGGTTGCGTCCACCAGTCGCAGATCGACATCAGAACCCTGCTCCAGATGGAACTGGATGTTCACACGCCCGTTGGTCGGGTTCGGTGCTATTGCGACTTGCATGGAGGGTGGGACCGGAGCATCAACGGCGGTGATGAGATCCCCCGACAAGCGGGAAGCGAGGACCTGCCTGTTGCCGCTGCCGGAATGGCCCGCTACCACGACCTGCCCGTTGTTTTGTTCGACGGCGGATCTCAAGAACGTGGTGGCCGACGCTGGGAACCAAAGAACACCTCCGCTGCCGAAGCCGGGATCAAGTCCGCCATTGGCATCGAGCTTCAGCATCACTGCGTCAGTGAAGAGTGTGTTCACGTCATCGTCGCCGCAGACCAAGTAGATGCTTCCGTCGGCCATTGGCAAAACCCGACGGACCGATCCAGCGATCGAGGAAGCAAGGTCGAGAACGAAAGCACCGTTCATCCCGAATGTGGTGTCGTCGCTGCCGTCATCATTGAATCGAGCTGCCCACTGCAAGACCGGAAGTGCTGCGCCATGGGCCTCGCCCACAACGAGAAAACGTCCTTGCTGGTCCATCTTGATATCATGCCCACTATGGGCATAACCGCTGGGAGCACCGTCACAAACCACCACGCCGGCGTTCCCGAATTGTTGGAGCAGATCGCCATTCTGATCCACCCGATGCGCAAGCGTCCCTTGCCACCCGGACCATGAGTTCAAGCTGATCACGATCAGATCCCCATTGGGAGCGCTGGTCAACCGGGGTGCTCCACCTCCGCTGCCCGGCAGGTTTATGAGCAATGCCCCTCCATCGGCGAACGTTGTGTCCAGGTCACCATCCGGATCGAACTTGATGAGGTGGAGGCTCGGGAGGCCCGCGGTCGCCCAGCCATAGGCGACGATGATGTGCCCGGTGGGCAAAAGGATCATGTCGTCCAATCGGACCTGTGATCCGTTCGGATGTGTGAACCTGAGCGTTCCATCAACACCGAAGTCGGGGTCCGGTGATCCATCGGGCATCAGGCGAACGAGACAACCGAAGTGAAGGGGGTTGAAGAAATCCCGTGCTCCCAAGAGGATCTTGCCATCCGATTGCACCCAAATGCGCAGTCCCTCTTCGTTGTGGTCCGGAAGGTTGCTGGTCACGGTCCCGTTGACCCCGAACGTGCTGTCGAGTTCGCCGGCAGGGGTCAGTCTGCTAACGCTCCAGTCACCTGTTCCGTTGACGAAGGCAGTCCCGGCGATGATCAGATCGCCGTTGGCATCCAAAGCAAGGTCGTTCACCACCGGGGCGTTCAACCCGCAATCGTCCAAGAATACCCCATCAACGCCGAAGGTGGGATCGAGCGGTCCGAGTTGGGCACTCCCCGTGGCAGCGGTCACTAGTCCGAATGCCACCAGGCTAAAACGGTTTTTCATGTGCCGTGATACGACTTTGGTCGGCTCGGGGTTCGTTTTTATGGTGCCGATTGCCCGCGACCGGCCTCCTGCCGGGGATGGAACATCGAGCGGGTGGCGGGTTCATCTTTGCGCCATGCTGAACGTACCGTTGAAACCACATTGGTTGGTTGCTGCCGCCGTGGTCGTTGTTTCCTCTTCCCGCGCGCTCGCCCACGAAGGCATGTGGCTGCCAACCGTGCTCGCCAGCGTGCACGACCGCATGGCCGCTGAGGGTCTCAAGCTCAGTGCGGACGATATCTACAGTGCGAACCACAGTAGTTTGAAGGACGCGATAGTGCTGTTCGGTGGCGGGTGCACGGCCGAAGTGATCAGCGACCGTGGGCTGATCCTCACCAACCACCATTGCGGCTTCAGCGCCATCCAGGAACACAGTTCGCTGGACCATGACTACTTGAAAGATGGTTTTTGGGCAAAGGAGCAGAAGGATGAACTGATGAACCCCGGTACGACCGCCACCTTCATCGTGCGAATGGAAGATGTGACGGCGGCCGTGCTTGATGCACTTCAGACCGGTGCGAGCGAGGCACAGCGCAAGGAGGGGATCAGCAAGATCAGTGCAAGCCTGGCCTCCAACGCAACGGAGGCAGGGCGCTACCAAGCCGTGGTCCGTCCGTTCAACTACGGCAACCAGTTCATCCTCATCGTCACGGAAACGTTCCGCGATGTCCGCTTGGTGGGGGCCCCGCCCAGCAGCATCGGCAACTTCGGCGGCGACACCGACAACTGGATGTGGCCCCGGCACACAGGGGATTTCAGCGTTTTCAGGATCTATTCGGACAAGGACGGGAAGCCGGCCGACCCCTCAGCCGACAACGTGCCCCTGAAGCCCCGCCATGTACTGCCCATCTGCATGGACGGTGTGCAGGAGGGCGACTTCGCGATGATCTACGGCTTCCCCGGCCAGACGCAGCGTTACCTGAGCAGCTATGGCGTGGACTACGTGATGAACACCGGTGATCCGCTGAAGATCAGGATGCGTAGGGCAAGCCTCGCGGTGATCGATGATGCCATGCTGGCCAGCGATCGCACGCGCATCCAATACGCCGATAAGCAAAAGGGGATCGCCAACGCGTACAAGAAATGGATAGGTGAACTGCGTGGGCTAACGGAACTCCGTGCTTTGGACACCAAACGCGAGCACGAAGCTGAGTTCCGCAAACGCGCGGCGCAGGCGAGCAATACGCGTGGCACGGCCGCTCTCGATTCGTTGCAAGCCATCTACAGCACGTTCCCCGCGTTGGCCCAAGCGCGCGACCTGCACGTGGAGTTATACTTCGTCGGGCCGGAACTGTTCCGGTTCGCTTCCTCGTTCTTGGCCTTGTCAACCACCGCCGGTCAGGAGAAACTGAAAGCCGAAGGCAAACTCGAAACCGAGCTGGCGCGGCTACGGGCCGCTGCAGCGGCGTTCCACAAGGACTTCGATGCTGCGGTGGACAAGCGCATCTTCAAAGCGCAGTTCCCCATCTATCGTGGCGCGCTGGATCCGTCATTGGCGCCCGACTTGTCGCAGATCGATGGCAAGTACAAGGGCAACGCCAACGCTTGGGCCGATGCAGTGTACGCCACCTCGCTGTTCGCCGATCCAGCGAAGCTCGATGCAGTGCTCGCATCCGCTCCGAAGAGCATGATGAAGAAGCTCGCCAAAGATCCGGCGCTGGTCTTCTCGGCACGGTTGATGGCCGGCTACAACGGGAAGGTGAAGCCCGGCTTCGACGCAGCGAACGAGCGTATCGCAGCGCACATGCGTGCCTTTGTGAAGGCGCAGATGGAACTGTTCCCCGAACGCACCTTCTGGCCCGATGCGAACAGCACTTTGCGCCTCAGTTTCGGTCAGGTTGAAGGAAGCTCACCGAGGGACGGCGTGGTTTACGAGCCCTTCACCGATCTTGATGGTGTACTGGAGAAGTACCGGAAGGACGATCCCGAGTTCGACCTTCCCCAGCGGCTGCTGGATCTCCACGCCACCAAGGACTTCGCACCATACAGCACCACGGCAAGCATGCCCGTGTGTTTCACATCGTCCTTGCATACTACGGGTGGCAACAGTGGTAGTCCTGTACTGAACGGGAGAGGGGAGCTCATCGGCATCAACTTCGACCGTAGTTGGGAAAGCACCATGAGCGACATCCAGTTCGATCCGAACAAGTGCCGCAACATCAGCGCCGATATCCGCTATGTACTTTTCGTCATCGACAAGGTATGTGGGGCCGGACACCTGGTGAAAGAGATGAACCTTGTGAAGCGCGAGGTGCCCAAGACCATCCAACTTCCCATTCACCGCTGAGCAATGTGGACCGAAAAGCCCGATGGGCTCTACCGGACGTTCGTCTTCGCCGACTTCAGCGAGGCGTTCGCTTTCATGGCGCGTGTGGCACTGTTGGCCGAGCGCACGGGTCACCACCCCGACTGGACCAATGTGTACAACCGCGTGCACATCAAGCTGAACACGCACAGCGCTGGGGGCACGGTCACTGACATGGATCGCAAGTTGGCGGCCGCCATCGACAAGCTGGTGCCCTGAAAACAAGAAGGCCCTCCCCGCAGGGAAGGCCTTCATCATGGTTTCTCTAAAGGGACTAGCCCGCCACTTCCTTCACGTTCGCGCTGATGCGCAATGTGGTCTGCTTGGGCTCCGTGTTCGCGATCACGGTAACGGTCTTGTTCTGTGCGTCCTTCTGCTTGCCGGGCTTGTACACCACTTTGATCTCGCCGGTGGAACCCGGGGCGATCGGCTCCTTCGGGTAGTCGGGCACGGTGCAACCGCAGCTGCCGTTGGCGCTCTGGATGATCAACGGTTCGGTGCCGGTGTTGGTGAACTTGAACACGTGGGTGTTCTCCGAGTCTTGGTTGATGGTGCCGAAGTCGTGGTCGTAATTCGCGAACTGGACGGTGGTCTTCGGGCCGTTGTCCACCTGTTCGGTGCTGTTGATCGGATCGAAGGTGCTCTTCTCGTCGGCTTTCACCACGTTGGGGTTCGCGGGCGTGGCGGCTGCTGCGCTGCTGAGGTTATCGGCTGTGCTGCTGTCGGCCTTGAAGCTGCCTTTGCCCATGGTGTTCACCATCGTTACGATGGATGAAACGGCTATGACGGCCAAGAGCGCGATCTTGATGGTGTCTTTCATCGGTGCGTTCGCTTTGGTTGGTTTGCTTTTGTGCGGCGAATATAGACGGGCCGAATGCCGGGTTGCCGGGCTTAACGGGTGCTTAACAGCTCAGTGCGCTGCCAGGCCCAGCCGATGGAACGTGTCGTCGGCAAGCACTTCCAAGGCCCGCTGATAGCTGCGGTCCACGGGATTGCTGGCGTTGATGATCTCCCAGTAGGCACCGGTGTTCCAAAGATCACGGGCAATGAGAGCTTTGAGCCGGAGCTCGATGAGCCCCGCGCTGCGCGAGTACTCCTCCGGATCATGCTCGATGCCTTCTTTGGTGGCTGCTGCTCGGAGCGCGTTGCGCAACGCTTCGTCAACCGCGAAGCCCCGATCGAACGCTGGCACGTCAGGGAACTGTTGCAGCAGCTTGGAGCGATGGCGGTCCACATGATCCAATGCCACGGTGTTGAGGATGCCTTTGCGCACCAGTTGGCCGAGCAACGCGCTGCTCATCGTCGTGTCCAGCGCCACGAAGACATCCGGGGTGATACCACCACCACCGTACACGACCCTCTTGTTCATGGTGAAGAAGCGCAAGGTGTCGGAAGCATGGATGCTGTCCGCTGAGGTGAGTTCACCACGCTCCAAGCGTTCAGCGCGCTCCGCTCTGTATGCTTCCACGCCGTCCTCGTAGGGTTTTTGGATGCAACGACCGCTCGGGGTGTAATAGCGGCTCACCGTCAGGCGCACCGCACTGCCATCGGGGAGCATCACGGGGCGCTGCACCAAGCCCTTGCCGAACGTTCGCCGCCCCACCACCAAGCCACGGTCCCAGTCCTGCATGGCGCCCGCCACGATCTCGCTTGCACTGGCAGAGCTTTCATCCACCAGTAGCACCAGTCGCCCTTTCTCAAAACCACCTTCGTTCGTGGCGTAATTGTCCTCCCTTGGGGTTGACCGGCCTTCTTGGTAAACGATGAGCTTCCGGTCGCCAAGGAACTCGTCCGCCATGTCAGTGGCTGTGCGGAGGTAGCCCCCGCCGTTGCCTTGCAGGTCAAGGACCAGGTCCACCATGCCCTTGGCTTTCAGTTCGCTCAGCTTTTCCCTGAACTCCTTCATGGTGGTGGCACTGAAGCGGCTCACCTTGATGTAGCCCACGGAAGGGGAGGCCATGTAACCGGCCTCAATGCTGTAGATGGGGATCTTGTCGCGGGTGATGGAGAATTCCAGCGGCGACCGTTCTCCGCTGCGCAGGATCTCCACGTTCACCTTGGTTCCTTTTTTTCCGCGCAGGCGCTGCATCACACCATCGTTCTTCATTCCGATCCCGGCCACGTTCTCCTGGTCGATCTTCACGATGCGGTCTCCAGCGCGTATGCCCAACCGTTCGCTCGGGCCACCTGCAATGGCATCCACCACGTAGATGGTGTCCCGAACGATGTTGAACTGGATACCGACCCCCTCGAAGTTGCCCTTCAGCGGCTCGTTGGTCTGCTCAAGTTCCTCTTTCGGGATGTACACCGAATGCGGGTCGAGGTCCTCCAGCATGGCCACGATCGCCTTCTCGACGAGGGCGTCCTGGTCCACAGAATCCACATAGCGCGTGGAGATGTGGTAGAGGAGGGCGTCCAACTTTCCCGCTCCGCCGGGAACATTGCCCTGCGCCGCAGCGAGGATCGGTAGACCAATGAACGCTATGGGCAGAAGGCGGACTGTGCTGATCTTCATGTGTGCCGAAAGTAACGGCAGCCTGGGCCGCAGGGTTGCCTTTTGGCAAGTCTTGGCGATCAGGGCCGTGGGCCGAAGATGTAGGTACTGCCCGGAAGCAATCGGTCCTCGTGGTACTTCTCGGTCCGGTAAACCCGACCGTTGCGGTAGTACTTCCACTTGCCGTGTTTCTTGCCCTCCTTGTACCGTCCTACGATCCCCTCGCTACGAAAGGCCCAGATCCCTTCGCGCAAACCGTTCTTGTACTGCCCTTTGATGGCGATGCGCCCGAGTTCGTCGTACTCGCTCCAGTCGCCATGCAGGTAGCCCCAGCCGTAAACCGCGAAGATCAAAGGCTTGCCGTCGGGGTAATAGGCTTTGTAGACGCCACAGGGCTTGCCTTTTTGGTAACGCAGCTCCACGGCCACGGTCCCGGTGTCGTTCGCGAACCGACCTACACGGGTGTAAAGGCCGTCGGATCGTTCGGGCTCGTAGTTGACACCGAGGGCATATACACTGTCCCCGGAGGTGATGAAAAGCGTGTCGGGCTGCCCGAACAGTGGGGTGGCACAGCAAACGGCCAGGACCAGTGGGAGTCTCATTCTTGCGAGGGGCGCACCCCGGTCACCACGCTGAAAGGGATGTTCAATGCAGCTCCGGAAGCGTCGGCCAAGGTAAACCTGTGTTCTCCAGGCCCCGGGTGCAACGCCATCCTGTGATCTCCCGTGGTTGTTCCCAAGTAGGTGCCGTCCAAGTGCCAGAACAAACGGCCATTGAGCGTTCTATGGGTCGCCTCGAACACGGCATTGCCCGCACTACCGTCCAGTTCCAGCGGGATCAGCAAACGCGTGCCCGGTTCGGGGTAGATCATGGCGAACGGTGCTTCTCCCAGGCCCGGACCCGCGCCATCGGGCCAAGAGGGCATGGGCAGGTAGGTCGGGTCCAGCGCAGCGGCGTAGTGTTCCATCGCCGGTGGTAGTACGAACCAACTCCGTCTTTGGGCCCCTTCACCGCCGTTGCTCAGGTATAGGCCACTGCCATCCACCATCACCGATCGGTGGTAAGGGCAGACCGGGGACCGCATTCCTTGGGAAGGGATCCAAAGGGAGTCCACGGCATCGCAATCGATACTCGCCCTGTGGCCGCTCCGGTTGCAAACAGGCACGCGGGCCATGTCGTCGAACGGAGGGTCCAAGGCGGGTCCGGGCGGCAACATGCCGAACATCCCGAACATGAGCGGGGCCGCCGCCAGGGTTCCTGTGTTCCCCGGTCGGCCCTCGCCACTGGCGTTGCCGGTCCATACTGCAACACACCACTTGCTCGTCACACCAATGGCCCACGCATCGCGATGCCCCGAACTTGTACCGGTCTTCCAGGCTATCGGCTGCGCACCGCTGAAGTTGCGCCAGCCGCTCTGCAATTCCGGCCGGTCGGTTTGGCGCAATGCCTCCAGTGTGAAATGGATGCTGCCGGCAGTTAGGGGAGGGGCGGTCGGGTATTCTGCAATACGCTCGGGTGTGCTGGCTTGGTGAACCAAGGGCGGGTGAACCGGGGTAATTGTGCCATTCCCGGTGTCCCGACCATACTGGTCAAGTACACGGGCCATGCTTGCATAGGCGCCGGCGAGTTCCCAGAGCGATGCTTCACCACCACCTACCACCAACGAAAGACCATAGTGATCGGCGCCCTTGTTCAATGAGGTCAGTCCCATTGCCTGCAGTGTTTTCAACGTGCGGGCCACGCCGTGCTTCTTCAAGGCTCTCACTGCCGGGACGTTGAGGGAGCGGGACAATGCCTTGGACGCCTTCACCGCTCCACGGAACTGTCCATCGGTGTTACGGGGGGCAAAACCCGCGTAGTGGGTGGGTACGTCGGCCACCAGCATGTCGGGCAACAATTCGCCGTGTTGCAACATGTCAGCGTACAGGAACGGCTTAAGTAGGCTGCCGGTGCTCCGTCGGCTGCGTATGATATCGACGGCGCCGGCATGTGCATTCCCGGCCGCGGGTGAGTTGCCCACATAGGCGACGACGTTCCCGGTGCGGACCTCCAGTACGATCATTGCCGCGTTGTGCACTTCGTTCGCCTCCAGGGCAGGGGAGAATTGGGCGATGGCCTCCGTGGCACGTTGTTGCAAGTGTGCATCCAACGTGGTGCGCGTCGTTTTGCCACCGCTCCCGTTAGCGGCCAGGGTGCCCATGAGGTGTGGGGCTAGCATCGGCAGTGGAAGCGCCTTCCCAGGCAACGGTTCTTCCTTGGCCAAACGGCACGACAAGCTGTCCAGGACCCCGATGTCCATCAAGCGATCCAGCAGCCCGTTCCGCTTCCGGCGCAGTGCTTCATGCCCTTTGCCAGGGTACACCTGCGAAGGTGCGTTGGGCAGAACCGCAAGCGTGGCCGATTCAGCCCACCCTAGTTCGTTGAGGGGCTTACCGAACCAGCGCCATGCCGCAGCTTCAACCCCAACCACATTGCCGCCGAAAGGGGCCTTGGCTGCGTACATTCGTAGGATATCGTCCTTGGGGTGCTGCAACTCGATCCGAACCGCCAATATCATCTCCTTCAACTTCTGCCCGACTGAACGGTCGGGATCACGATAGCTGAGCCGGGCCAGTTGCATGGTGAGGGTGCTGCCACCGCTCACTACCCTGCCCGAGGTCAGGTTCTGGCGCACCGCCCTGAACAAGGCTGGCAAATAGATGCCCCGGTGGTGGCGGAAGTTGCGGTCCTCGAACTGCACAAGGCATGTGACGAACCTCGTCGGCAGGGGATCGGTTGGGGCAAAACGCCACTGGCCGTCGGAAGCCACGTTCGCACAGAGCAGACGCCCGTCCTTGTCCAGCAGGACCGTGCTCGTGGGCGCATCGAACAGGTCCGGGAGCGGACAAAAGCGGGCCCACCCGAAGGCGACGGCCATACAGGCCAAGCTCCACCAGAACGGTTTGCGTCGGCCGGACAACCTGCGTGGAGAAGACGGCGTCATGCCCTGCAGCAACCGGAACGGGAGCTAAGATGCGGAGGTCGGTAATGAACGCATCCATGCCCGGGTCTGTTGTCCGGTAGAAACCTAACTTCGACCGCCATTTGAAAAACCCATGATGAAGCGTACCCTGACGACCCTGTTCGCCGCCGGGCTGCTCGGCGCAACCCAAGTGAAAGCATCCCACATCGTGGGCGGCGAGATCCTTTGGGAGTGTTTGGGCAACAACCAGTACCAGATCACGATGAACCTGTTCCGTGATTGTTTTGGTATTACCCCTGGTACCCAGGAGACCATCACGTTTGATTCACCCTGTGGGCAGCAAACCCTTACGGTCACCAACCAGAGCATAACCGAGGTTTCGCAGTTGTGCCCGGAAGAGATCACCAACAGTACTTGTAATGGTGGTACGCTTCCCGGCATCGAACAGTGGACCTACACGGGGATCATCACACTGCCCCCTTGCGACAGTTGGACCATGGGCTGGAGCAGTTGCTGCCGCAACGCAGCCGTGCTGAACATCGTGGACCCCGACCTTGCCGACACCTATTTGGAAGGCACGTTGAACAGCGCCGATTTCCCGTGTGATAACTCACCCGTTTTCAACAACCAGCCCATTCCTTATGTCTGCCAGAACCAACCGGTGTTGTACAGCTACGGTGTGAGCGACCAGGATGGGGACTCGCTGTACTATGAGTTCATTGCTGCCATGGAGACCGGCGGCGTTCCGGTTCTCTATCAGGGCGGTTTCAGCTTCGACAACCCGATCCCTGGCATCACCATCGACCCGAACAGCGGGCTCATCTCTTTCACGCCCACCCAAACCGGCAACTTCATCGTTACGGTGCAGGTTACCGAGTATGACGACCAAGGGAACGTGATCGGTACCGTGATGAGGGATATCCAGTTCGTGGTGATCCCATGCACTAACCAGGCACCGAACCCGTTCGATGGCGTCATCAGCAACTTCACGGGTTCTGCAACTCAAGTTGGCCCCATGGCGATCGAGATGTGCGAAACCGACCAGTTCTGTTTCGACTTCGAGATCAACGATCCCGACCTGATCGATACCCTTTCCTTGGTTTCCAACGTGTCGATCGTCCTGCAGGGCGCAACGTTCACCTGGTCAGGTGCGAACCCCGCAACCGGCACGATCTGTTGGACAGCCCCTCCGGGTAGCGGAGGCTTCCACTCATTCATCATCAACGCGGCCGACGATGCCTGCCCGGTGAACGCCTTCCAGACCTATGTGTACACGGTGCAGGTCTTGACCCGCACCAGCGCAGGCCCCGATCAGATCATCTGCGGCAACCAAACTGCGCAGTTGCAAGCCGAGGGTGGAGCCGTGTTCAATTGGAGCGTGCTTCCCGGAGGTGACCCCATTGTGCTTGGCGTGAACTTCAGCTGCAACCCGTGCGACAATCCGATCGCCGATCCTTCCGTAACGACCACGTACATCGTTCAGAGCGACCTGCAAGGCTCTTGCATCACCAGCGACACGGTGACGGTCTTCGTGGTGCCTGATTTCAGTTTCCAAGCTACGGTTAGCGACACGCTCATCTGTTTGGGCGAACAGGTGTTCTTCAACACCACCGTGAATCCCAACGTGCCCGGGTACGTATATGAGTGGACGCCTGGAACCGGCTTGACCGGCACCTCGATCCCGAACCCCAGCGGCATTTATGGCAACCCTGGCACCTACTCGTACCTCTTGGAGGTAACCAGCCCGGATGGTTGCGTGAAATTGGACACCAACCTTACCGTTGTGGTAACCCCCGGTTATGTGCCGCAATTCACCGTTACCCAGGCCGACTCACTCATCTGTGAGGGCGAGAGCACCGCATTCAACGTGTCGTTGGATTGCTCCTTCCCGAGCTTCTGCGGTCTCTACGATGGTCCTTGCTGTGGTCCGCTCAGCATCGGTGATATGCAATCCGATTCGCTCTTCGGTACCACCACCACCTACCCTGCGCCGTTCGGCCACTTCTATGAAGGTGCGCGACACCAGATACTCTACCGTGCGAGCGAATTACAGGCCATGGGCTTCAGTGGGGGCAAGATCAATGAACTGGGGTTCAACGTGCAGCAGGTCAATGGAACCACCCAGTATTTCGAGTGGAGCGTGAAGATGGGCTGCACCACCCAGGACGTCCTCACCACCACCAATTGGATCACGGGTCTTACGGATGTGTTTTATGACGATACGCTCAACATCACCACCGGTTGGAACATGTTCGTGTTCCCGAGCGCCTTCAATTGGGACGGTGTGAGCAACGTGGTGGTCGAAGTCTGCTTCAACAACGACCCGCACCTGCCCACATGGACGAACAACTCACCGACGTTCTACAGCCAGGTCGGTTTCGATGCCGTGCACTGGATCAACCAGGATGCCAACCCCTTGATCTGCACCACGGACGGCGCATTCTCCAATGTGAGCGAGAATCGCCCCAACACCCGCTTCGTTTACTGCGGTGGTGTGGATGCCGGCAGCATTACTTACACGTGGAACCCGTCGACGGGTCTGAGCGATCCGAACTCTGCTAACCCGACCGTTACCCCGGTTTCATCACCTGCGGTCTACACCGTAACGGTTGGCGAACTTGGCAGTGGCTGCACGGCCGAGGCGCAGGTGACGGTCGGCTGGTATCCTCCAGCGCAGATCAGCTTCATTCCCAACCCGGATGAAGGTGTACAACCGCTGACCGTGAACTTCGAGAACACCTCGGCCAACGGTAGCAACGGGTACAACTGGGTTTTCGGCAACGGCGGTACCTCCACCGACGTCAACCCCACTACGCTGTACGAGACCCCCGGTGTTTACTACGTTACGCTCACCGGCTACAGTGAGTTCGGTTGCTACGGTCAATACATCGATAGCATCCTCGTGCTTGACAAGCCCATTGTGGAGATACCGAACGTGTTCAGCCCTGACGGTGATGGCCAGAACGATGCGTTCGCTTTCATCGACTTCCGCGGCTTCGCCAACTTCACCATGAAGATCTTCAACCGCTGGGGCATGGAGATCCATACCACCAGTACTGCCCAGAGCAACTACGTTGTTTGGCGTCCAGAGAGCGGGGTCAGCGATGGTACCTACTATTATGAGTTCGTGGGCAACGGCAAGAACGGTGATCAGATTGTTAGGACCGGTCACCTGACCCTGTTGCGAGGCAAGTAGACCCGACCTTGACAAGTTGCGGGGCTCCTGATCAGGGGCCCCGCTTGTTTTACAGCCCGGCTATCTTCGCCGCCCTTTTCGGAAGCCCCCTTCGTCCCTCATGGGTACTGACCTCAGCAAATTCATCCGGATCGTCCTGGACGGAGCCCGGGTGGCGGACTTGTCACCTGACCGGAGCGCTGCTCTTCAAGCTTTTGCCTTCCTGCAGGACTTTGCCAAGGACAAAGTGATCTACGGGATCACGACCGGCTTCGGCCCCTTGGCGCAGCAACGCATCGCACAAGAGGATACGCGGGAGGCCCAGTACAACCTGGTTCGCAGCCATGCCAGCGGTATGGGGGCGCCGCTGCCGGATGCTGCTGTGCGGGCCACCATGCTGGCGCGCTTGCACACGTTCCTCATCGGTCGCAGCGGGGTGAGCCCGGCCGTGATCGATCAGATCATCTTCTACTTGGACAATGGGATCTGCCCCACCATCCCCGAGCACGGGGGCGTGGGTGCCAGCGGCGATCTGGTCCAACAGGCCCATATGGCCCTCGGGCTCATTGGTGAGGGCACAGCTAGCCATAAGGGCCAACGCCGCGCAACCGGGGATATCCTCCGCGAATTGGGCCGCGCACCACTTCAGCTTCAGCTCCGTGATGGCCTGGGCATGTTGAACGGTACTGCCTGTATGACGGGCATCGGTATCATCAACCTCCATCGTGCTCAGCAACTCGTGGAACGGGCCATTACGATGGGTGCTTTGCTCAATGAGATCGTTGGGCCGTTCGAGGACCACCTGAGCGCTTCGCTCAATGGGGCCAAGCGCCATTTGGGACAGAACGAGGTGGCAGCCCGCATGCGCCAAGCTCTGGCGGGCAGCAGCCAAACGCGCAGCCAGCACGAGCGTTTCATCACAGGCGCAGGGCAGGGCGATGTATACAACGAACGCATCCAAGAGAACTATAGCATCCGCTGCATCCCGCAGGTGCTGGGGCCCATCCTCGATACACTGACCCATTGTGCAATGGTGCTCGAGAGCGAGCTCGGGTCGGTGGACGACAACCCGGTCATCGATATGAGCGATGGCAGCGTTCACCACGGCGGCAATTTCCACGGCGATCAGATCAGCATCGAGATGGACAAGCTGAAGCTGGCCATCGTGAAGCTCTGCATGCTCACCGAACGCCAGCTGAACTTCCTGCTCAATGAGAAGGTGAACGGTCGCTTCCCGGCGTTCCTGCGCATGGGACGCGCAGGTATCGACCACGGATTGCAAGGCATGCAGTTCACTGCAGTGAGCACCACGGCCGAGTGCCAGGGCCTCAGCACGTCGATGTACGCGCACAGCATCCCCAACAACAATGACAACCAGGACATCGTGAGCATGGGCACCAATGCTGCGCTGCTCTGCGCAAGGGTCATCGACAATACAGCACAGGTGATGTCCGTGCATGCCTTGGCGCTTGCCCAAGCAGTGGACCTCACAGGTGGAACCTCGACTTACTCCCCGGCCGGCAAGGCGTTCCATGCTGAAGTCCGCAACATAAGCGGGCCTATCGTGAGCAGCACGGTGCACGCCGATGCGTTGGCGAACGTGAAGTCCGGTCTTTTCTTTCCCACTGCGTTATGAGCACCGGATCGAAGCGTTATGCCTTGGTCACTGGCGGTTCACGGGGCATTGGTCGCGCGGTGTGCGTCGCCTTGGCCAAGGACGGCTGGAGCATCCTGGTGAACTACGTGCGCGGCGCTGATGCAGCGGCCGAAACGATGGCCTTGGTGAAAGCCAATGGAGTTGAGTGCGAGACCGTTCAATTCGACGTGCGTGACAAAGAGGCTGTTGATTCTGCGCTGACGGCTTGGTACGCCGCCCATCCTGGTGATCGCATCGAAGTGCTCGTGAACAATAGCGGCATCACGCGCGACAATCTCTTCGTGTTCCTGAAGCAGGAAGAATGGCGCGACGTGCTGGACACCAGCCTCAACGGTTTCTTCAACGTCACGAGCTTCATCATCCAGAAGATGGTGCGCAACCGCAGCGGCCGCATCGTGAACGTGGTGAGCGTGAGCGGCCTGAAGGGCGTGCCCGGACAGACGAATTACAGCGCGGCGAAAGCGGCCATGATCGGTGCCACGCGGTCGCTGGCCGTTGAAGTGGCCAAGCGGAAGATCACCGTGAACGCCGTTGCACCGGGCTTCATCAAGACCGAGATGACGGCAGCACTTCCGGAGGACGAGCTGAAGAAGCTGATCCCGATGGAGCGCTTCGGCCATGCGGAGGAGGTGGCCGACGTGGTGGCTTTCCTTGCGTCGCCCAAGGCCAGCTACATCACGGGCGAGATCATCAACATCAACGGCGGCATCCACTCATGAGCAGCGGGCGCGTAGTGATCACCGGCATGGGCATCTGGAGCTGCCTGGGCAAGGACCTTGCGGAGGTGGAGACCTCCTTGCGCGAAGGGAAGAGCGGCATCGTGTTCGATGAAGCGCGCAAGAAGATGGGTTACCGTAGCGCCCTCACCGGTGCAGTGGACATGCCCGAGCTGAAGGAAAAGCTGAGCCGGCGGCAGCGCGTGATGATGGCGGAGGAGTGCTTCTACGCCTATGCAGCGGCCGAGCAAGCCTTCGCGCAAGCGGGCATCGACATGGCTTTCCTGGAGAAGAACGAAGTGGGCATCCTCTTCGGGAACGACAGCAGTGCGAAGGCGGTGATGGAGAGCATCGACACCGTTCGTCGGAAGAACGATACCACCCTGCTCGGCAGCGGTGCCATCTTCCAGAGCATGAACTGCACGGTGACCATGAACCTCAGCACCATCTTCAAGTTGCGGGGCGTCAACTTCACCATCAGCGGGGCGTGCGCCAGTGGTAGCCATAGCATCGGCATGGGCTACCTGCTCATCAAACAGGGCTTGCAGAAGATGGTGCTTTGCGGCGGCGCACAGGAAGTGAACGAATATGCCTTCGGCAGTTTCGATGGCATCGGGGCCTTCAGTGTGCAGGAGGCGGATCCCGCTAAGGCGAGCAAGCCCTTCGACAAGGGGCGCGATGGCCTGGTGCCGAGCGGGGGAGCAGCGGCCTTGGTCCTGGAATCGTTGGAGAGCGCCCTCGAACGCGGGGCTACCATCCTCGCTGAGGTGGTGGGCTACGGCTTCAGCAGTAACGGTGCCCACATCAGTGATCCCGACCTGGACGGTCAATTGCGCGCGTTGCACATGGCGCTCAACATGGCCAGTATGAACGCCGATGCCGTGCAATACGTGAACGCTCACGCCACGGCCACACCCGTGGGTGACAGCATCGAGGCACAAGCCATCCACGCCGTCTTCGGTGCGTCGCGGCCCTACGTGAGCAGTACCAAGAGCATGACAGGTCACGAGTGCTGGATGGCAGGGGCGAGCGAAGTGGTGTACTCCATGATCATGATGCACGGCGGCTTCATTGCTCCCAACATAAATTTCGCCACCCCGGACGAGGACTCCGCCAAGCTGAACATCGTTGCCAGCGCCATCGACCACAAGTTCGATGTGTTCCTGAGCAACTCCTTCGGTTTCGGCGGTACCAACTCGGCCCTCATCATCAAACGGTACTCCGGCCAGTAATGAGCACCACCACCCTTCGCGAAGAGATCGTTACCAAAACCCGCACCTTCCTGGTGGAAGAGTTCGAGGTTGATGGCAGTACCATCAAGGACGACGCACCCCTGAAAGAAACGCTCGGCCTGGACAGCCTCGACTACGTTGACCTCGTGGTGGTCATCGAGGAGAACTTCGGCATCAAGCTCGGCGCGGAGGACTTCCAGAAGATCGTCACCTTCCAGGATTTCTACGACCACATTGAGCAGCGCATCGGGCCCAAGGCCTGAGAACGGCACCCCGTCCTCTCAATGGCAAGGCAAGAGCCTCGGCACACCGCTGGGGCACCGCATTTTCATTTTCCTGCTCCGCAACTTCGGACTGGAAGCGGCTTACGCACTCCTGTGGCCGGTAGCGCTGTGGTACGTGTTCTTCGCTCCGAAGGCCGGACAGGCGGTACGCATCTACCTGCGGCACCTGCGCGGGACCGACAAGGGCTGGCGGGTCCGGGCCTACGCGATCTTCCGTGTGTTCGGGAAGGCACTCATCGATCGGGTGGCAGTGCGCAGCGGCATGCTGCCCAAATTCGAGCTCACACAGAACGGGAGTGAGCACATCAAACGAATGGTTGCCGAGGGTAAGGGTGGTATCCTCATTAGCGCACACCTCGGCAACTGGGAATTCGCGGGCCACATGCTCAAACGCCACAATGCCAAGGTGAGCGTGGTGATGATGAACGCCGAACGCGAAGCCATCAAGAAAGCCGTTGAACGGGGCGCGGAGAAGCCGCACTTCGATGTGATCCCCAGCGATGAGGGCGTGGGTACCACGCTGGCCATCAATGCTGCGTTGGCGGAGGGCCGGCTCATCTGCCTGCACGGCGATCGCCGCTTGCCCCACACCCGTGCGCGCCGCGTCACCTTTCTCGGCTCACCTGCCCTCATCCCGTTGGGACCCTTCGCCCTTGCTTCCGCAAGCGGAGCACCCGTGAGCTTCTGCTTCGTGGTCAGACGGCAGAACGTGGGCTACCATTTCACCGCTACGGTGCCGGCGCAGGGGCGCTCACCCAACGAGCTCATCGACGCCTATGTGACGGCTTTGGAGGAGGCAACACGTGCATACCCCGATCAGTGGTTCAACTTTTTCGATTTTTGGGCCGATGCCGATGACCCCACTGCTGGCGCGCGACGCCGTGCAACGCTACCTGCCGCAGCACCCGCCCATGGTGATGGTGCACGAACTGGTGAGCGCAACCCCTGACGAATTGCTCAGCCGCTTCGACGTGCTGCCCACCGACGTGTTCGCTGAGGATGGCGTGCTGTTGGAAGGCGGCGTGATCGAGAACGTGGCCCAAACGGCCGCGCTTGGCATGGGCTTCAGTGCAGCCCGGAGCGGCGCCCCACCGCCTGTCGGTTTCATCGGTGCGGTGAGCAAGCTCAGCTTGCAGCGCCTGCCGCGCATCGGGGAAACACTGCACACCACCGTGCGCGTAACGCACCGCCTCGACCAGGTACAAGTGCTGCTCGGCACCGTGCGCGTGGGCGACGAGCAACTGGCCGAAATGGAAATGAAGGTGTTCCTTGTGCCCGATGCAGCCTGATCTGTTCTGCGAAAGCAGCTATCCCATCACGTTCGGCGACCTCGATCCGATGGGCATCGTTTGGCACGGCAACTACTTCGCGTTCTTCGAAGCGGGCCGCGAAGCGTGGGGCCACAAGCATGACCTCGATGCAATGTTCATGTACGAGAACGGTGTCTTCACGCCGATCGTCAAGAGCACCATCGAGCACAAGGCCATGCTCAGCTATGGAGACACGGCATTGATCCGCACCGAATACGTGTACACGCCTGCTGCCAAGATCGTCCTTCGCTACACCATCAGCAGCAAGCTGAAGAACGCCGTTGCCGCCACGGGCGAAACCGTGCAGGTGTTCCTGGACAAGGGCAAACAACTGCTGCTGGACCCGCCCGAGGTGTACAAGGCGTGGCGCAAGCGGCAGGGCTTCGCGTGATGGATATCTTCCTTGGTGCGGCTCATGTGGCGTGTGCGCTTGGCAAAGGCGTGGCGCCCGTCCTGCAGAGCATGATGAAGGGGGAAAGCGGCTTGGTGCCCGTGGTCCTGCCCGGTGGTGGAAGCGCTTTCGCAGGCCGCGCGTTCACCGGATCGGCGGAGCGATCGCTGGAGAATGAACTGGTGAAGTGCGCGGAGCTGTGCGTGGCCAACGCAAACATCGACGTCGCGCGCACCGGTGTCATCCTCAGCACGACAAAAGGAGAGATCGGCATGCTGGAGAAGGGCCGGCCCGAAGAAGCACTACTGCCACTGCTCGCCAAGCGGTTCGCTGAGCGAACAGGTCTTGCGCTACCGATCGTTGTGAGCAACGCTTGCGCCAGCGGAACGCTCGCCATCAAACTGGCTGCGGATCTCATCAGTGCAGGACGCTATGATCATGTGCTTGTGCTGGGGGGGGATCTCGTTTCGGAGTTCACCTTGAGCGGTTTCGCAGCATTGCACGCACTGAGCCCCGGCCCCTGCCGACCGTTCGACCGCACGCGCGATGGCGTGTCGTTGGGCGAAGCTGTTGCTGGTCTGGTGCTCACGAATGATCGTTCGGTGCTCAATGATGTGATGGGCCGCTATCTCGGCGGCGGCATGGGCAACGATGCCAACCACATCAGCGGACCCAGTCGTACCGGTGAAGGGTTGGTGCGCGCCGTGGAAGCCGCGTTGCGTCAGAGCGGCATTGATCGTTCTGCCATCGGGCACATCAATGCGCACGGCACGGGCAGCGACTACAACGATCGCATGGAAGCCGTAGCCTTCGGCCGCGTAGGCATCGAAGGCGTGCCGACCAACAGCCACAAAGGCTATTTCGGCCACACGCTCGGAGCCGCTGGCGTGCTGGAAACCGCCTTGGCTTTGGAAGCCGTCCGGCGCAAGGAGCTTCCCGCATCCTTGGGCGCGCATGACCTGAACGAGCTGCCTCCGCTCAACGTGCTGCAACGCAGCGGCGCACCCGCATCCAACATCCTGCTGAAGACCTCTTCCGGTTTCGGCGGCTGCAACGCGGCCATCCTCATCGAAGCATGTTGAGCCTGCAAGCACATACCCGGCTGAGCGATGGGCTGCTGCTGCTCAACGGGGTTGAGGTGGCGCGTGCCAGCGGGGGAGATGACGACCTCCGTGGGATCTACAACGCCTTAGGTCTCGACTATCCGAAGTTCCACAAGATGGACCACTACGGGAAGCTTGCCCTGCTGGCCGTCGAACCACTGTTCGCAAAGCTGAAGGACGAGGGCGCCGACGTGCAGAACACCTTAGGCATCATCACCGTGAACCGCAGCGCAAGCCTGGCCACGGACATTGAGCACTGGGAACCGGTATCGCGTAAGGAGCCCGCCAGCCCGGCGGTGTTCGTGTACACGCTGCCCAACACCAGCACCGGGGAGATCACCATCCGCCACAAGGTCTTCGGGCCCAGCATCTGCTTCGCGGCGGACCCACTGGACGCCGAGCTGCTGCTGACCATCGCCGAAGGCATGCTGCGCAAGGAAGGAATGCACCACGTGATCGTGGGCCGTGCGGATATCTTCGCCGCCCCGTATTCTGCGGGCTTTGCATTGCTCGGCACCGGAGCCGGAACACCACTTACCCCCGACGGCCTTCGTGCCATCCTCACCACCGCACCATGGACAGAGAAGAACTGAAGAAGAACCTGAAGCAGCAGATCGTCAAACAACTGAACCTGGAAGAGGTGGATCCCGTCAGCATCCAGGATGATGCACCGCTGTTCGGTGATGGTCTCGGTCTCGACTCCATCGACGCGCTGGAACTCATCGTGCTCCTCGACCGCCACTACGGCATCAAGATCACCGACCCCAAGGACGGCCGCACCATCTTCACTTCGGTGAACACCATGGCCGACCACATCCTCGCGCAGAAGGCCATCGCTGGCTGAACAGTTCCTGTCGTATGGCCGCGCCCGCCATCGCCATCACCGGTATGGGTGCGATCAGCGCGCTCGGCGCTGGTGTTGCTGCACAGCTCGATGCATTGAAAGCCGGGCGCTCAGCCATTGGCCCGTTGCGCGTGCATGATCTGCCTTTCCCCGAACTCGTGTTCGGTGAAGTGCCGATGTCCGACGCGCAATTGCTTGCCCAATTGAACAGCGCGGAACTGCCCACCGGCGTGGCCCGCACTGTGCTGCTCGCCCTCTGCGCTGCGCAGGAAGCGATGGCCGTAGCATCATTCGCTGCGGGTGAACTCACCATCATCAGTGCGAGCACGGTTGGCGGTATGGACCGTACCGAGCGCGCGTACGCCGCGCGACAACAAGACCTAAAGCCGCTGCTGAACGCGGCCACGGGGCACGAGGTCGGCGACCATGCCCGCTACCTGGCCGCACGCTTCAAAGCGGGCAGCGCCACTACGATCAGCACGGCGTGCAGCAGCAGTGCCAGCGCCATCATGCTCGGTGCGCAGTTGCTGAAGACGGGTCGTGCCAATGCCGTGCTCGTTGGTGGTGCCGACGCCTTGTGCGGCTTCACTGTAGCGGGCTTCCGAGCATTGAGCGCCATGGATACGCAGCCGTGCCGTCCGTTCACCGCGGGGCGTGCCGGCATGAACCTCGGTGAGGGTGCAGCATACCTCCTTTTGGAACGCGAGGACGACGCGCACAAGGCCGGTCGCAAGCCGCTTGCCTTCGTGGCTGGTTGCGCCAACGCGAACGATGCTTACCATCAGACGGCTACCTCGCCCGAAGGCATCGGCCCGCAAAAGGCCATGGAGGGTGCGCTGCGGGTTGCTGGTCTTTCCACGAAGGACATCGACCACATCAATGCCCATGGCACGGCAACGGAGAACAACGACCTCACCGAGCTCATCGCCATGGAGCGTTTGTTCGGCAACATGCCGCCGTTCACCAGCACCAAATCGTTGACCGGTCATACGTTGGCGGCTGCAGGTGCATTGGAAGCCGTGTTCAGCGTGTTGTGCATGAAGCATGGTTTTGTGCCCGCAACGGCGCGCGCCGGGGCCGTGGTGGATGGCTGCCGCACCGAACCGGTCAAGGCCACCTTGGAAATGCCCGTGCGCACCGTGCTCAGCAATTCGTTCGGCTTCGGTGGCAATGGCACCTCCGTCATTTTCCGCGCTGCGTGATGGACCTGTGGATCAACGCCGCCGCCTGCTATCCACTGCCGTGGGATCGGGAGAGCCCTGGGGTACCGGGCGCTGAACTCCTGAACAAAGGCGCGGCGCGGCGCATGACGGTGCCGATGCGGCGTGCGGTGTGCTGTGCGTTGCAAGCCCTCGCCGATGCAGGTGTTGCGAAGCCGGATGGCATCCACTTCGGTACCGGTCTCGGTCAGGTGGAGGACACCATCGGTTTCCTCAACGAGATCGAGGCGAACGCCGGTGGGATCCTATCACCAACAGGGTTCATGCGCAGCACGCACAACACTGTGGGTGGTACGATCGCCTTGTTGCTCGGTGCCGACGGACCGAACCTCACCTTCAGCCAAGGCATGTCGTCGTTCGCTTGGGCATTGCAAAGCGCAGCGTTGCAAGCGGAAGAGAACGGCGCTGCCCACATCCTCGTTGGTGCCGCGGATGAGCACGCCCCACTGCTGGACGAACTTGCACAAGCGGCCATGCTTGGCGATAAGCCGGGTGCAGGAACCGGCTTCGTGGTCGCTTCTCCAACGAAAGGTCCTGGTTCGATCGGTCGTGTTACAGGTGTTTGGCCTGCGGTTCGAAGGGAGGAAGGGGAGTGGTGGGGCAAGGACGACTTCGCAAGTTCCGCCATCGACATGGTGTTGTACAGCAACGATCCGTTCACGGGCGAAGCTCCTGTGCTGCCAGCGCATTCGGCGGCCGTGGATCATCGTCCTTTCACCGGCTTGCACGGAAGCGCACCGGCACAGGCGCTGTGCCTGGCTCTGCATTGTATGCGCAACGGCCGTTTGCCGGATGGAACCGCTGCCGCCGTTGGGCGTGTACTGGTCGTTGACCGGCACGGCATGGAGACGTGCGCGGTGCTGATGGAGCCATGAAGAAGTGGAACATCGCATCAGGGCTGGCCATCCTGTTGGCCGGTTCGTTGTACATAGGCTGGGCATGGTGGTCGTGGCCGTTATGGCCGTTGGTCCTTTTCGTGGCGTTATGGCTCGGCTTCACCGCATATGCTTCACTCACCTTGCCCGCGCGCATCTATGTGGATGCCGTTTGCTCTGGTCCGAAGGGAACGATGGCGCTCACCTTCGACGATGGCCCGCATCCACAGATCACCCCCGCGTTGCTGGATCACCTCAAGGCCGAGAACATCAAAGCTTCCTTCTTCTGCATCGGCAAATACGTGGAAGCCTTTCCCGCGCTGGCGAAGCGCATCGTGGACGAGGGCCACGCCATCGGCATCCACTCGCAGCATCATCACTGGACCTGGGGTTTCATCGGAGAAGATCATGCGGAGAAGGAGATCCGCACGTGTGCAGAGGCCATCCAACGCACCACCGGCCAACGCACGTCGTTGTTCCGCCCACCGTTCGGCGTCACTAATCCGAACATCGCTGCTGCGGTAAAGACCACCGGGGTCACCACCATCGGTTGGGACCTGCGCACCTTCGACACGGCCCGCTCCCCGGCGGAAGTCATGAAGCGCATTTCCACGCGGCCGAAGCCCGGCACCATCGCCGTGCTTCACGACACACAGCCGGGCACCTTGGAACTGGTCAAGGGCATCATCGCCCATTGCCGCCAGCACGGCATCGAACTTGTCAGGTGCGACGCCCATCTTCGCCCCAACGCATGAAGCAGTTCTTCCTCTCCGTCCTTGGTATCGCGACCATCGCAGCGTTGGCAGCATGGACAAGTCCCCCCACGGAGCCCACGCCCATCAAGGCGGACCACGAACTTGTGCTGCGTATGAAGGCCGCGGCCAAGAGCGCTCGCACCATCCAATGCACGCTCACCCAGGAGAAGCATGTGCACTACCTCAAGGAGCCCGTCATCAGTCCGGGCACCTTCGCCTACGAGCGCCCCGGCAAGTTCCGCTGGGAACTGAACGGTGCACAACCCACGACGATCCTCACCGTGGACGGCAATGTGCGCGTGAAGGAGAACGGCAAGGAAAAGGTGCTGGGCGAGGTGGACCGGAAGATCTACGCCGGCATCAACGACATGGTGATGAAGATCATGGACGGCGAACACACGCTGGACAAAGGCGCGAAACCGAGCTACTTCATTGCGGACGGCGACCTGCTGGTGATCATCGCGCCGAGCAGCGCGCGCGTGGGCAAGCGCTTCAAGCAGATGGAACTGCGCTTCCGCAAGAGCAATTTGCACCTGTACGAAATGGTGACATTGGAAGGCGACGGCGACCGTACCGTGGTGAAGTTCGATGCGCCCGTCCTCGACAAGCCCGTTCCTACGGACGTCTTCACGAAGCTCTGATCCCATGACAGCGACCATCCGCGGCTTGTTCAACACCGGTGCGGCGCGTTCCGGCGAAGTGGAAGGCACCTGGACCTGGCGCGTGGAGCCCATCGCCGCGCATCCCGTGCACGGTGGGCACTTCCCTGCGCGACCTGTAACGCCCGGTGCTGCGCTCGTGCAGTTGGTGCAGCACCTCTCCAGCGAAGTGAAGGGCGGCACCTTGCGCCTGAAGACCGCGCGCCACATCAAGTTCCTCACGCCTGTCGACCCCGTGAAGTGCACGCACTTCGACCTGCGCATTGCCCTGACCGAGGCGGCTGACGACATCGGATTCGACGCCGAGGCCACCACCGATGCCTACGACGGCAACCCCGTGGTGCTGCTGAAGATGAAGGGCACTTTCGCGCGATGACCGCGACCAGCAGCCTGCAGGAGCGTTTGGAGCGCACGGGCACCTGCGTGCTGCTGCCCACCTACAACAACAGCGGCACCCTGGCCGATGTGATCCAACGCATTCTCGCCATCACCGGTCCGCACTTGTTGGTCATTGACGACGGTAGTACCGATAGCACTGCGCAGGTGCTCGCCGGTATTCCGGGCTTGGAAGTGTTGCGCAACGAACTCAACCAAGGCAAAGGCTACTCGCTGCGGCGCGGCTTTGCGCATCTGCTGGCCAAAGGCTACAAGCACGCCATCACCTTGGACAGCGACGGCCAGCATGCGCCGGAAGACATCGTGCGGTTCGTGGAAGTCATGGAGCGCCAACCGGGCACGATGGTCATGGGCGACCGCAACATGGCGCAGGCCGGCATCCCCGGCCGCAGTTCTTTCGGCAACAAGTTCAGCAGCTTCTGGTTCAAGGTGGAAACCGGCATCACCCTGCCCGACACCCAGACCGGTTACCGCTGCTATCCCCTGGCCCAGGTTACGCGCATCCGCACGTTCACGCACCGCTTCGAGTTCGAGATCGAGAGCATCGTACGGCTTGCCTGGCGCGATGTCCCCTTCGCCACCGTGCCCGTGAGCGTGCGCTACGACTTCCCGGAGCGCGTGAGCCACTTCCGGCCCGTCATCGACTTCGCGCGCATCAGCGTGCTCAACACGGTGCTGGTCATCATCGCCGGCCTGTGGTTCTGGCCGCGCAAGCTCTTCGTGAAGGGCGAACTGCGGAAGATGCTGCGCTCAGAACTGGTGCGCCCGGGCGAGAGCAACGCGCGCAAGGCTGCCAGCATCGGCTTCGGCTTCTTCATGGGAACCGTACCCATCTGGGGCTTCCAGTTGGCGCTGGGCATCCCGCTCGCCTTCCTCTTCAAGTTGAACCGCGTGCTCTTCCTCACGGCGGCGCACATCAGCATACCGCCCATGGTGCCGCTCATCCTGTGGGCCAGCCATGCGCTGGGCGCACAGTTGCTGCCCGGCGGCGTGCCCATCGACCTGTTGGACATTTCCCTGGAAGCCGTGAAGCAGAGCTTGGCGCAGTACGTGGTAGGGGCGGTGGTGCTGGCGGCTGCAATGGCTGTTGTCGGTGGGCTGCTGGCGTGGGGTGTGCTGGTGGCGGTGCGCAGAACACCCGGTGCCGAGCAACGGATGTCCTAAGCGGGACACGACCCTCTCCCGGTTGAAGTGGGGAGGAGCAAGAGATGGGCTATGTTTGAAGGAGATGCAACTGGCATGCGGGCCATACTTGGGGCCACAGGCCCACGACCGAAGGACACTCGGCACAGCCGAGTACGTAAATGGGAGGCTTGTAGACGCCCCCGGAGCACCGCATCGAATTTATCCTAGACCAAATTAGTATTAGAATGAACAATCATGACATCGTCGCATATCATGCCTATTGTGACAATGAGATATACATGATACTCTTGTATGTGAAGGATTCGAGCTGTGAGTTGCACCAAATTGAGAATGGAAAATCTGTACGTGACTACTTCCTGACATCATTAGAGGAAGCCAAGGATTATGCCCTGAATCAGTTTGGTGTCGCCCTGGAAGCGTGGAAAGAGACTTCCTCGCCGTGGAAGGGATGGTCTTCCCAGCAATAGCCCAGCAGTGGCTCGGGTGTAACGCGATGCACGCGCCCAGCAGTAGCTCGCATGGGCACGCGCTCGGCTCTAGCCCGTGTGAGGGCTGAGTTCGCGGGTGCCGAGTGCGTTTCGGTCTAGGGCCTGTGGCCCGCCCCAACGGTTTCCAAGGGTTACCTTGACCACATGAGCGAAACACGCAAAGCCAACGTTGAGGGCGCCGCGTACTTCATCGCACTTACACGTAGCAAAAGAGCTTAGCGCTGGTGTGGGGGAGTGGTGTGATCCCGTGGTTGTGTGGTTGACAGGCTCTTGAGGCGGCCGCTCTTCAGTTCCCAGCACGATCTCGGGTGTGGCGCGTGGGCTCGCGCTCGGCTCTAGCCCGTGCGAGGGGTGAGCTTGCGGGTGCCGAGTTCGGTTCGGTCCAGGGCGTGCCGCCCGCCTCGGAATGTCACGGCAACCACCTGGTCAGCGCTGCAATGCGCGATGGGCTCTCGAACAAGGCCCTCGGTAGCGCACCGCCAACGCCACTATTTGCACGTCGAGTGGTTTAAGAAGCACTGCGCCTGATAAAAGAGGTACGCAGGGCGGTCCAAGAAGGTCACTGCCTCATCCCACAAGCACCACGCCCTCGCCAAAAAGCTCTTCGGGGCGTCCAAGAAGACCTCCGCGTGTCAAAAGGTGCACTTCGGAGCTTCAAAGAAGCACGGAGACTCGTTCAAGAAACTCTCCGCCTGACAAAAGATGTTCTCCGTGCCATCCGAGAAGCTCATCGGCCTGTTCTAGAGGCCGTTGGCCTGAAGAACGGTCATCAACTCACCAGTCCCCGGCTCACCCCGTCACTAACGCCGACCTCTCCGATGTGGCCGGCCAGATCAAGGTGGACTGGGACGTGGTGTGCGGTGCGCACGGGTACGAGGTGGAGCGCAACGATGTGGATCCGATGGACCACAACGGTTGGAATACCCTGGACACGGCGAGCCCGAGCAAGTACCTGCACGAGGGGTTGGCCAGCGGCAGCACCCACTGTTACCGGGTGCGCGCCAAGGGGCACGGCAGGTGCCAGCGAGTGGAGCGCCCCGGCCAAGGCCATGGCAGGGTGAGGTGGATGGTGGTGGGTGAACGGCCCGTCCGGAGCGATCCGGGCGGGGTTCTGCTTTTGGCGCCAAAGGGATGTTTTGCCGGATCCATTCCCCGTCTATATTTGCCGCCCCTTACAGAAAAAGACGCGCATGCTCATCATCCCGGTCAAGGAAGGCGAGGCCATCGACAAGGCCCTCAAGAAGTTCAAGAAGAAGTACGAGAAGACCGGTGTGCTGCGCGCGCTCCGCAAGCGCAAGGCCTACACCAAGCCCAGCGTTAGCCGCCGCAAGGAGGTGCTGCACGCGGTGTACAAGAACGATATGTTCCGCAGCGAGGAGTAATTCCTTGTTCGCAAGTCCCGTTGAAGGGGGCAGGACCGGTGAGGTTCTGCCCCCTTCTTTGTTCTGATGCTCCTTGATCGCTTTCTGGAACACTTGGCCTATGAAAAACGGGCCAGTCCCCATACCGTGGCGGCTTATCAGCGCGACCTGGCGCAATTGGGGGCCTTCCTGAAGGAACGCACCGGCAAGGAAGGGGTGGAGCAAGCAGATGACCGGGCCGTGCGCGCCTGGATGATGCAATTGCTGGAGCGCGGCGACGGCCCCCGCACCGTGAACCGCAAGCTGAGCGCCGTGCGCGCCTTCTTCCGGTTCGCCCGCACCGTGGGCAGCGTCACCGCCGATCCCACTGCCCTCATTGAAGCCCCCAAAGTCCCTAAGCGCCTACCCGAGTACGTGGAAGAGCGTGGTATGCAGCACGTCTTCGACGGCGACCCGGCACAACTGAGCTTCAAGGGATTGACGGACCGCACTGTGTTGGAGCTGCTCTACGGCACCGGCATGCGCTTGGCCGAGCTGCTCGGTCTGCGCCCCAACGATGCCGACCTGGCCGCCCGCACGCTGCGGGTGCTGGGCAAGCGCAACAAGGAGCGCATCCTACCGCTGAGCGACCGTTTGGTGGAGGTGCTGCGGGTGTACAATGCAGCACGGGAACAGGTGTTGGGCGGCCAACGCACCGACCTCCCGATCTTGGTTAACGAGGAAGGCAAACCCTTGCCGAGGAGAAGCGTACAACGATCCGTTCAACGTTATCTTAGCCGGGTGACCTCCCAGCCCAAACGGAGCCCCCACGTTTTGCGACACACCTTCGCCACGCACCTCCTCAACAACGGCGCCGACCTGAACGCCGTGAAGGAATTGCTGGGCCACGCCAACCTGGCCGCCACGCAGGTGTACACGCACAATACGGTGGAGAAGCTCCGTTCGGCGCACCGGAAGGCGCATCCGCGAGGAGGCGAGTGAACTCTAACCAACCAAACTTTCCCGTCATGAACGTGCAAGTCCAATCCATCCACTTCGACGCCGACACCAAGCTCATCAGCTTCATCCAGGACAAACTGGGCAAGCTCACCACCTTCCACGACCGCATCATCAACGCCGAGGTGTTCCTTCGGCTGGACAAGGACACCGCCAAGCGGGAGAACAAGGTGGTGGAGGTGCGCATGGGGGTGCCGGGCAAAGACCTCTTCAGCCAACGCCGCAGTAAGAGCTTCGAGGAAGCCATTGACCAGGCCGCCGAGGCCATCCGCCGCCAAATGGAGCGCGTGAAGCCCACCAACCTGCGCCAAGCTTCGTAAGCCCACCGCGACTTTCGGACGCCTGCCGGGGGCCAAGGAGAAAAACCTTGGCCCCCGGTGTTTGGTGGTAACCCCAAGGCTGCTACATTTGCAGTCCTTTTTCCGGAGGAGTGCCCCGGAAAGGGGGTTGTGGTTCTTTCTCTTGCTGTACCTGCCAATGTAGCTCAGCCGGCTAGAGCAGCTGATTTGTAATCAGCAGGTCGTGGGTTCGAGTCCCTCCATTGGCTCCTTGCGCCTGCCTCTTGCAGGCAGGCCGACCGACGGGGAGATACCCAAGTGGCCAACGGGGACAGACTGTAAATCTGTTGCGGCAACGCTTCACAGGTTCGAATCCTGTTCTCCCCACCACAAGGAGCCGAGAGAGAGGCCCGACCCGGCCGGCGGAGCATCGTGAAACTTGCGGGAGTAGCTCAGTTGGTAGAGCATCAGCCTTCCAAGCTGAATGTCGCGGGTTCGAATCTCGTCTCCCGCTCTCGTCCACCGGGTCCCGAAAGGGTGAAGGGGGATCGCAAGTGGCCAACACCATCGCTTCCAGGTGGTGAGGGCCGGAAAGAAGAAAGAAGGAAGGATCGGCCTTTGTAGCTCAGGGGTAGAGCACTTCCTTGGTAAGGAAGAGGTCCCGGGTTCAATTCCCGGCAAAGGCTCCACGGAACAGGCAGAAAGCCCATCCCTCTCACGCGGGATGGCGGTACAGCGAAGAAGGACCACAGCACGTAGGCACCACAACAGCAGAACAACCACAACGCAGTCCCCACCGGGGAAGAAACAACGACGAGGACCATGGCAAAGGAGACTTTCAAAAGGGACAAACCCCACGTCAACATCGGCACCATCGGCCACGTTGACCACGGCAAGACCACGCTGACCGCCGCCATCACCACCGTGCTGGCAGCAAAGGGCCTCAGCGAGGTGCGCAGCTTCGATTCCATCGACAACGCTCCCGAGGAGAAGGAGCGCGGTATCACCATCAACACCGCGCACGTGGAATACATGACGGCCAACCGTCACTACGCGCACGTTGACTGCCCCGGCCACGCTGACTATGTGAAGAACATGGTGACGGGTGCCGCCCAGATGGACGGTGCCATCCTGGTGGTTGCCGCCACCGACGGCCCCATGCCCCAGACCCGTGAGCACATCCTGCTCGGCCGCCAGGTAGGCGTGCCCCGCATCGTGGTGTTCATGAACAAAGTGGACAGCGTGGATGACGTGGAACTCCTCGATCTCGTTGAGATGGAGATCCGCGAACTCCTCACCTTCTACAAGTACGACGGCGACAACACCCCGGTGATCCGTGGCAGCGCCCTCGGCGGCCTGAACGGCGAAGCCAAGTGGGTGGACACCATCATGCAACTGATGGATGCCGTTGACAACTGGATCGAGCTCCCGGTGCGTGCTGTGGACAAGCCGTTCCTGATGAGCGTGGAGGACGTGTTCTCCATCACCGGTCGCGGTACCGTTGCTACGGGCCGTATCGAAGCGGGTGTGATCAACACCGGCGACGAAGTGGACATCATCGGTATGATGAGCGAGAAGCTGAAGAGCACCTGCACGGGTGTGGAGATGTTCCGTAAGATCCTGGACCGCGGTGAGGCCGGCGACAACGTCGGTATCCTCCTGCGCGGTATCGAAAAAGACCAGATCCGCCGCGGTATGGTGATCGCCAAGCCGGGCAGCATCACCCCGCACTTGAACTTCAAAGCCGAGATCTACGTGCTGAAGAAAGAGGAAGGTGGCCGCCACACGCCCTTCCACAACAAGTACCGCCCGCAGTTCTACTTCCGCACCACCGACGTTACCGGCGAGATCAACCTCGAGGCCGGTCGCGAAATGGTGATGCCGGGCGACAACGTGACCATCACGGTGAACCTGATCCAGCCGATCGCCATGGACAAAGGCCTCCGCTTCGCTATCCGCGAAGGTGGCCGTACCGTGGGCGCAGGCCAGGTGACGGAGATCATCAAGTAAGACAGCAACTGTGGCAAGGGGGCTTCCGGCAACGGAAGCCCCCGCGCCGCTGAACGAAACCAAACGGATACACGGGTGTAGCTCAATTGGTAGAGCGAAGGTCTCCAAAACCTTAGGCTGCGGGTTCGATTCCTGCCACCCGTGCCAAGCACCGAACAGCCCCCAACGACAGTGGCCAACTTCAGAGCATATCTCCAGGAGTCCTACAACGAGCTCGTCAACAAGGTGAGCTGGCCCACGTGGAAGGAACTGCAAGGCAGCGCCATCGTGGTGCTGGTGAGCGCATTGATCCTGGCCATCGTGGTCTTCATCATGGACTACGTGTTCGGGGCCCAGAACATGGCGGTGGGCGAGGACGGTTTTTGGAAAGGCATGGTCGGGTTCCTCTATTCCATCTTCCGCTGATCCATGGCCGAGGTAGCAACCAAGAAGTGGTACGTGGTCCGCGCCATCTCCGGTAAGGAGAAGAAGGTGAAGGAGACCATTGAGCTGGAGGTGAAACGCTCAAAGGTGATGGGCGGCTACATCAGCCAGGTGCTCATCCCCATGGAGAAGTTCTACCAGATCCGGGACGGCAAGAAGACGAGCAAGGAGCGCAACCTCTACCCGGGTTATGTGCTCATCGAGGCGGACCTCACCGGCGAGATCGCCCACGCGCTGAAGCAATTGCCCAACGTGATCGGCTTTCTCGGCGGCGAGAAGGGCGGTGATCCAGTGCCCTTGCGCATGACCGAGGTGAACAAGATCCTGGGCAAGATGGACGAGCTGGCGGAATCGACCGAGTCCATCAGCATTCCGTACCACGTGGGTGAAGGCGTGAAGGTGATCGATGGGCCCTTCAACGGGTTCAACGGTGTTATTGAGGAGATCAATGAGGAGAAGAAGAAACTGAAAGTGATGGTGAAGATCTTCGGGCGTAAGACCCCGCTGGAACTGAGCTTCATGCAAGTGGAAAAAGAATCGTAGGGCCGCGCTCGCGCAGCAACACGATGGATCGATAGAGAAAGGAAACCCGTCCGAGCCCTGACCAAGGGCGTTTGAGGACACAAATTGACAGCAATGGCAAAGGAAGTAGGGGCTCTGGTGAAGCTCCAAGTAAAAGGCGGGGCCGCGAACCCCGCACCGCCGATCGGCCCCGCATTGGGTGCCAAGGGCGTCAACATCATGGAGTTCTGCAAGCAGTTCAATGCTCGCACGCAGGACAAGGCAGGCAAGGTCCTCCCCGTGGTGATCACCGTCTACACCGATAAGTCGTTCGACTTCATCATCAAGACGCCGCCCGCAGCGGTGCAGATCATCGATGCCGCCAAGATCAAAGGCGGTAGCGGCGTTCCCAACAGCAAGAAGGTGGGCAGCATCAACTGGGAGCAGGTGAAAGCCATCGCCCAGGACAAGATGCCCGACCTGAACTGTTTCACCATCGAGAGCGCCATGCGCATGGTGGCCGGTACGGCCCGCAGCATGGGCGTAACGGTGACAGGAGCCAATCCATTTGAAAACGCATAAGCCATGGCTACCCTGAGCAAGAAGCGCAAGGCCGCAATGGCCAAGTTCGATACCACGAAGAGCTACAACCTCGCCGAGGCCACCAGCATCGTGAAGCAAGTGAGCACGACCAAGTTCGACGCCACGGTGGACATTGCCGTGCGTTTGGGCGTGGACCCCAAGAAGAGCACCGAAATGGTGCGTGGAACCGTGAGCCTGCCCCACGGTACTGGCCGCACGGTCAACGTGCTTGTGCTGGCCGATCCCGCCAAGTGCGAGGAGGCCCTTGCCGCCGGTGCCGACATGGCCGGTCTGGACGAGTACGTGGAGAAGATCAAAGGCGGCTGGACGAACGTGGATGTGATCATCTGCACGCCTGCTGTGATGGCCAAAGTGGGTGCCCTGGGCCGTGTGCTCGGTCCCCGCGGCCTGATGCCCAACCCCAAGACCGGTACCGTGACCATGGACGTGGCCAAGGCCGTGAAAGAGGTGAAGGCCGGTAAGATCGACTTCAAGGTGGACAAGGCCGGTATCATCCACGCGGTGATCGGCAAGGCCAGCTTCGATGCGCAGAAGTTGAGCGAGAACGCCAATGAGCTGCTGCAAACCCTGCTGAAGCTGAAGCCCAGCACCAGCAAGGGCGTGTACATCAAGAGCATCTGCATCAGCAGCACCATGAGCCCAGGTGTGCACGTTGATGCCCGCACCGTAATGAACTGATAGAGCACCGAGCCATGACACGCACAGAGAAAGACAACATGATCAACGAGCTCGTTGGCGAGCTCCGCGAGGCGAACGTGTTCTACCTCACCGACAGTTCGGCCCTCACCGCCGACCAGACCAGCAACCTGCGCCGCGCCATGTTCAACGGCGGCATCCGCATGCGCGTGGTGAAGAACACGCTGTTGCGCAAGGCCCTGGAGAAGATCGAAGGCAAGGACTACAGCGAGCTGTTCCCCACACTGGCCGGTCAAACGGCGCTGCTCTTCGCACAGAAGGGCAATGCCCCCGCCAAGATCATCAGCGACTTCCGCAAGAAGCACAAGAAGCCCTTGCTGAAGAGCGCATACATCGATGAGGCCATCTTCGTCGGCGACGACCAACTGGCCGTGCTCACCAAGCTGAAAGGCAAGGAAGAGCTCATCGGCGACATCATCGCTATCCTCCAGAGCCCGATCCAGAACGTCCTCAGCGCCCTGCAAGGCGGTGGTGGGCACAAGGTGGCCGGCCTGGTAAAAGCATTGGAAGAGCGCGCGGCGAAAGCCTGACGCGCCTCCGAAAGACGTTACGCACTTCCACACAAGAACTCTCAACAACCCGAAGACAATGGCAGACGTGAAATCACTGGGCGACACCCTCGTGGGCCTCACCGTGAAAGAGGTGAGCGAACTCGCTCAATACCTGAAGGATACCTATGGCATCGAGCCCGCTGCTGCAGCTGTTGCTGTTGCTGCCGCTGGTGGTGCAGGTGGTGGCGAAGCCGCCGCTGCGAAGACCAGCTTCGATGTGGTGCTCAAGGCCGGCGGAGCCAACAAGCTCGCCGTGGTGAAGCTCGTGAAGGAGCTCACCGGCCTGGGCTTGAAAGAGGCGAAAGACCTCGTCGACGGTGCTCCGAAGCCGCTGAAGGAAGGCGTTTCCAAAGAGGAAGCCGAGAGCCTGAAGCAGCAACTGACGGAAGCCGGCGCCGAAGTTGAGGTTAAGTAAGAACCTCCGCTGCAAGCATTGAGCAGGCCGGGCCGCTGAAGGAGCGGTCCGTGCCTGCCTGCGGTGTTTTGTGCCGCACCCTGTCTCTCCTCCTTCAGTCAACCCCCGATCGCATCCATGGCCCAGGCGAAGACCATCAGCATCAAGAAGAACAAGCGCATCGATTTCGGGTCGAACAAGCTCTCCAAAGAGTACCCCGACTTCCTCGACATCCAACTGGAAAGCTTCGAGGATTTCTTCCAGATCGACACCCTGCCGGAGAACAGGTCCAATGAGGGTCTTTTCAAGACCTTCATGGAGAACTTCCCCATCACGGACACCCGCAATCAGTTCGTGCTGGAATTCCTTGACTACTTCATCGACCCGCCCCGGTACTCCATTGACGAGTGCATCGAGCGCGGTCTTACCTATAGCGTGCCCCTCAAGGCCAAACTGAAGCTCTATTGCACCGACCCTGAGCACGAGGACTTCGAGACCATTGTGCAGGACGTGTACCTGGGCCAGATCCCGTACATGACCCCCAAAGGCTCGTTCGTGGTGAACGGCGCCGAGCGCGTGGTCGTGAGCCAGCTGCACCGTTCCCCGGGCGTGTTCTTCGGCCAGAGCCGCCACGCCAACGGCACCAAATTGTACAGCGCCCGTGTCATCCCCTTCAAGGGTTCGTGGATCGAGTTCGCCACGGACATCAACGGGGTGATGTACGCCTACATCGACCGTAAGAAAAAGCTGCCCGTGACCACGCTGCTGCGTGCCATCGGGTTCGAGAGCGACAAGCAGATCCTGGAGATCTTCGGCTTGGCCGATGAGATCAAGGTGACCAAGGCCGCCATCAAGGAAAGCGTGGGCCGCAAGCTGGCCGCCCGCGTGCTGAAGACCTGGGTGGAGGACTTCGTGGACGAGGACACCGGAGAAGTGGTCTCGATCGAACGTAACGAAGTGCTCATCGACCGCGAGACCATCATCGAAGAGCACCATGTGGACCAGATCCTGGAAAGCGGTGCCAAGACGGTTATCCTGCACAAGAAGGAGATCAACGCCGCCGACTACGCGCTGATCTACAACACACTGCAGAAGGATACCTCCAACAGCGAGAAGGAAGCTGTGGAGGTGATCTACCGCCAGCTGCGCAATGCCGAGCCACCCGATATCGAGACCGCCCGTGGCGTGATCGACAAGCTGTTCTTCAGCGAGCAGCGCTACGACCTCGGTGAGGTGGGCCGCTACCGCATCAACAAGAAGCTGGGTCTGGAGAGCGAGCTTAGCGTGCGCGTACTCACGAAAGAGGACATCATCAGCATTATCAAGTTCCTGATCGAGCTGGTGAACGTGAAGGCCGATGTGGACGATATCGACCACCTGAGCAACCGCCGTGTGCGTACCGTGGGCGAGCAGTTGCACGCCCAGTTCGGCGTGGGCTTGGCCCGTATGGCCCGCACCATCCGTGAGCGTATGAACGTGCGCGACAACGAGGTGTTCACGCCTACCGATCTGATCAACGCCAAGACGCTGAGCTCGGTGATCAACTCGTTCTTCGGAACGAACCAGTTGAGCCAGTTCATGGACCAGACGAACCCGCTGGCCGAGATCACCCACAAGCGTCGTATGAGCGCACTCGGACCCGGTGGTCTGAGCCGTGAACGAGCAGGCTTCGAAGTCCGTGACGTGCACTACACGCACTACGGCCGCCTCTGCACCATCGAGACGCCTGAAGGACCGAACATCGGTCTGATCAGCTCGCTTTGCGTGTACAGCAAGATCAACAACCTGGGCTTCATCGAGACGCCCTACCGCCACGTGAAGGACGGTAAGGTGGACATGAAGAGCGATGTCATTTACCTCACCGCTGAGGAAGAAGACAACAAGATGATCGCGCAAGCGAACGCGATAGTGAAGGACGACGGCACGTTCGACGGCCACCGTGTGAAGGCCCGCCTCATGGGCGACTTCCCCGTGGTGGAGCCGAAAGAGCTGCACTTGATGGACGTTGCGCCGAACCAGATCGCTTCCATCGCCGCAAGCCTGATCCCCTTCCTTGAGCACAACGACGCGAACCGTGCGCTGATGGGCTCGAACATGATGCGCCAGGCCGTGCCGCTGCTGCGGCCCGAGAGCCCGATCGTGGGCACCGGCCTGGAAGAGCGCGTGGCCCGCGACAGCCGTGTGCTGCTAACCGCCGAAGGTGAAGGCACCGTGAAGCTTGTGGACGCCGACCGCATCGTGGTGGACTACAAGCGCACCGAGGAGGAGCGCACCGTAAGCTTCGATGGTGACGAGAAGGAGTACAAGCTCACCAAGTTCCTGAAGACCAACCAGAGCACCTGCATGAACCTGCGCCCTGTTGTGCGCAAGGGCGACAAGGTGACCGAGGGCCAGATCCTGTGCGAAGGCTACAGCACCCAGGACGGCGAGCTGGCCATCGGCCGCAACCTCGTGGTGGCTTTCATGCCGTGGAAGGGCAACAACTTCGAGGATGCCATCGTGATCAGCGAGCGCGTGAGCCGCGAGGACATCTTCACCTCCATCCACATCGACGAGTACACCATGGAGGTGCGCGACACCAAGCGCGGCCTCGAGGAACTCACGGCGGATATCCCGAACGTATCGGAGGACGCTACCAAAGACCTCGACGAGAACGGCCTGATCCGCATCGGTGCCGAGATCAACGAGGGCGACATCCTCATCGGCAAGATCACGCCGAAAGGGGAGACCGATCCGAGCCCTGAGGAGAAACTGCTCCGCGCCATCTTCGGTGACAAGGCCGGTGATGTGAAGGATGCTTCACTTAAAGCGCCCCCCAGCACCAAGGGCATCGTCATCGACAAGAAGCTCTTCAGCCGTGCCATCAAAGACAAGAAGAGCAAGGGCAACGAGAAGGAGATCATCGAGCGCATCGAGAAAGAAGAGTTCAAGGAGCTCAACGACCTGAAGGAGCTGCTGGTGGAGAAGCTGATGAAGCTCGTGGGCGGGCTCAGCAGCAACGGCATCTTCAACAAGTACAAGGAGGAGATGGTGAAGAAGGGGACCAAGTTCACGCAGAAGGTGCTGTTGGGCATCGACTACGTGACCGTGGACCCCACCGAATGGACGAGCGAGAAGAAGACCAACGAGCACGTCCGCCAGCTGATCCACAACTACAACATCCGGTATAGCGACGTGGGCGGTGCCTACAAGCGCAAGAAGTTCCAGGTGAGCATCGGCGACGAGCTGCCCGCTGGTATCGTGAAGCTTGCCAAGGTTTACGTGGCAGCGAAGCGCAAGCTGAGCATCGGTGACAAAATGGCCGGCCGCCACGGGAACAAGGGCATCGTTGCCCGCATCGTCCGCGATGCCGACATGCCTTATTTGGAGGATGGAACACCGGTGGACATCGTGCTCAACCCGCTGGGCGTACCGAGCCGTATGAACCTGGGCCAGATCTACGAGACCGTGCTCGGTTGGGCCGGTCTGAAGCTGGGCCGCAAATACGCCACCCCGATCTTCGATGGTGCGACCAACGACGAGATCAACCGCGAGACGGACGAGGCCGGTGTCCCCCGCAGCGGAAAGGTGCACCTCTACGACGGTGGCACCGGCGAGCGCTTCCACCAACCCGCGACCGTTGGCGTGATCTACATGATCAAGCTGGCGCACATGGTGGACGACAAGATGCACGCCCGCTCCATCGGGCCATACAGCCTCATCACCCAGCAGCCGCTCGGTGGTAAGGCCCAGTTCGGTGGTCAGCGTTTCGGTGAGATGGAAGTGTGGGCGCTGGAGGCCTTCGGTGCCGCCAACATCCTGCAGGAGATCCTCACCGTGAAGAGCGACGACGTCATGGGCCGCGCGAAGGCTTACGAAGCCATCGTGAAAGGCGAACCCATGCCGGCACCGGGCATCCCCGAATCCTTCAACGTGCTGCTGCACGAGCTCCGTGGCCTCAACCTGAACGTGAGCCTGGAGAACACCGAAAACGCCGTCAACTGATCGTTCAACAGCTGCCTGACATGAAGAAGGACATCAAGCTGAACAGCAACTTCAACAAGATCGTCATCAGCCTGGCGAGCCCGGAGCAGATCCTGGAGCGTAGCCATGGCGAAGTGATCAAGCCGGAAACGATCAACTACCGCACTTACAAGCCCGAACGCGATGGCTTGTTCTGCGAGCGGATCTTCGGACCGGTCAAGGATTTCGAATGCCACTGCGGCAAGTACAAGCGCATCCGCTACAAGGGGATCGTGTGCGACCGCTGCGGTGTGGAAGTGACGGAGAAGAAAGTGCGCCGCGAGCGCATGGGCCACATCAGCCTCACCGTTCCGGTGGCGCACATCTGGTACTTCCGTTCGCTCCCGAACAAGATCGGCTACCTGTTGGGCCTGCCCACCAAGAAGCTCGACCAGATCATCTACTACGAGCGTTACGTGGTGATCAGCGCCGGCCCCGGCACTGCCAAGAACAAGGAAGGTGCGCCCATCCAGTTCCTCGACTTCCTCACCGAAGAAGAATACCTGGACGCGCAGGAGCAGATCGGCCGCGACAACCAGCACTTGGATGACAGCGACCCGAACAAGTTCATCGCCCGCATGGGTGCTGAAGCCTTGAACGAACTGCTGCGCCGCCTGGACCTCGACAGCCTGAGCTACGACCTGCGCCACAAGGCCAACACCGAGACCAGCCAGCAGCGCAAGAACGAAGCGCTCAAGCGCCTCAACGTGGTTGAGGCCTTCCGCGATGCCAACAGCCGCCGCGAGAACAAGCCCGAATGGATGATCGTGAAGGTGGTGCCCGTGATCCCGCCCGAGCTGCGTCCACTGGTGCCCCTGGACGGTGGCCGCTTCGCGACGTCGGACCTGAACGACCTCTACCGCCGCGTGATCATCCGCAACAACCGCTTGAAGCGTTTGGTGGAGATCAAGGCCCCCGAGGTGATCCTGCGCAACGAGAAGCGCATGCTCCAGGAGGCCGTAGATAGCCTGTTCGACAACAGCCGCAAGAGCAGCGCCGTGAAGAGCGAGAGCAACCGCCCTTTGAAGTCACTGAGCGATTCGCTCAAGGGCAAGCAGGGCCGCTTCCGCCAGAACCTGCTCGGTAAGCGCGTGGACTACAGCGCGCGTTCCGTGATCGTGGTGGGTCCAGAACTGAAACTGCACGAGTGCGGTCTGCCCAAGGACATGGCCGCTGAACTCTTCAAGCCGTTCATCATCCGCAAGCTCATCGAGCGGGGGATCGTGAAGACGGTGAAGAGCGCCAAGAAGATCGTGGACAAGAAGGAGCCCGTGGTGTGGGACATCCTGGAAAGCGTGCTGAAGGGCCACCCCGTGCTCCTCAACCGCGCACCAACGCTGCACCGCCTCGGTATCCAGGCCTTCCAGCCCAAACTGATCGAAGGCAAGGCCATCCAGTTGCACCCGCTCGTTTGTACCGCGTTCAACGCTGACTTCGACGGTGACCAAATGGCCGTGCACGTGCCCCTGGGCCATGCCGCTATCCTGGAGGCTCAGCTTCTCATGCTCGCCAGCCACAACATCCTGAACCCTGCCAACGGTGCGCCCATCGCGGTACCGAGCCAGGACATGGTGCTTGGCCTGTACTACATCACCAAGGGCCGCAAGAGCGACGCCGAGCGCACCATGAAGGGCGAGGGCCGTACGTTCTACAGCCCAGAAGAGGTGACCATCGCCTACAACGAAGGCCAGGTGGACCTGCACGCTTGGGTGAAGGTGCGTTGGCACAACCCCAAGACCGGCAAGGGCGAGATCGTCGAGACCACCGTTGGCCGCGTGCTCTTCAACGAAGTGGTGCCCGACGAAGTGGGTTACATCAACGAGCTGCTCACCAAGAAAGCCCTGCGCGACATCATCGGCATGGTGCTGAAGGAGTGCGGCACGGCAAAGGCAGCGCAGTTCCTCGACGATATCAAGGAACTCGGCTTCAACATCGCCTTCAAGGGCGGTCTTTCCTTCAACCTGGACGACGTAGTTGTGCCTGCCGCGAAGGATGCACTGGTGAAGAAGGCGCAGGCCGAAGTGGACGAGGTGATGGGCAACTACAACATGGGCCTCATCACCAACAACGAACGCTACAACCAGGTCATCGACATCTGGACACACACCAACAGCCGTGTGACCAAAGCGTTGATGGACCATATCGCTTCCGACCGCCAGGGCTTCAACTCCATCTACATGATGATGGACAGTGGCGCACGTGGTAGCAAGGAGCAGATCCGCCAGCTCAGCGGCATGCGTGGCCTGATGGCCAAGCCGCAAAAGAGCGGTGGTGGCGGTGGCCAGGACATCATCGAGAACCCGATCCTCTCGAACTTCAAGGAGGGCCTGTCCATCCTGGAGTATTTCATCAGCACCCACGGTGCCCGTAAGGGTCTTGCGGATACCGCACTGAAGACCGCCGACGCCGGTTACCTGACCCGTCGTCTGGTGGACGTGGCGCAGGACGTGATCATCAACAACGAGGATTGCGGCACGCTCCGCGGTCTGGTGGCCACTGCGCTGAAGAAGAACGAGGAGATCGTGGAATCCCTGCACGACCGCATCCTCGGCCGTTGCGCGGTGCACGATGTATACCATCCGCAAACCGGCGCACTGCTGGTGAACAGCGGTGAGCAGATCACCGAGGACGTTGCCAAGGCCATTGCGGCGAGCCCCATCGAAGAGGTGGAGATCCGCAGCGTGCTTACCTGCGAGCAGAAGAAGGGCGTGTGCGTGAAGTGCTACGGCCGCAATCTCGCGACCGGGCGCATGGTGCACATCGGCGAGGCCGTGGGTGTCATAGCCGCGCAGTCCATCGGTGAACCAGGTACACAGCTCACACTGCGTACGTTCCACGTTGGTGGTGTGGCAGGCAAGATCACCGAGGAGAGCGAGGTGAAGGCCAAGTACGATGGCAAACTGGAGATCGACGAACTGCGCACGGTGAAGCGCAAGGACCGCAAAGGCGAGGACGCTGAAGTGGTCATCAGCCGCAGCACCGAAATGCGCATCGTGGACAACAACACGGGCATCGTGCTCACCACGAGCGTGATCCCGTACGGCGCATTCCTCTACACGAGGAACGGCCAGAACGTGAAGAAGGGCGACGTCATCTGCACATGGGACGCCTACAACGCGGTGATCATCAGCGAACTCACGGGTAAGCTGGAGTTCGAGAGCATCGAGGAGAGCGTTACTTACCGCGAAGAAATCGACGAGCAAACGGGCTTCACCGAGAAGGTGATCGTGGAAAGCCGCGACAAGCGGAAGAACCCGACCATCAAGATCATGGACGTGAAGAGCAAGGAAGAGCTGAAGAGCTACTCCCTGCCCGTTGGCGCCCACATCATGGTGAAGGAGGGCGACAAAGTGGAGGCCGGCGACGTGCTGGTGAAGATCCCGCGCATGAGCGGCAAAGGCGGTGACATCACCGGTGGTCTGCCCCGCGTAACGGAGCTCTTCGAAGCCCGTAACCCGAGCAACCCGGCCGTGGTGAGCGAGATCGACGGTATCGTGTCATACGGCAAGATCAAGCGCGGTAACCGCGAGATCAACGTGGAGAGCCGCACCGGCGAGCGCAAGACCTACTTGGTGCCCTTGAGCAAGCACATCCTGGTGCAGGAGAACGACTTCATCAAGGCAGGCGCTCCGCTGAGCGACGGCAGCATCAGCCCCATGGACATCCTGGACATCCAAGGCCCCACCCGCGTGCAGGAGTACCTGGTGGACGAGGTGCAGGAGGTGTACCGCATGCAGGGCGTGAAGATCAACGACAAGCACTTCGAGGTGATCGTGCGCCAGATGATGCGCAAGGTGGAGATCGAGGATCCCGGAGACACCCGCTTCTTGGAGCGCCAGAGCGTGAACAAGACGGAATTCATGTCCGAGAACGACGCCATCTACGAGAAGATGGTGGTGACGAACGCCGGCGACAGCGCCACGATGAAGGAGGGCCAGATGGTGACCGCGCGCAAGCTACGCGACGAGAACAGTGCCCTGAAGCGCAAGGATGCCAAACCGGTTGAGGCCCGCCATGCGAAGCCCGCAACGGCCCGCATCATGCTACAGGGTATCACCCGCGCATCGCTGCAAACGGAGAGCTTCATCAGCGCTGCGTCGTTCCAAGAGACGACCAAGGTGCTGAACGAGGCTGCTGTGAGCGCGAAGGAGGACTTCCTGCTCGGCCTGAAGGAGAACGTGATCGTTGGTCACCTCATCCCTGCGGGTACCGGCACGCGCCGCTTCCAGAAGAACATCGTAGGCAACAAGGACGACCTTGCTGCCATGGAGGCCCGCACCGAGATGACCGAAGCCTGATCCCGAAGGATCGGGATGAAGACACCTGAGCAATGGACGCGAACGAAAAACCGAAAGGCAACCAGCTGAACATCGAGATCAGCGAGGAGGTGGCCGATGGCATCTACAGCAACCTGGCCATCATCACCCACAGCAACTCGGAGTTCGTACTGGACTTCATCCGGGTGATGCCCGGTGTGCCCAAGGCCAAGGTGCGTTCGCGCATCCTGCTCACGCCCCAGCACGCCAAGCGGCTCATGCGCGCACTGGCCGACAACATCGGCAAGTACGAGCAGACGCACGGCGCCATCAAGGACACGGAAATGCCGCAGATCCCGATGAACTTCGGGGGACCGGCTGCCCAGGCCTGAGCATTACTCAACTACGCAACGAAGCCCCCTGACTTGTCGGGGGGCTTCGGCGTTTCATGGGAGGTTGTTTCTGGTTCGGCCGACCAGCCACCAAGCGGTGCTGAGCAAAAGGGCGAGCAAGGCGATAGCAATTGGCCAAAGCACCATCGGTGACTCTTTTAATGCAAGGAAGGGCCCGAAAGCGCGATCAAGTATGCGGTCATAGAAGCTCGGCGGAGGATCGTAGTCGTATCCACAGAAGCTTAGGTCGTGCTCAATAACGCCGAAGGCTTCGGCAGGATCGGAGATTGCTGCGGCCTGTAGGTAGAACGCCGTGATGTCTTGTTCGTCAACCATCCAGGCTCTGATCGAATCGTATTCTAGGATGTCCACTGCCGCGATCACCGTCTCCCATTTGATGTTTCGCGCCAGCGTGACGTGCAAGCCATTGACTGTGTCCTGCTTCCTTACAAGGTCTCGTGCGTGGCGGTCGAACTCATCTAGCATAGCTCGGCTCTCTCCGAGCCCGCCAGAGAAGTGCAGTTCGATCCAATTGCGTTCCGGAAGGTTCCATCTCCCGGGCATTTGTGCTGAGTCCTCCTTGGTGGCGGCCTCCGTCGGAAAGGTCATCTGTATGCACCGCTCCTCGACCCAGACCTCCTTGCTGTTCAAGAACCACATCAGCGAAGGCGCAAGCACGACAAGGCTCAAGAGACCGGGCACATAAAACAAGCGGCGCATGGTTGTGGAACGCGGTTTCATAGGTGCTTCTTGCCGTCAATCCCCCTGCACCACTGACCCGCTTCCCGTATCCTCTATGAAGACACCGAACGTGGGCGTGCTGTAGTAGTGGATGTCGCCGGCATCGCGCACGGCTGCGTAGAGCACATCGGTGGGCGCCGTGCGGAAGTCGCCGCTGCCGCTGTTGTTGCAATGGCTTTCGCGACTGGGCTGGTTGCGCGCGTCGATGTGCCCGTAGCCGCTGGAGTACAGGTAGAGCACATCGGCCGAGCCGGTGGCCACCACGTTGCCTGGACCGGTGTGCAGGCCATACCAAATGGTGTCGGCGGTAACGTTCAGGTTCAGCGTGCCGCTGCCTTGGCGTTGCTCCACCCGGAAGGTCGGCACGTTGAGCATGTTCTTGCAGCGCACATCGCCGCTGCCGGTGAAGGTGACCTGCCGGAGTTCCTTGCAGTGCACGTGCACGGTGACGCGTTGCTCAAGGTTGCGCACCCAGTTGCACGTCATGTTGCTGTTGATCGTGAGCACGCCTCCGCTGATGCTCGTCTCCGTCTGCCCGAGCAGGTTGCGGCCGCCCTCCACCACGATGCTGTTCACGCTGTCCTGCGTCAGCAGCACGTCCACCTTCGCGCCTAGTTCGATGGTGTGGAAATCGCTCACCTCACGCTCCTGCTGAACGGTGGGGCCTGTGCTGGTGATACAATCATCCCATTGGTCATCGGCGCACGCAACGAGCGCGCACAGACCGAGGAGTTTCAGCATCTGTGTCATCGTATGCGGTATCCGAAGCCGAGTTCGAAGTGATCGGCGGTTGCCAGATGCGTCTTCAAGGTGAAGTTGACCAGCCAATGCCTTCCGAGCTGATGGCGCAAACCGAGGCGGTTGAAGATGAGACCATCGTCTTCGAACGAATTGGCCACGTACACCCCGGCATGCAGGAGCAACGACATCCGGCCCAATACAAGCACAGGTCCACCGTGAATACCGAGCTGCCCCCAGGCTGATGGCGCTTCCAGTCCGAGCCGATCGGCTCGTTGCTCCAATGCACCGTTCCGGAAGTAGTCCAGCCCGGCTTCCCAGCTCACTTTCCTGAACGAGTGGAACTGATAGCCGATCACCACGGCCAAGCAAGAGTGCTTTCCACTGCTCACCGGGAAGGTCTCCTTGAGGCCAACCGTGGCATAGGCGACCAACCGATCCGGGTTGATCGCTATTCCACCGCACACGAACACCGTGGTGTCCCGCTCTTCCAACTGGCCGACATCATGCTTGACCACCAGCTGCACGCTCGGAATGTTCACGCCGAGATTCGGCACTTTGAAAGCCCCATTGCTTTGGTGCTCGATGCACAACCCTGCGCCGATCACCGTGCGTCCGATGCGTCTGGTGTATTCCAAACCGAGCGGCATGTTCACGTTGACGTAGCTGCCGATCGCTTGGCCTTTGTAGTTGTCCTCGCGGTTGAACGGCCGGGTGATGTAGCCGATGCCCCATCCAAAGCGCAAGTGCAGTGCTTGATGCTCGTCCTGAGCAAGAGGAAGGGAGAGATATGGCGTTAGTCGGAACCCATTGCCGAGTTCATCGGCACGCAGATCCGCCGCCCAGAAGCCGATTCCCCACGAAGGCTTGCCATAACGCATGTGCCACCCTTTGTGGTCCAGCTTGCGTTCGAGGAAGACCTCCGCGCTCGGAATATGCCCTGCCACCATGCGCTTCAGATTGTCGTGGTGGGCGATGAGGTAGCCGTAGCCGCCGCGCACCCCCAAGGCCCACGCGGTTTCCTGAGCATGCAGGCAAACCGTCGTCAGGAGCAACAAGGAAGTGGTTAAGGCGCGCAGCACGAGGCCGAATTTATCCGAGCGCGCATGCACGGAACCAGCAACTTCGCGCCATGTCGAACGATCCCCGCGGCGCGGCTTTCCTGCGCCTTCTATCCATCATGGACGACCTGCGTGCCCAATGCCCTTGGGACAAGAAGCAGACGTTGGAGACGCTGCGCCCGCTCACCATTGAAGAGACCTACGAGCTGGGCGACGCCATACTGACGAACGACCTGGACGGCGTGAAGAAGGAATTGGGCGACATCCTGCTGCACATCGTGTTCTACGCCAAGATCGGCAGCGAGAAGAACGCTTTCGACATCGCGGACGTGTGCAACGCCATCTGCGACAAGCTGATCCACCGCCACCCGCATATCTACGGCGATCCCGTTACGGGACAGGCTGTGAAGGTGAAGGACGAGGAGGAGGTGAAGGCGAACTGGGAGAAGATCAAACTGGCCGAGAGAGCCGGTGACGGCGATGAGCCGAAGAGCGTATTGGACGGTGTGCCGCGCGGACTGCCGAGCATGGTGAAGGCCATTCGTGTGCAGGACAAAGCCCGTGGGGTGGGCTTCGACTGGGATACCCGCGATCAGGTGTGGGAGAAGGTGAACGAGGAGATGAGCGAACTGAAGCAGGAGGTGGACGCGGGCTCCGGTAACCAAGCCGATGAACTGGGCGATCTGCTCTTCAGCATCGTGAACTACGCGCGCTTCCTGGGCATCGACCCGGATGAAGCGCTGGAGCGCACCAACCGGAAGTTCATCCAGCGGTTCCAGTTCCTGGAGCGCGAAAGCGCCAAGGATGGCAAGCGGATGGGGGAGATGACCTTGGCCGAGATGGATGCGTATTGGGAACGGGCGAAACAGGTTTGAACAGCATGCCCAAGCTCTACATCTATGCGGGCATGGTCTTCCTGTTCTACAGCGATGACCATACGCCGATCCACTTGCACGTCAGGTTCCAAGGCTCGGAGATGAAGGCGGTTCTGCGCTTCGCTACGGACGGCTGTCTGAGCGCTATCGAATGGACGCGGGTCGCTGGTAAACTTCCACCGGCCCAAGTGGCCAAGGCCGAACGGTTGCTAAAAGTCAAGGCTTCGGATATCGTGAAGAAGTGGAACGACCGGTTCGTGTTCGGGAAAGACATCAAACCCGAGCGTATCTTGCGCATACCCAAATGAACAAGGCATTCCAACTCAAGGAAGTCCAGGTGGTCAGGGCGCATGTGCTCAAGCTCGTCTTTGGCGATGGGGTCGAACACCTCGCCGACTTCGGGCCATATTTCCGTGACTGGTCCACCCCCCAAGAAAAGCGCTTTTCCAAGGCCGAACTGTTCCACAAATTCAAGCTGGTGGGGCATCACGCTCTGGAGTGGGGCGATGCAGCTTTGGTTTTTTCAGCTGAGCGGCTCAGGAAGTGGGAGTCGAGGGGTGTGGTTCCCGCCAAGGAGAAGGCGGTGGCGTAAAAGGCCGACGAACTTTGCGTCGCTTTTCAGCGTCTCCTGTTGTGATGGCTTGGTGGCACTCCCGCACCCTTTTGGTCCTGTTGATGGCGGGATGGGCGATGATGTCCGCGGCCCAATGTATTTCGGTGTTCCCCTACGACGAAGATTTCGAAGCCGCGCCGACGTGGACCTCCGGCGGTGCAGGGAACGACTGGGCCTGGGGCTCGCCGAACAAACCCATCATCAGTGGGGCTGGGGGTGGATTGAACGCGTGGTGCATCGGTGGCCTCACGGGCACGCTGTACAGCCCCGGTCAAGACAGTTGGTTGGAGAGCCCATGCTTCGATTTCGCCAACGTGCCCTACCCATGGATCAGCTTCAAGGTGTTCTGGGAAATGGAGCGCCAGTACGACGGCGCCAACCTGCAGTACAGCGTGAACGGCGGTGCCAGTTGGAACAACGTTGGTGCATTCGGCAATGCGGTGGATTGCCTCAATGACAACTGGTTCAACTACGGCAGCATCACCAATCTGAGCCTGGCCAGTCCGGCGCACGGCTGGAGCGGGCGCACCGGAGCCACAGCCGGTGCGTGCGTGGGCGGGTTCGGAAGCAACCAATGGGTTGAAGCGAAGCACTGCCTTCTGGGCTGTGGTGGTCAGCCCAATGTGCTGTTGCGCTTCACCTTCGGAAGTGGCACCACATGCAACGGCTACGATGGTTTCGCGGTGGATGACATCCACATTGAGAACGCTCCGATCAGTTTGACCGCCGAGCAGGTGCAGTGCACCGGAGATAGTGTGCAGTTCACGTACGGCCTTCTCGGTTGCGGAACGAATACGTCGTGGAACTTCGGCGATCCTGGTAGCGGAGCGGCGAACACGGGCACGGATCCATCGCCGTGGCATGAATTCAGCGGACCCGGTGCGTTCGAGGTGGTGGTCACCTCATCCGGGCCGTGCGGCATCAGCTTGTCGGACACGGTTGAGGTGCTCATCCTGGATGTGAGCGTGAGCGTGACGGAACCCTTGTGCAATGGACAGAGCGGCTCAGCAACGGCGATCATCAACGGCGCGCAGAACCAGCCGCAGTTCACATGGCTACCCGGTGGGCAAACGGGGATGCAAAGCGGACCATTGCCGGCAGGCGCCCACGTATTGGAAGTCGAGGATGCCGGTGCTTGCACCGCAACGGTTCCCTTCACGATCACCGATCCTGCGCCACTGGTGGTGACGGCCCAGAACGACACTGTGGTATGCTCCGGTGCGGCGGTCCTCCTTCAAGCCTCCGCGGTGGGCGGCACCCCGGGCTATACGTTCCAATGGTCGCCGAGCGGCCCCGCCGTTGCCCCCACGGTGTTCACGCCTTATATCGTTCAAGCAATCGATGCCAACAGTTGTATCGCTGAGCCGGATACCGTGCTCGTGACGGTGTTCCCGCCGGTGGTCGCGCAGCTCTCCGTCTCGTCCTCGCAAGGCTGTGGACCTTTGTGCGTGACGTTCACGGATGATTCCCCTGGTGCGGTGCAAAGCGACTGGAGTTTCGGTGATGGTGCGTCCGGTGCCGGTTCACCGGTCAGCCATTGCTTCGTGGGCGAAGGTCTCTACAGCGTGACGCTGACCTCTACGGACGGTAACGGCTGTGTGGGAACCGTTTTATCGAACGATCTCTTGAATGTTCTGCCCACGCCGGTTGCAGGCTTCACGCCCTTCCCGCCGGTGGCCATCATTTCAGACCCCAACTTCCTCTTCTTGGACGGCTCACAAGGCGCCGATCAGTGGTCGTGGTCGTTCGGTGACCCGGACAACTCGACTTCCGCCGAACCCACACCCGGATTCTCGTATGCCGATGTGGCGTGCTACACCGTGGTGCAGGTGGTCACGAACGGTAGTGGTTGTGCTGACACCGCCTCGGCTCAGGTTTGCGTTGAAGGCGAATTCGCGCTGTTCGTGCCCAACGCCTTCACCCCTGATGGCGATGGTGTGAACGACGGGTTCATTCCGCTCACCACGGTGCGCGAGCCAAGCCTATTTGAATTCGACGTGTTCGACCGCTGGGGACAACCGGTGTTCAGCGGTCGCTCGGTGAACGACGCATGGGACGGCAAGCAGGCAGGCATTGAAACGCCCCAAGGCGTGTACGCTTGGAAAGTGCGGCTGCGTGACAGCGAGAACCAGTTGCACAGTGCCCAAGGGCATGTGGTGCTGCTTCGCTAAGTGTCAGGGCCTGAGTGCCGCTAGTTCTTCCCATACCCTGTGCATGGGCAACCCCATCACCGTGTAGAAGCTGCCCTCGATGCGCGTAACGCCTGTGTAGCCGATCCAGTCCTGCACGCCGTAGCCTCCGGCCTTGTCCAGTGGTTTGTGGGCCGCCACGTAATAGGCGATGTCTGCTTCGCTGAGTGCACGGAACGTCACGAGTGCCGTATCCGCGAAGCTGATGGTGCGCGATGCGGTGCGCAGGCAAACACCGGTGACCACGCGATGCGTGTGACCAGCAAGCTGGGCGAGCATGCGGCACGCGTCGGCTTCGTCCGCCGGTTTGTTCAGGAGAAGGCTTCCGTTGGGCAGGTCGAGCACCACGGTCGTGTCGGCCGCAACGAGCACCTGGTCACTGGCCAGACTGCCTGACCATGCTTCCGCCTTCTTGCGGGCGAGGTGTTCGGCGACCTGGTCCACGGGCATGCCGCGCGGCGGTGTTTCGTCCACGTCCACACTGGTGATCTCCACGGGCAGGTCGAGCCCTTGCAGCAACTGGCGCCTACGGGGTGAAGCGCTGCACAGGATGAGGCGCCACGGATGGATCGGTGGTTGCATCATACGATCAGCCAAGGATAGATGGCGCCGAACGCCACGGCGAAGACCATGGCCAGCTTCATCACGTTGCCGGCGCGGTTGTGCTGGTCGCGGTTGCGAGCGTTCCATGTGAGGATGCACGAGGCGAGGATGGGCGCGATGACCAGCACGTACAGATAGACCCGCGCTGCGACTTCCGTGAAGACCCTGTCCGCCAGCAGGCCCACGGCCACAATGATGACCATCGCCCAGAACGCGACCAACAACCGGGCGACCTTCATGCCCCAAGCGATCGGCACGGTGCGGCAACCGTTGGCCGCATCGCCGCGCACATCAGCCATGTCTTTTTGAAGTTCGCGCAGAAGAGTGCTAATGAAGGCAAAGGCGGTGTAGCCGAGGAACCACCACCAAAGAGACCTTATACAGAACAGCGAGTCCGCCTCATTGCCGTGCTCCAACATGCGCAGGTCATAGAGACTTACTTGTAGGACTGCGATGGCAGAAAGGGTGGCTACCAGACCATTACCTAAGAGTAGTTGCCGCTTGGCCGTTGTGCTGTACCACCACAATGCCCCCACGGCGAACGGTGGAATCAACGCGAGCCACTTCTGGTGTGCCAGCAGAGCGACCAATACCCCGAGCAACAAACCTGAGCCGCTAAGTATCCAATGCGTGGCCATGGCAACACGGCGTTTAACACTCCGGCCAACGAGCACCGCGCCCGGCTTGTTCACCCGATCGATGCGCGTATCGAAGTAGTCGTTGATAACGTTGCCACCAGCCATGATCAGCACCGTGCTAATGATCAGGAGAACGAACATCACCAAGGAGAGCTGGAATCCGACTTGCGGAGAGTAGATGACGCCGTTCACTGTAAAGCTCGAAGGCAGGTAGTCACGGGCAAAATCGCGCTTACAGATCCCGCCGATCACGCCATACCTCATCACCACCATCGTCAACGCCACGATGATCAGGTTGAGCGGGCGGGTGAGGCGGATGAGGTCCTTCATGCCTACCAGGTGTGCGCGCCTTCGGTCATCCACTTGCCCTGCACCTTCATGGCCTGCTCCAGCAGGTCGCGCACGCAGCCCATGCCGCCGGGTTTGTGGCTCACGTAAAGGCTGATGGCTTTGATCTCCTCGGCGGCATCGGCCGGGCAGCAGGGCAAGGCCACGCGCTGCATCACACGCAGGTCGGGGATGTCATCGCCCATGTAGGCGGTGCGTGCGGGGTCCAAGCCGGTGAGCGTGATCAGCTCATCGAGCTTGCGGCTCTTGTCGTAGGTGTGGTAGTGGTACTCCTTCACGCCCAACCGCGCGAACGATTGTTCCACGCCATCACTTTTTCCGCCCGTGACGATCACCAGGCGCAGGCCTTCCTTGATGGCGTGCTGCACGGCGTACGCATCCCGGCTGTGGAAGGTGCGCACCGGATCGAGGCCGGGGTAGAGCAGCACGCGGTTGTCGGTGAAGACACCGTCCACATCGAAGAGGAAGGTGTCGATGTCGGCGAGGATCTCCTTATAGGTCTTCGAGGCCATCCGTGGGGTGCCCATGCGCCTTCAGGATGGACCGGGAGAGGAGCGCGTAGGCGCGGCGAATGTCGGGATCGGCCGCCAACAGGTCGAGGTGTGCTTGTAAAGTCTTCACATCGCCACGGCGGGCCGGACCGGTCAGGGCTTGACGGGGACCAAGGGCTGCCGCGCGTGCGGTGCTGTTGGTCCACAAAGGCAGCAACAGCTCGCCGGGCAGGTCGTGGTCGCTCAGCAGCCGCTGGGCCTCGGCCAGCAGGAATACCGGGAAGTTGCCCGCGATGACCGCCGCTGTATGGAGCACTTGCCGGTCGTTGTGGTCCAGTTCGAGAACGCGCTGGCTGATGCTGCGTGCAAGGGAGAGCAGAGTGGTCCGTGTGCCTTCATCACTGGCATCCACCACGAGCGGGCTTTTCGTGATGTCAACCTGCGCGCCTTCCGCTAGGCTTTGCACTGGCCAAAGCACACCGCGGTGCTGGTGCGGTTCCAGTACATCCATGCTCTTCGCACCGCTGACGTGGCAAATGATGGCGGTGCCCTTCGGGATACGTGCCGAGACTTCCGACAGAGCATCGTCGCTCACTGCGATCAATGCTACCTCGTGTTCCGGCCAAGCCGCATCGAACGTCAATGACCTTGTTCTGAGTTCATCCGCAAGTGATCGTGCCTTGGAGCCATCGCGCCCAACAACGCCAATCACGTTGTTCCCGGCAGCCACGATCGCACGGCCCAAGTGGTGAGCAGCGCGGCCGGTACCGATCAGCAACACACGGGTCATGACTTCTGCCGGGGCTTCTTCCACCGCTGCCGCACGGCCATCAAAGAGCCCAAGAACATGAGCGCGCAGCCGATCCACAGGATGTTGATGCCCGGGAAACACGATGGCCTGCATCACGATGAACTCGCGCTCGCTCACGCTCAAGCCCACGTTGCCTTCCCAGCGGTTGGGGTCCTGGCCTTCCATGGGCTGGCCGGGCCCGATGCGTTCCAGGTCGAAGCGCACCCGCAGAGGAGCGATCTCAGCACCTTTGCCGGCCACGATGGTGGTGCCCCGGAAGATGAGCAGTGGCCGCGCCTCGAACCACCGGCGTTCGTCGTACAGGTCGCGCACGCGCAGGTAGGCCACCTTCACATCGAACTCCGTGCCCAGCATCGCCAGCGTCATGCTGTCGCGCACGGTGCGCACACTGTCGATGATGGCCACGCTGGTGGGCGTCACCAGCGTATCGCCTTCGTTGCGGCCGTAGTAGCGGGGCGGCATCCAGTGCAGGCTGTCGGAGTCCTCGTTGCTGCCCTTCTGAAGTTCGGCGTAGCGGATGTGCGTGTACAGGTCGCGGTGCAACCAGTGCTTGGTGCTGGGCTCGGCCACGTTGCCGAAGCGCGGGTTGATCTGCACGAACGGATCGAGCGTGAACAGGCTTTCGCCGGGTGACATGCTCGCGTAGCCCTTTGCGTGCCACAGTTCGCGGCGGTTGTATTCCTGCAATGCCTTCCACTTGGTGGGGTCGGCGAGGAAGTGGTCGGCAGCGGGGTGCTCAGCTGTGCACACGTAAAGGTTGTCGTTCACCCGCACGGTGTCGCCAATATGGTATGTGCGCGGAACAGCCTGCAGGTATTCCACTTCATAGTGCAGGTTCACGCCTTCCTGCCGCTTGCGGTGGTAAACGACGAAGTGCTCGCCCATGCGCACGGTGTCACCGCGGTAGAGCAGCGCGTCCTGGTTGTCGTTGAAGTCGTCGCTCAGGAAGCTCAGCACCATGCGACCAGTGTTGCGGCTCACCTCGTTCTGCTTGCTGGTGCTCACCAGTGCACCTAGCAGCACTAGCGCGAAACCGACGTGCGCAACACTCGGACCGGCTCCTTTGAACTTGCCGTTGAGCCCCTGCCAGATCCAGGCGGTATTGGAAATGGCCGCGAACGCCGTGGCGAAGAGCAGCGCAATAAGGTTCAATTCCTTCCATTCAAACCTCAACGCTACGACCAGCACGACGGTGACCACCAACGCGAGCACCATTGCCAGCAGTAACTGCTTCCAGAAGCGTTTCATGTCCGTGGTCTTCCACTTCAGGTATTGGCCAATGGCCACCAATAGCGATACGATGAAGGCGAACGGGATCTGCCATTTGTTGTAGTGCTCGATGGCTTTGCTCGGTGGAGCGAGCTTGGCCTGTGCCAGCTCGTTGAAGAACCCCATGCCCGTGACTTCCGCCAGCCAGGTGAGCGGTTTGGCGAACGGCGTGAGCAACGTGTTGAAGACCGGAACGCTGGTGCTGAAGGTGATCTGCACGGCGCTCAAGACGAGCACAAGCGCGCCGATGAACATCCAGAACTCGCGGCTCCACACGGCCTCCTCTTGTTCAGGTTTCGGGAACTTCCTGAAGGCCCACACGGCACCAACGATGGCGAGCAATGCGAACACCACCACCGCCAGCACCTGCACCTTCGCGGCGATGCCAACAATGAACAACGCGGCGCTCAGCAATGCGATGAACTTGCGCTGGCCCGCATCGCGAACCAGCATCACCACGCTGAGCAGGATGAACGACAGCACGAAGAGCATGAGCCCGGGCTTCATGCCGTCGCCGGTGAAGCTGTGCACGCTGGTATCGCCGAGCACGCCGCTGCGCGTGAGGAAGCCGCTGTACAGCACCAGCAGGAACGTGCCGAGCGTAAGCAGGAACGTGGCGTACAGCGAGGTCTCCTTGCGCTTGTTCACCAACATCAGGTGGCCGGCCGCGACCAGCGTGAGCCATGGCACCAGCGAAGCGTTCTCAACCGGATCCCACGCCCAGAAGCCGCCGAAGCTGAGCGCCTCATAGGCCCAAGCACCGCCCATGAGGATGCCCGTGCCGAGGACCATCACACCGAAGAAGGTCCAGCCCAGCGCGGGTTCCATCCATTCTTTCAGCTTGCCGCGCCACAAGCCACCGATGGCATAGGTGAACGGAACAAGCGTGGCCGCGAAACCGAGGAACAGGGTGGGAGGGTGGATGACCATCCAGTAGTTCTGCAGCAGCGGGTTGAGGCCGCGACCGTCCTGGAATGCGGGGATCTTCTGGAGGTAGTCCGCCATCTGCGTCCACGGCAGGCCGATGTTCTCACCGAGCTCGCGGATCAGGATGAAGGGACTGCTGCCGATGCGCTCACCGAACACATGTACACCCAGCAGCATGCTGGCAAGGAAAACCTGCACCAACGCGAAGACCATCATCACCGGTGCTTCCCAATCGCCATGGCGCCCTTGCTTCCAACGCCAGATGAGGATGTTGCCGATCACCACATGCCAGAACGTCCAAAGCAGGAACGAGCCTTCCTGACCTTCCCAGAAGCAACTGAGCATGTAGCGCAGCGGCATGGAGGTGTTGCTGTGCTTCCACACATAGTCGAATTCGAACCAGTGGTTCAAGAGCATGACGAAGAGCAGGCCAACGATGCTCAACACGGCCGAGCTGTGCACCCGGAAGAACAAACGACCAGTGCGCAGGAAGGCGCCGTCGCTTTTGCGTTCAGCCAGGAAGTAGTTCAGCAGCGCGAAGAGCGCCCCGATGAGCGAGAGGATGGCGAAGCCGTGACCGAGCCAGCTGGCCCACGTGTGCTCACCGATGTAGGAGGTGCCCATGAATGCGGCGCGAAGGTCGTGCTCAGAACCGAGCGTCCCGCAGGTCTGTTTCTTCTGTGGAGTGAGCGGATTGGCACCACGAGCCAAAGGCCAAGAGCCATTGGCCAATAGCTATCGGCCGTTGGCTCATCCGTTATTCAACTTTGGTCCACTCGCCTTCCGTCTTCAGCTGGTTGCCTTCGGTGTACTTGCTGGGGCACTTCATCAGCATGTCGTTGGCGTGGAACTCACTACCACTGTAGCTGCCGGTGAGCACGATGCTCTCGCTGCGTTCGAAGTCGTAGGGCTTGGCCTTGGCCAGCTTCACTTTGCACTTCACGCCCTCATCGTCCACCAAGGTGAACTCCGTCATGTTGGCGTTGGTCAAGGGCTCGTACACGATGGGCTGGCTCTTGTCCAGCTGCCCTTTCACCCGCACCTCTTTTCCTGGACTTTCCATGGCTTGCGCCAGGCCCATGAAGGTGCTGTTGCCCGCCAGGGTGCCAATGAGCATGGCCATGGCCACTGCAATGACCACCAGTGCTATGATGTGGGAGCGTTTCATTGTTTCGGTCGTTCCGTTCGTGCGGACCGTGCTCTCGTCATCGCGAGGAGGAACGACGACGCGATCCAGTCATTTTTTCACTCTCCTTTCCAGTTTCCGCAACTTCACATCCATGGCGAACATCCAACCGGCCAGGCCCAGCAGCACCACGCTCACCACTGCCACCACCGTGTTGATCTTCCCGCTGGCGAACATCGTCTCCTCCAGCCAGCTCGGCGCACCTTGGGCAAAGGTACCGGCAGGCAAGGCGGCCAGGATGACCAACATCAACCCGGACAGGCCACGCAAGAAAATCTCTCTTCGCCGCAGGCGAACGCTCTCAGTCCCGCAAGGAGCATCGTGATGCGCATCGGCATTCCCTCCGTGACTCTGTGCCTCTGTGGTGAACCCGGAGGCAACACTCCTAAGTTTCGTTCTCATCGAGCAGTGCGGTTAGACGGCCGTGGCGCAGCCGCAGGTTGAAGGCCCAAATGCCCAGCAGGATCCAGCCGAGGCAGGCGGGGTAGAAGACGGATTTCAGTGCCGAGTCCAGGTCGTATTGGCTGAAGGCCGGATTGCCACCGTTGCCAGGATGCAGGCTGTCCGTGAGGCGCGGCAGCACCATGATGAACACCAGCATGAGCATGAAAGCGAAGATGTTGTACACGGCAGCCAGCCGACCACGCTTGTGGGCATCGGGCACCGAGCCGCGCAGCACCACGTAGGCGAAGTACATCAGCAGTGTGAGCGCCGAGCCGTTCAGCTTGGTGTCGTACGTCCACCAGCCGCCCCAAGTGGCGCGCGCCCAGATGCTGCCGGTGGTGATGCCGAGGATCCCGAACAGCAGGCTCACGTTCACGGCGATGCTGGCGGCGAGGTCATCGCCCAAATTGCCCGTGCGCAGGTGCTTGATGCTGAAGAAGAACGAGATGCCCATGAGCACGATCATCGTGAACCACATAGGCACGTGGAAGAACAGGTTGCGGATCGTTTCGTTCAGGATGGAGCGGTTGGGGAAGACAAACCGCCTATGAGTGAATGGGTCTTCCATTCCAATATCACAAGTGTCGCCACGGAAAGAACCTTTCGAGAAGAACGCGTCATTCAAAACGAGCTCGCCATGAGTGCCGTTGATAACAACCAAGTCAGAGCGTGAACCAGGGTTCGTGCCGTCCCGGAAGGATGCCTTCAGGTCTGTGTTCGACTCCACATCCACGCGAGCAGCGCAGACGTTCACGTTGTTGCTCCGTAGCGCAATAGTGACCGAGTCTGTTGGATAAACGCCATACTCAGTGCCGTATCCCTTGATCTCGAGTGTTTGGCTGTCTTTGAAGGAGGCCCACACAATGCTTGCTCCCAACGGCGTCCGCAACCCCACCACCGCCGTGTACACCAGCAGCAGCACGCACAGGACTTTCCACCACCAATGCCGCATCAGTCGCGCCAAAGGTAGGGGTACAGCAACCAGGCCAACGCCACGGTGAGCGCGTCGATGGCCAGCAGCCACAGCACGTATTTGTCGTTCACCGCCCACGGCAAACCATCGATGGCATTGCGGCTCGCGCGCATCAGCGTGAGCAGCATGGGCAGCACCACCGGAAAGCCGAGGATGGCCATCAAACCAAGGCCATTGCCCGCGCGTGCGGCCAACGCGCTGATGAGCGTGAGGACCGCCGCGAAGCCCACACCCCCGAGCAAAGTCACCAGCACGAATTGCCCCAGCTCAGCCTTGCCGAGCGCTTCTCCACCGAGGAAGAGCGTGTAGAAACCCAGGCTGAGAAAGGTGAGCAGCACCATCACCAGTGCGTTGTAGAGCGTGCGCGCGAGGATCACCGACCGCGGATCCACCAAGGTGTAGAGGTACAGTTGCCGTCCGCCTTCTTCCCGCTGGAACGACCGCGAGAGTGCGTTGAACGCAGCGAACAACTGGATGACCCAGAACAGCGCGTTCCACATTGGGACGTCCACGAGCTTCTGAACGCTCAGGTAGCACACGTACACCGCGCCGATCACATAGAGCAACAGCCCACCGAACGCATGCCGCTGCCGCAGGTCGAGCCGCAGCTCCATTGCCAGCATGCCACGTATCTCGGAGGGCTTCATGGGTGCTCCGGTCGCATGGACGACCAAATGGTCGTCCCTACTTCTTCTTCTTCTCCTTCACCTCCACGGCGCTCTTGCTGTAGATGAAGTACAGGTCCACGTAGGGGCGCAGCAGCGCGGGCATCTTCTTGTTCTTCTCGGCCGGAACGATGATGAGGATCTTGTCGTCCCACTTGGCGCTGGCGTAGGCCTTGTACTTCTTGAAATCGGTCAGCTTCGGGTAGCGCTCGTCGAAGGTGTTGATGCCGTCGGGCCAGTTGGTCTCATTGCTGCGGAACACCACTTGGTCGTACTCGCTCTGGCTCATGGTTCGCAGCATGGCTGTCTTGCCGGCGCTGTCGGCCGCCAGCTCATAGGTGGCGAAGAGGTCATCGGGCTTGATGATCTTCGCTTCGCGCAGGCTCTTCCAGCGCGGGCCGCGGCTAATGCGCGGGCGCTGCGCGTTGCTGTTGGCGTTGTACAGTGCGCGCTCCGGCACTGCCACGAAGAGGTCGGCCTTCGGGCGCATCTCCTCCGGCATGTGGATGTTGCTTGCGGCGGGCAGCATCACCACGGCCATCATCACCGTGTCGCGCTTGAAATTGCCAAGGCGGAAGGCTGAGTAGTTCTGGATGTAGGGCGAGTTCGCGTTGCGCGCGCTGTCGTTGGACAGGCCCATGGGCCAGATGGCCAGGATGCTCTGCGCCGATACCGCTTCCTGCTCTTCGGTGGTGAGCCCGGCCGCTTGTAGCCCGAGCATCGCCTGCTTGTCCTTGCGCAGGTCCTCTTTCGGGTCGAGGGCTTTCGGGTCGAGGATCTTCACCGGCGATTGCGCGGTGGCCAGAAGGGACAGTAGAACGGTCGGGTAGAGGAGGATGCGCATCACGGGGTCCAAGGCCCGTTGGCCGGGCATGCGCGGTCAAAGATATCCGCGCGTTAAACGCACGGTGCCGAGCCCGATCTTCGCGCCCACAAGGTCAAGACATGCTTATGCGATCGTTCCTCCTTTCCGTCCTCTCCGCGCTCAATCCGTTCGGTGCCAAGGCGCAGTCCGTTGCGGTGCCCGTTGAACCACCGGCTTCGTTCCATTCCTTGTCCGCCACCTCGCTCGATGGCCAGCCCGTTGAGATGGAGCAGTTCAAGGGCAAGAAGATCATGGTGGTGAACACGGCCAGCGAGTGTGGCTACACCGGCCAGTACAAGCAGCTACAGGAGCTGTATGAAGCTTACAAGGACAAGGGTTTTGTGGTGCTAGGCTTCCCCAGCAACGACTTCGGCGGGCAGGAGCCCGGCACCGAGGCCGAGATCGGTGCCTTCTGCCAGAAGAACTACGGCGTCACCTTCCCCATGATGAGCAAGGTGAGCACCAAGGGCGACGACCAGCACCCCGTTTACCAGTGGCTAACGCAGAAGAGCCAGAACGGCTTCGACGACTTCAAGGTGAAGTGGAACTTCAACAAGTTCCTCATCGATGAACAAGGGCGCCTGGTCATGTACCTGCCGAGCGGCAAGGATCCGCTGTGCGATGAGGTGCTCAATTGGCTCGGCGGCAAATGAGCGAGGTCGACATCCTCTGTATCACTGCACATCCTGATGATGTGGAGCTCTGCATGGGCGGCACCGTGCTGCACCATGTGGCGCTGGGCAAACGTGTTGGTTTGGTGGAACTCACCGTTGGCGAACTGGGCACGCGCGGCAATGGTGCCTTGCGCAAGGAGGAGGCAGAGGCGGCCCGCAAGGTCCTCGGCGCTGACTTCCGTTACCAGCTCGACTTGGCCGACGGCTTCTTCCGCGCCGATCGGGAGAGCCTGCTCAAGGTGGTGCAGGTCATCCGCCGCCACAAGCCCTCAGTGATCTTCACCAATACACTGAAGGACCGCCACCCGGACCATGGGCGCAGTGCAGCGCTCGTTACTGAAGCCTGCTTTCTCAGCGGACTTCGCCGCGTGGAAACCAGCGACGATGGGAATTCCCAAGAGGCTTGGCGCCCCACCACCGTGCTGCACACCATCCAGGATTGGTGGATGGAACCCACCCTCGTAGTGGATGTCACGCCCTACTGGGAGAAGCGTATGGCCGCCATGTTCGCCTTCAAGAGCCAATTCTTCGACCCCACCAGCTCTGAGCCCGTTTCGAGCATCAGCGGCCAGGATTTCCCGGCGTTCGTGGAAGGGCGTGCGTTGCAGATCGGCCGTCTCATCGGGGTGAAGTACGGTGAAGGTTTCGTGGCGTCGCGTGCATTTGGCGTGGACGACGTTACCCTGCTGAAGTAGGAGCATTCAAGCTCGGCACGGTGGTTGGTTCCATCGGGCAAGCTTGAAGATCATGTCCATCCGCACCGCCGTCCGCCGCTATCGTTCCTTCTTCCTCTTCGCCTTCATCGGCTTGCTCATCGTGGGCAGTGCGTGGGGAGACGCCGCACTTCAGACCAAGGCCAAGTCACGGCCGCTGCCGGCGGTGCAGGCCGGCGACATCGTGGTGCAAACCTCCATCTCACCCCAGTGCAGCGCCATCAAGGAAGCTACCGGTAGCGATTGGACCCACTGCGGTATCGTCTTCGTGGAGAACGGAAAAGCGATGGTGCTCGAAGCGGTGGGCCCGGTGCGTACCACAACGCTGGGCGAATGGCTGGGCCGTACCGGGCACTGGGCCGTGCTGCGTTTGAAGGACCCTTCCAAACTCACTCCCGCGGTGCTCTCTCGCATGGAAGCTGAAGGCAGGAAGCATCTGGGTGTCCCCTACGACACCCGCTTCCTCTGGAGCGACGACGAGATCTACTGCAGTGAACTCGTATGGAAGATCTACCAGAACGGCGCGGGGATCGAAGTGGGCGAGGTGGAGAAGTGGGGTAGCATGAAGCTCGATGGCCCGCATGCGCAACGCATCATCCAGCAACGGTTCCCGAACGGCAAGTTGCCTAGTGAAGAGCCTGTTGTTACTCCGGCTGCTATTGCGCGTTGCGCGGCGCTGGAAGTAGTGGCAGAGAACGGACGCTGACGACGGCTAGGCGCGCGACCGCCACAGCTGGAACACGATCAGCGTCCACAGCAACTTGCGGTGGTTGGCCTTGCCGGACATGTGCTCGCGCTTCAAACGTTCCACATAAGCAACATTGAAGTAGCCATCGCGGCGTATGCGCTCCGGTGAGAGCATATCGTCGCACAACGCGCGCAGCTCGTGCCGCAACCAATGGCTCAACGGAATGCCGAAACCCTTCTTCGGCCGGTCGATGATGGCATCGGGCAGCTTGCCGCGCATCACCTTCTTCAGCAGCCACTTGCCGTTGGTTCCGCGGATCTTCATGTGGTCCGGCAGGCTGTTGATCAGCGCCACCACCTCCACGTCCATGAATGGCGCGCGCACCTCCAACGACGTGTACATGCTGGCCCGGTCCACCTTGAAGAGGATGTCGTCCAACAGGTAGGTGCGCAGGAAGACGAGGATCACTTCATCCAAGCCGTTGTTGGCCCACTGTGAGCCGCGTAGCGCATCGTCGATGGGTTCGAGGCCGGTGGTGTTGCCCAGCGTTGCCCTCAGCTCCGGGCTCAGCAGTTGTTGCTTCTCGCGTGGTGTGAAGCTGCCGAGCCACAGCGTATTCACTTGTCGAGCGTTGCCTTCGAAGCCACGGAGGAACTGCTTCACCTTGAAGTCGAACGAGATGTTGGCGTCGCTGGTGGGCAGCAGGTTGGCCGCGTTGCGCAGTGCAGCGATCACCGGTTGCGGCAATGCACTGAACAGCTTGCGGAAGCGATCGGCGTTGAAGGTGGGATAGCCTGCCAGCAGTTCGTCGCTGCCGTCGCCACCGAGGCACACCGTTACATGCTTGCGCGCGCTTCGGCTGAGCAGGTGGGTGGGGATGAGCGAGGCATCCGCAAAGGGCTCGTCGAGCCTTGCGTAGATGTCCGGGATCAGTTCCAGGCTGTCACGTTGCGTGAGCACTTCCATGTGGTGCTCGGTGCCCAGCCGCTCGGCGACCAGTCGTGCGTGTGCGCTCTCGTCGTAGCTGGCCTCCTCGAAACCGATGCTGAAGGTCTTGATGCGCGTGGTGGAACTGCGTTGTGCGTAGTACGCCACCGCGCTGCTGTCGATACCGCCGCTGAGGAACACGCCCAACGGCACGTCGCTCATCAACCGGCGTTCGGTGGCCTTCAGCAGTGCGTCGTCAAGCAGTGCAGCTGCTTCCTCTTCGCCGATGGACTGCTTGGTGAACGACGGTTCCCAGTAGGGCGTCCCGCTGATGATGCGGCCGTGCTTCACCAGCATGCTGTGGCCGGGACGCAGCTTCTGCACGCCTTGCACAATGCAGCGCGGCGTGGGTACGTACTCGAAGGTGAGGTACTGGTTCAGCGCAACGGGGTCGATGTCCTCGTGCACATCGGGATGCGCGAGCACCGCTTTCAGTTCGCTACCGAAGACGAAACCTGCTGCGGTCTGCGCGTAGTGCAACGGCTTCTTGCCCATGCGATCGCGCGCCAGGAAGAGCTCGCCCGTGCGTGCATCGTGCAGCGCGAAGACGAACATGCCGTTGAGCTTCGGCAGCATGGCCGTGCCGTGCTCGCGGTACAGCGCCAGCAGCACTTCGGTGTCCCCGTTCGTGCGGAACGTGTGCCTGCCGGTGCGCAGCAGTTCCTCGCGCAGCTCCTTGTAGTTGTATATCTCGCCGTTGAAGACGATGCACAGCTCGCGCGTTGCATCGAACATCGGTTGGTCGGCGCCATGGCTCAGGTCAATGATGCTGAGGCGCGCATGGGCAAGACCCGTGTCGGCCACCATCGTCGCATCCTGCAGGTCCGGACCACGGTAGTTGATGCGCGCGATCATGCGCTGCGCATCTTCAAGCGTGCCCTTGCCTTGGAAGCCCGCTATACCGCACATGTCAACTGTTGCTTGGCGTCCGTGCGGCCACACCAATGAGCGAAGTGCCGTGCAAAGCCCCGGGCAAGAGCGCATGCTCAGCCGCGAACATGCGGCCCAGCAGCGCATTGACGGCCGATGCGGGGCCCGGGGCCGGCGCCTCGAAACGGAGCGCGCGCTGCCGGCCGCGCACCATGTTGTTCAATAGGATGGCCGGGTAGAGCCCATGGAAGAAGTACTCGTTGCTCAACGTCTGCCATCCGCCTTCAGCGAAATGCCGGGCAAGCAATGCCCGATCATATCGGCGGAAGTGGCCGAAGTGGTCATCGAACGTGGTCCAGAGCTCTGTGCGCGCCGGCACGGTCACCACCAGGGTGCTTGCGTTCGGGAAACCGCCAGCGAGCCCCTTGAGGAAGGCCGGGGCATCCTCGATGTGCTCGATCACATCGTAGGAGCACAGCACATTGATGCGCTCGCGCACGTCCAGGGGCAGTGCCAGTGCGTCCTGGCCGAGCAGCAAATGCTCCGGGGCGCGGAGCCCTGCGCTGGGCGTGCCCAGCTCCACCCCGGTCACGTTCCAGCCTTGCTCGCGCAGGTGTGCCGTTACGATGCCGGTACCACAACCGATCTCCATCACCCGGGCATTGCGCGGAACATACTTCCGGAACGCCTGTGCGATCACGGCGTTGCGGGCGCGTTGCCACCACGAGCGCTCAATGCCCGGCGGGTAGGCCTCTTCGAACCGGTCGTGGTCGAACTCGGTGCGTGCCATTCACTTCTTGACCGTCAATCGGAATTCAACCTCTTCGAAACCACCCACCCAGAAACACCAGATGCGGCTGCACAGGAACGGTGAAAGGTTCGCGAAGAAGCTGAACACGGCGCCCATGGTGCGTGCTGTCCAGAACACCGGCGGGGACAGCACCGACTTTTTGAAGTACGGCTGTGCGAACCAGGTGAGCTTCACCGCCGTGGTGCCGAACTCCACCCCTTGGTAGCCACCCTTGAAGTCGCTGCGGAAGTAGTACGGGAAGGTGACGTCGAACCCGGCCTTGTGCTCGGCATGCGTGAAGCCCCGGCTGAAGTGCGGCACCCGTATGACGACGGTGGCGCCGGGCTTCGCAATGCGGTGCACTTCGCGCATCACCGCGAACGGGTTGGGCAGGTGCTCGAAGCAGTGGTCGCTCTCCACGTGGTCGAACTCGTTGTCGGCGAACGGGTAGGGGAACTTCGACAGGTCATGCTCCACATCGGGTTTGCTCACCGAGTAGAAGTCAACGTTCACGAACCCCTCCTTGAGGAATTCGCCGCTGCCGAGGTTCAGTTTGCGCATGGGTTCAGCAATTCACCTTGCTGCGGATGGAGTACGGGCGCACACCGCGGCTTTCGTAGTAGGTGCGCATTTGTATTTCCGCCAGGATGCCCAGCAGCACCATCACCAGCCCCACGATGAGGAACATGGCCGTGATGACCGGCAGCGGCGTTTCGACCAGGTCCTTCTGCCCGGTGAACTTGAAGTACAACGCCAGCCCGCCCGTTATGAAGGCAAGGATGAAGCTGATGAAGCCCGCACCACCGAAGAAGTGGATGGGCTTGGTCATGAACTTGTCCAGGAACTTGATGAGCAGCAGGTCCAGCAGCACCTTGTAAGTGCGGAACAGACCGTAGTTGCTCTTGCCGAAACGGCGCGGGGTGTAGTTCACCGGTAGCTCGCCCACGCGGCCGCCCTGCCAGCTGCAATACACCGGAATGAAGCGGTGCATCTGGCCGTACAGCGCCACGTCCTTGATCACGTCGCGGCGATAGGCCTTCAGCGTGCAGCCGTAGTCGTGCAGCTTCACCCCGCTGATGGAGCTGATCAGGCGGTTGGCCGTTTCGCTGGGCAGTTTGCGCGTCAGGTAGCTGCCTTGCCAGCGGTCCTTGCGCCAGCCGCTCACCACATCGAAGCCATTGTCCAGTTCGGCCAGCAGCCGCGGTATGTCGGCGGGGTCGTTCTCCAGATCGCTGTCCATCAGCACCAGCACATCGCCGGTGGCGTGCTGTATGCCAGCGTTGATGGCGGCCGTTTGCCCGAAGTTGCGACGGAAGTCGATCACCTTCAGCTTGGGGTCGCGCGCGGCGTGCTCGCGCAGCACCTCCATGCTTTTGTCGCGCGAGCCGTCGTTCACCAGCACGATCTCGTGGTCAAGGCCTGCAAGGGCCTTGTCCAGGGCCTCGAAGAGGTAAGGAAGGCTCTCAGCTTCGTTGAATACGGGAATGACCAGTGAGATCCGTGGCATGGGTGCGGCGTGCTCGGGCGGAAGGCGGCCAAATGTCGTTCGTAAACTTCAAGACGCGTTCAGGTGCGCAAGGAAGCCTTCCACCGGTACAATTGGTCCAAGGCCAGGATCAACAGGAAGGGAAAGCTCGGCACGCTGTACCTGTACTCCGTCAACTGGAACAGGAGCGGGATCATCAGCACCCCCACGACCGCCAAGGCACCTACGCTGCGCAGGGGCATGCTGCTGCGCCGGTCGAACAGGCGCAACAGCCCCGCTGCGGTGCCCAGGAAAATGGCCACCAGGTACACGGCGCCTTGGTAGGCCTTCATGGCCTTGGCAGGCAGCGACGATTCCGCCCATGGCTTGAAGAACAACCCCGCCGAGCCGTATTGCCAGAAGAAGTTCCATGTGTTCATGGCCCTGCCCCCTATGGTGGTGCGAAGCGGGAAGTGCTCCCGCGCACTGTCGACATAGCGCCGGTAGCGGGCCACTGTGGCGAGCGTTAGGGTTTCGCGTTCCGCGCTGTCCATGGCACTTTCCTGCACATGATAGGTCCGGGCGGAAAGATCCTTGAGACTGTCCAGGTTGAACTCAGGTGTGTGGAACCAATCCGGCGGGGGCAGGCCATTGGTGTTCTTGGGCAGCCCGGTGCCCACGTCGTAGGCGTTGAACCAGGCCACGTGGCTGCGGTCGTCCCACCACATGCTGTGCCCACCATAAAGGCGCACCAGGTCCACGCAGGCCCAGTACACACGCCCGCTTGCATTGGTGTAGTAGAGCCCGTTGGTGAGCGGATGGAAAGCCTGGTTCACCACATAGTTGCGGGCGGTCCAAATGCCATCCGCCACGCCGAAGGGGAGCAGGAAGAGCACCACCGGCCACCAGCGCTTCAGCAGGGTGGGGGCGGTGCTCACATAGGCCATGGGCGCCAGCGCCAACAGCGCCACGCCTGTAATGGGCCGCAGGAAGATGGCCCAGCCCACCAACGCACCGGCCAGCAAGAGCCAGCGCTTACGTCCTTCATCGCGCCAGCGCAGCAGCAGCCAACAAGCGAAGATCAACGCCGAGGTGCAGAAGCTCTCCGTGCACAACCGGCTCTCCAACGTGCTCATGTACGGGCTTATGCCCAGCAGGAAGAAGACGATGACGAAGGCCGCGTTCCTGCCCGTAAGGCGCTGTGCGAGACGCGCCCCTACGTACACGGCCACGGCAGCCAGCACCATCTGCAACAGCACCACCAGGTCGCGCGCGATGATGGGCTCCACCACCAACCGGAAGAGCAGGTACACCGCACCGTAGCCGGGCATGCGCAGGTCGGGCGTGTAATGGCCCGTGCTGAGCAGGTTGTCGATGGGGTCCAGGTACGAGAACGTATCGCCGTGCTCCAGCGCAATGTGCCGGCTGCCGGCCTCGGCGCGGTTATAGATGAGGAAGAACACCACACCGCCCAGCTTCAGCGCCAAGGCCAGCAGCAGCCAAGGCCAGCGGCGGTCAGGGGAGAAGAAGTTCTTGATGGTGCTGAACAAGGGCATGCCGATCAGTGGACTGCGGTGGCAATGATAGACGTGGGGGACTGGAAGCGTTGCCGCAACAGGACCGACCTATCGTATTGGGCACTGACCAGAGCTCATTCTTGCGAGGTGCCGGTCCAAGACGCTCACCTCTCCGCACCTGCTCGCGTAGTGCACAACGCCCACTGATCGCACTCGGCTGACGCTCGGCTGTGCCGAGTGTCCATCGGTAGTGGGCCTGTGGCCCCATGTATGTTCCATGGTTGCAATGTGCTTCCATCAAACATAGGCTTGCCGCCGCCTACTCCACCACGAACCTCCTAACGCCCTCTTGGGCACCGAACCGCACCGTGCATTGGTACAGGCCCGGCGACAAGTCCCGCAGCTCCACGCCCTTCAGTTGGCTCCAAGGCGCCACGCTCTCGCGGTGCACCACGCGGCCATCCAGTGCTACCACCTCCAGCACACCGCTGGTGGGTTGGGGTGCGTAGGTGATGGCAAAAGCCCCCGTGTTGGGGTTGGGGTATAGGCTCATGTTCAAGTTCTCCGGCTGCTCCAACAACCCCACATCCAAGCTGTCGCATACGCTCCCAGCCAACGCACCCAAGTGGTAGTTGGGGTGGTTGGGGAGGGAGTTTTGCCAGTAGGTGGGCAAAGTGATATCATGTTGAACCAAATCGCAGGCAAGACCAAAGCTGTCCGGATAGTTGATCACATGCAGCTTGTCAGTGCTGTTGCCCGTGCTGATATAGATCCTCCCGTCCGGAGCAAGCTTGGCCGCATCAAAAACGGTAGCAAAGGGCGGGAAAGGTGAGTAGGTGGAGTCCCAAGAGGCTATGTCCAATATGGATGCACCAATATCGGTTGCATCCATGTCCACTTGGTACACATCAAGCACCGAGGACACATACAGAAAGCGGCCGCTCGCGGAGAAGGCCACACCACCGCTTCCGTCGTAATCATCAATACTGATGTGAACATGGTCGCTGAAGAGCCCTGAGCAACGATCGACCGAGAAGATGTCCAGGTCGGACCCGCCCCAGTAGTACGCGAACTTGCTTCCGTCCGGCGAGAAAACAGTTCGCCCCCCATCTGCAGGTCGTGCAACACCAGCGAATTGTTCGTAAGGACCGTCAACGCCGCTTGGTGACACGAGAAACCGCCAGAAGCGGTCTGTGGCGATCTCGTGCGCATAAACCCACCAATCGCGTCCATTGCCATGCCGTACCGCATCCAGTCGGCCTGCTTGAATATTCCCCGTATGAATTACCTGGTTCTTTTGCAGTACAGATCCCTGGCCTGAGTTCAAGCTCATGTCAACGATTGTCACATACAAGTTGTACGCCGCAAACGTGGGGATGTCATCGTATGTGCAGTGGAACAAAAAGCACCGCTCGGCATTGCCCGGATCAGGTATGATGAGTGCTGCTTGTGGGAGCAGGAGCCCGCCCGGGTACCAATTGTCGGTGTAGTCGCTGGGGTTGAGCCCTGCCCCATTCAACATGGTGTCGCCATCGGCTTGGCCAATTACAACTCCGTTGGTAAAGAACAGCAGTTCGCCTGTAGAACTCGTAATGTTCGCTGCCGTGTGCTGCAGGTCGATGACACGGGACAATTGGGGGGAAATTGTGGCGGTGCCACCGGCAAATTCGATGTCCGAGCCGCCCCAAGGAGGACCGCTGATGTGCTCGTATCCTCCCTGCCACAGGTTGTTCAAACCCTGCCCTATGGCTCGTTGAGCAAACCAATGGCCTAGGCAAATGATGCCGAACATCCCAAGAACTGTCCTTTGCGTGTAGCGCATCACTACTCTCATTCGTAGCTCAGAAAATTGTCACACTACCCTGTTGCAATCGCACACCATCCATGGTCATCGTCCACTGGTACAGACCCCCAGCACCTGCTCGCGTAGTGCACAACGCCCGCTGAACGCACTCGGCTGACGCTCGGCTGTGCCGAGTGTCCATCGGTAGTGGGCCTGTGGCCCCCATGTTCCATGGTTGCAATGTGCTTCCATCAAACATAGGCCTACCGCCGCCTACTCCACCACGAACCTCCTAACGCCCTCGTGGGCACCGAACCGCACCGTGCATTGGTATAGGCCCGGTGCAAGTCGCGGCAGCTCCACGCCCTTCAGTTGGCTCCAAGGCGCCACGCTCTCGCGGTGCACCACGCGGCCATCCAGTGCGTGCACCTCCAGCGTGCCGCTGCTGGGTTGCGGTGCATAGGTGATGGCAAAGGCCCCCGTGTTGGGGTTGGGGTACAAGCTCATGTTCAAGTTCTCCGGCTGCTCCACTAACCCCACATCCAAGCTGTCGCATACGCTGCCATCCAAGGCCCCCAAGTGGTAGTTGGGGTGGTTGGGGAGGGAGTTCTTCCAGTAGGTGGGCAGGGTGATGGCATGTTGCACAATACCACATGCCAGGCCAAAGCTGTCCGGATAGTTTATCACGTGCAGCTTATCCGTGCTGTTCAACGTGCTGATGTAGATCTTACCATCCGGAGCAAGCTTTGACGCACCGAATACGGTTGCGAATGGGAACTCTGGGGAGTAGGTGGAATCCCATCTCGCAATATGCACCGTGTCGCCCTGCATATCGGCTGCCTCGGTGTCAACTTGGAACATGTCCAAACCATTGCTCAAGTACACGAAACGCCCGTTGGGGGAGAAGGAAGCGCCGATGCCGTAAAACCCGTCCAATACATCCACATGGCCAAAGACGGAAAAAAGTCCTGAACAGCGGTCCACCTCAAACACGTCCAAGCCGGACAGGCCGGCAAAATACGCGAAGCGACCACCATCGGAACTGAACACAACTTGGCCCGGGTCCGCGTCCCTGACAGCACCTACGCTTTGGCTCCAGGGTCCGAAAACCCCCTGCGGGGTAACCAACCACCGGAGGAATTCATCCGTGTTAAGCGCGTGAGCAAACACCCACCAGTCACGACCGTTCCCGTGCTTCACACCGGTCAAATGCCCGTTCTGAAGTGGGCCGGTATGCAACACTTGGTTTTTCGTTAGCACAGCGCCGCTCCCTCCATCCAAGCTCATATCAACCTCGGTGAGGTAAACGTACAAGCTTGTGAACCCAGGTATCACGTCCACGGTGTTATGGAACAGGAAATACCGATTTGGGTGTCCCGGTTTCGGGATGATCAAGTCGGCTTGGTACAAAAGCAAGCCATCCGGGTACCAATTGTCCGTGTAGTCGCTCGGATTCAACCCCGCTCCGTTCTGCATTGTATCACCGTCGGCTTTCCCGATCACCACACCGTTCGTGAAGAAGAGCAATTCACCGTTCGAATCGCTAATGTTCGCTGCCGTGTGAAGGAGGTCAATGGATCTCGGATCTTGGTAGATCACTGGTGTTCCCGTTGTAAAGTTGATGCTCGACCCACCCCATGGCGCTGCACCAAACCAGTTGTCATAGCCACCTAGCCAAAGGTTGTCCAGACCTTGACCGAAGGCCGCACCCCCGCCAAGCGCGACAACGGCGCTCAGCAACACACGCACTCGGGCTCTTCTCGTCTTCATCGGTTCATCCACGGTGGGGCTCAGTAAACTGTTACGGTGCCTTGTCAAAGCACGCCGCTTACTGTTGTGATCATCCAGTGGTAAGCGCTCCTCGGCTGACGCTCGGCTGTGCCGAGTGTCCATCGGTCGCGGGCCTGTGGCCCCAAGTATGTCGCATGGTTGCATAGTGCTTCCATCAAACATAGGCTTGCCGTAGCCTACTCCACCACGAACCTCCTAACGCCCTCTTGGGCACCGAACCGCACCGTGCATTGGTACAGGCCCGGCGACAAGTCCCGCAGCTCCACGCGCTTCAGTTGGCTCCAAGGCGCCACGCTCTCGCGGTGCACCACACGGCCATCCAGTGCATGCACCTCGAGCGTGCCGCTGGTGGGTTGCGGTGCGTAGGTGATGGCAAAGGCGCCCGCGTTGGGGTTGGGGTACAAGCTCAGGTTCAAGTTCTCCGGCTGCTCCACCAAGCCCACATCCAAGCTGTCGCATACGCTGCCATCCAAGGCCCCCAAGTGGTAGTTGGGGTGGTTGGGGAGGGAGTTGAACCAGTAGGTGGGGAGCGTAATGGCATGCTGCTGAATGTCGCACGCTGCGCCGAGACTGTCCGGGTAGTTGATCACATGCAGTTTGAAAGTGCTGTTGCCAGTACTGATGTAGATCTTGCCATCCCTGGCTAGGCGGGCTTCTTCGAAGAGTGTAGCGAACGGAGGAGATGGTGAATACGTGGAGTCCCATGTTGCAATGTGAGTGATAGAACCCCCCACGTCAGGAGCGTCCATATCAACTTGGTAGACATCGTACACGGACGAGACATACAGGAATCGTCCACTTGGTGAGAAGGCAACACCACCGCTACCGTCGAAATCATCGATGGCGACATGCACGTGGTCACTCATATTACCGGAACAACGATCTACGGCGAAGATGTCCAAGTCAGACCCACCCCAGTAATAGGCAAACTTGCTCCCATCCGGAGAGAAGACCGTCCGCCCGCCATCTGCTGGTCGGGCAACCCCAATGGTCTGTTCGTACGGCCCATCAATGCCGCTCGGCGACACCAAGAAACGCCAGAAGCGGTCGGAATCCACCTCATGGGCATATACCCACCAGTCCCTTCCATTGCCGTGCCGCACAGCGTCTAGTCTTCCCGCCTGTATCTCGCCTGAGAGGATGACCTCGTTCTTTTCCACGACCTCCCCAGCCCCCGAATTCAGGCTCATGTCCACAGTTGTAACGTAGAGGTTGAAGGCCGTGAAAGACGGTATGTCGTCGTAGGTACAGTGGAACAAGTAGTACTTCTCCGCATCTCCAGGGCCTGGGATGATGATTGCCGCTTGTGGTAGAAGCAGCCCACCAGGGTACCAGTTGTCGGTGTAGTCGCTGGGATTGAGGCCTGAACCGTTAAGCATGGTATCACCATCGGCTTGACCAACCACGACACCGTTCGTGAAGAACAGCAAATCACCATTGGCGTTGGTAATGTTCGCAGACGTGTGCTTCAAGTCGATGACTCTGTCGAGTTCCGAAGTGATCACGGCTGCGCCGCTGTAGAACTCAATGTCCGAGCCTCCCCAAGGAGGGCCGCTGATATGCTCAAACCCGCCTTGCCATAGGTTGTTGAGACCTTGCGGTTGCGCGACACTACAGACAACCAAGCCAAAAACAATACAAGCGCACCGTTCCCACGCGGAACTGATCGGATCAGGGAAAGGCTTCATCAGAGAACGCTCTAGAAGATGGTCACTTTGCCCTGTCCCAGTTTTTCTCCGCACCTGCTCGCGCAGTGCACAACGCCCGCTGATCGCACTCGGCTGACGCTCGGCTGCGCCGAGTGTCCATCGGTAGTGGGCCTGTGGCCCCATGTATGTTCCATGGTTGCAATGTGCTTCCATCAAACATAGGCTTGCGATAGCCTACTCCACCACGAACCTCCTAACGCCCTCTTGGGCACCGAACCGCATCGTGCATTGGTATAGGCCCGGTGCAAGTCGCGGCAGCTCCACGCGCTTCAGTTGGCTCCAAGGCGCCACGCTCTCGCGGTGCACCACGCGGCCATCCAGTGCTACCACCTCCAGCACACCGCTGGTGGGTTGTGGTGCGTAGGTGATGGCAAAGGCACCTGCGTTCGGGTTGGGGTACAAGCTCAGGTTCAAGTTCTCCGGCAACTCCGCTAAGCCCACATCCAAGCTGTCGCACACGCTGCCATCCAAGGCCCCCAAGTGGTAGTTGGGGTGGTTGGGGAGGGAGTTGAACCAGTAGGTGGGGAGCGTAATGGCATGCTGCTGAATGTCGCACGCGGCACCAAGGCTGTCCGGGTAGTTGATCACGTGAAGCTTGTCGGTGCTGTTCATCGTGCTGATGTAGATCTTGCCATCAGGTGCGAGTTTGGAGGCACCGAACTTTGTCGCAAAAGGCGGGTTCGGTGAATAGGTCGAATCCCACTCCGCGATTTCCAACAAGGACGCTTGTAAGTCGCTCGCATCGGCGTCCATCTGGTACAGAAAGTTCTGGGCGCTCAGGTAAACGAATCGACCATTGGGGGAGAATGAGACACCCACCCCGTATTGGGCATTCGGTACGTCGGCATGTCCGACATAGACCAACTCGCCGTTGCAACGATCCACGTCGTATAGGTCCACACCCGTGTCACCGGAATAGTAGGCGAACCTTTGCCCGTCTTGTGAGAAGATTACCTGACCGGCATCGACCGGTCTCCATGTCCCTACTGCTTGCGTGATAGGCCCTGCAACGCCTTGTGGAGTCACCAACCAGCGCATGTACACATCACTGTTGGACTCATGGCAATAGACCCACCAGTCACGCCCGTTTCCGTGGCGTACAGCATTGATCCGTCCCGCCTGCATTTCGCCATCGTATAGCACTTGGTTCTTCGTATCAACTGCTCCGTTACCGCCATCCAAGCTCATGTCCACGGCTGTCAGGTACAGATACCGCGCACTGAACTGCGGTATGTAGTCCGCCGTGCAATGGAAGAGATAATACCGGTCATCGTTTCCAGGATCCGGCAAGATCATATTGCCCTGGCATAGGGAAAGGCCTGTGGGGTACCAATTGTCCGTGTAGTCACTTGGTTCAGACCTGTGCCGTTCTGCATCGTATCGCCATCTGCCTTTCCTACCACAACACCGTTGGAAAAGAACAACAGATTGCCTGCGGCATCGCTAATGTTGGCGGCAGTGTAATAAAGGTCTATGGGCCGGTTGTTATAGTAGATGTCTGCGGTACCTGTGACAAAATTGATCGAGGAACCACCGAAGGGTATAGGAGCAAACCCTTCCGAGCCCCCCATCCACAGATTGTCACGCCCTTGACCAAGGGCAAGTGTTGAGCACAATCCAAATACGGCGCCTCCCCAGAGCTTGACCATTGTCTTTCAATATTGAATGACCTTGCCCCTTCCCAGCACATGGTCATCAACGATTACCTCCCAATGGTAGAGGCCCTGTGCCAAGTGCCCCACCTCCAACAGTTCTCTGGTGTTGTGCAATAGCTTGCTCTCAACCAGTTGGCCTTGCACATCATACAGCAACACCTGACCTTTCAGTTGTTGTTCTGTATCCAGTACGCTAAGCCTGAAGTTCAATTGACCCGTTCGGTTCGGGTTGGGGAAGACAATCACCGTTGGTGAGACCACATCTTCCTTCTTCACTGCGAATCCAGCAGCCACGCACAGCAAGGCGTCATCGAAATCCCCCGCACCTGCTCGCGCAATGTCATTAAGTTAAGGAGTGCCTTGTGCTGTGATCAACGCGGTTGAAAAGTCGCGGTGTCGAGGGATCAACGGTGATCGGCGGGGAGGCTCTTTGGCCCATGGCACCAAGAGCGAAGCGCAAGACCAACCGTGGGATCCTCGTAACAGTGAGAAGATGTTTGGCCAGCGACGCATTGAGGGAGACCTTCAGGCGCTCGCCCAAAGACTTCACACGCCAACGCAAGATGCCCTTCAAGAAGGTGGTGCTCTTCATGCTGAGCCTCTCGCGGCGCAGCCTGCAGCTGGAACTCACGGGCTTCGTGCGCGCCTTCGCCGACGGGGTGCGCAACGTATCGGGCAGTGCCTTCAACCAGAGCAGAAGGAAGGTGGAGCCCGGGGTGTTCAAGGAACTCATGCGAGTGATGAACCAAGAGTTCTACACCGACAACGACGAGCGTGTGAAGCGCTGGCAAGGCTTTCGGCTCCTGGCCACCGACGGGTCCATCATCAACCTGCCGCATACCAAGGAACTGGGCGAGCACTACGGCGGCGCGAGCAACCAGCACGGCAACCGCACGGTGCAGGCGCGTTGCTCGGTGCTCTACGATGTGCTCAACAACATGGTGCTCCATGGCACGCTATCGCCCTGGGCGGTGGGCGAACGTGAACTGGCCTTGCAGCACTTGCACATGTGCCAAGAGGGCGACCTGATGATCTACGACCGCGGCTATCCCAGCTATGCGCTCATGTCGGCGGTGCTGGAGCGCGGAGCGCATTTCCTGATCCGTTGCACCCACAAGTTCAACCAGCAGGTGATCGACTTCGTGGCCGGTGGCCTGCACTCGCACACCGTGCCCATGGGCGCTGGCAAGAACACCCAGCACGGTCGTGGTCCGCAGAGCAATGATCGCATCAACGTACGCATGGTGAAGGTGTTGCTGGACAATGGCGAACTGGAAGTGCTGCTCACATCCTTGACCGATGAACAGCGCTATGCGACGGCCGTCTTCAAAGAGTTGTACGCCAAGCGCTGGGGCGTGGAGCGCTTCTACAACACCATCAAGAACATCGCCCGTGTGGAGCACTTCACCGGACACACCGATGTGGTCATCCAGCAGGATTTCCATGCAGCGCTTTTCATGTGCAACCTGCACGCCCTGCTCCTCGACGAGGCGCAGGACCAGTTGCCCGCCGAGCACCCCGCGCGCAAGCTCTCCTACAAGATCAACAACAACGTGTCCTTCGGCTACATGAAGCAGGAGGTGATGCGCATCATGGCCCAAGAGGACGATGAGCAGACCATGCGCGACCTGTCCGAGCTGTTCCTCTCCACCACCGTGCCCATCCGCCCAGGCCGCACTTTCCCACGCGATCGCGACAAGTACCGCACACGCGACAAGCCCGTCTATCTCACCAACTCCAAACCGGCCCTGTGAGAACCCTTAACTTAATGACATTGCCTGCTCGCGTAGTGTGCTGCGCCCGCTGATCGCACTCGGCTGACGCTCGGCTGTGCCGAGTGTCCATCGGTCGTGGGCCTGTGGCCCCAAGTATGTCGCATGGTTGCATAGTGCTTCCATCAAACATAGGCTTGCCGTAGCCTACTCCACCACGAACCTCCTCACACCCTCTTGGGCACCGAACCGCACCGTGCACTGGTACATGCCCGGTGCAAGTCTCGGCAGCTCCACGCGCTTCAGTTGGCTCCATGGCGCCACGCTCTCGCGGTGCACCACACGGCCATCCAGTGCTACCACCTCCAGCACACCGCTGATGGGTTGTGGTGCGAAAGTGATGGCGAACGCCCCTGCATTGGGGTTGGGGTACAAGCTCAGGTTAAGGTTCTCAGGTTGCTCCACCATGCCCACATCCAAGCTGTCGCACACGCTGCCTTCCAAGGCGCCCAAGTGGTAGTTGGGGTGGTTGGGGAGGGAGTTGAACCAGTACGTAGGGAGCGTAATGGCGTGCTGCTGAATGTCGCACGCCGCACCAAGGCTGTCCGGGTAGTTGATCACGTGTAGTTTGTCGGTGCCGTTCAATGTGCTGATGTACACCTTGCCGTCGGGGGCCAGCTTCGAGGCGCCAAACAATGTCGCGAGCGGGGGTGCCGGCGAGTATGTGGAATCCCATTCAGCGATTTCCAACAGTGATCCTTCCAAGTCTTGCGCAGCACAATCCATTTGGTACAAGTAGAACTGTGCACTCAGGTAAACGAACCGGCCACCCGGGGCGAAGGCGACCCCAAGGCCGTACTGGGCGTTCGGCACATTGGCATGGCCGATGTAGGCCAGTGTGCCATCACACCTGTTCACGTCATACAAGTCGATACCGGTATCTCCGGAGTAGTAAGCGAAAAGCTCTCCGTCCTGAGAGAAAATGACCTGACCGGCATCGACCGGTCTCCAAGTCCCCACCGCTTGTGTGAATGGTCCAGTAACACCCTGTGGAGTGACCAACCAGCGCACGTATACATCGCTGTTGGACTCATGGCAATAGACCCACCAGTCGCGCCCGTTGCCGTGGCGTACTGCGTTGATCCGGCCCGCTTGCATTTCACCATCGTACAGCACTTGGTTCTTCGTTACTACTGAACCGTTGCCTCCATCCAAGCTCATGTCCACAACTGTCAGGTACAAAAACCGCGCACTGAACTGCGGTATGTAGTCCGCCGTGCAATGAAACAGGTAGTAACGATGGTCGTTACCAGGGTCGGGGACGATCATGTTACCCTGATACAGGGACAATCCACTAGGGTACCAGTTGTTGGTGTAGTCGCTTGGATTCAACCCTGATCCGTTCAACATGGTGTCCCCATCGGCTCGGCCAACAACCACTCCATTCGTAAAGAACAGTAGCGCACCATTGCTATCGGTGATATTGGCAGCAGTGGGGAACAGGTCTATTGATCGGCTGCCCATTGAAATCACGGGGGCACCAGAGCCGAACTCAATATTGGAGCCTCCGTAAGGCGCCGCACCGAACCAATTGTCATACCCTCCAAGCCACAGATTGTCCGAGCCTTGACCGCAGGCCATGCTTGTGCCGAGAGGAACTATGCCACCCAACAACACCCAACGAAAGAGCCTCCCCGCCTTCATCAGTACCTGCGACTCAATAGATGGTTACGGTGCCGCGACCGATCGTCCCGACCTCAGTCGCTATCGTCCAATGCTATGCTCCTTGGGCCAGCTGGCTCACATCCATTGTAGTGCGATCGCCGTTCATGCGAGTGCTGCCAACCTCGCGGCCCAGTTCATCAAACAACTTGACTGTAGCAGTCAAGTTGTTATCGACCAAACCGAGCACCCGGAAGTTCAATGACCCATCTCTGTTCGGGTTGGGGAACACCATGACACGTAGTTTCTCTTGGTCGTCGTTCTTCACTGCGTAACCAGCTGCGACGCAGAGCAAGGCGTCATCAAAGTCCAACGTTTCATCAACCAGTGTGTACAGCGACCTTGCCTGGTAAACCGGGTTGCCACCTACCCCGCACCTGCTCGCGTAGTGTGCTGCGCCCGCTGATCGCACTCGGCTGACGCTCGGCTGTGCCGAGTGTCCATCGGTCGTGGGCCTGTGGCCCCAAGTATGTCGCATGGTTGCATAGTGCTTCCATCAAACATAGGCTCACCAGCGCCTCACTCCACTACAAACCTCCTAACGCCCTCTTGGGCACCGAACCGCACCGTGCACTGGTACATGCCCGGCGACAAGTCCCGCAGCTCCACGCGATTCAGTTGGCTCCAGGGCGCCACGCTCTCGCGGTGCACCACACGGCCATCCAGTGCTACCACCTCCAGCATACCGCTGGTGGGTTGTGGTGCGTAGGTGATAGCAAAGGCACCTGCGTTCGGGTTGGGGTACAAGCTCAGGTTCAAGTTCTCCGGCTGCTCCACCAACCCCACATCCAAGCTGTCGCACACGCTGCCATCCAAGGCGCCCAAGTGGTAGTTGGGGTGGTTGGGGAGGGAGTTGAACCAGTAGGTGGGGAGCGTAATGGCATGCTGTTGAATGCCGCACGCGGCCCCAAGGCTGTCCGGGTAGTTGATTACGTGCAGCTTGTCGGTACCGTTGCCCGTACTGATGTAGATCCTACCGTCAGGTGCCAACTGCGCGGCATTGAACAACGTTGCTAACGGCGGTCCCGGTGAATATGTGGAGTCCCACTCAGCAATGTGCAGAATCGACGCAGCAATATCAGATGCCTCCATGTCAACTTGATAGACATCGTAAACGGAAGAGACATAGAGGAATCGGCCGCTCGGTGAGAATGCAACACCAGCATTGCCATTGTAGTCGTTGATGTCGATGTGCACATCGTCGCTGAAAAGGCCTGTGCAACGGTCCACGGAAAAAATGTCCAAGTCCGAAACGCCCCAGTAGTACGCAAACCTGCTTCCGTCGGCGGAAAAGGCCGTCCGACCTGCATCCGACGGACGAACGACACCGATCGTTTGATCGCTGGGGCCTGCAATACCGCTCGGAGTAACAAGGAAACGCCAGAACCTGTCGGTGTTGACCTCATGGGCGTACACCCACCAATCCCGCCCATTGCCATGGCGCACGGCTGCCAGCTTGCCGGGCTGAATGGCTGCGTTAAGAACCACCTCGTTCTTCTGGACAACTTCTCCAGATCCTCCGTTCAAACCCATGTCGATGGTGGTAACGTACAGATAGAACGTAGTGGAGGTCTGCAGGTCATCCACCGTGCAATGGAAAAGGTAGTAGCGTTCGCCATCTCCGGGATCCGGAATGATCAACGCTGCTTGGGGTATTTGAAGGGCCTCGGGATAATTGTCCGTGTAGTCGCTGGGCGCCAAGCCACCGCCGTTCGGCATTGTATCGCCATTCTGTATCCCCACGGTCGCGCCATTTGTGAAGAAGAGCAAATTGCCAGAAGCATCGGTGATGTTGGCGGATGTCCGCCCCAAATCAACCACGCGGCTAGGCT